>JANXYO010000103.1 GCA_025356015.1 Spirochaetaceae bacterium
CGCGCCTTCGCCGAGGCTGGAGCGGTCCAGTGCGGATACTGCACACCCGGCATGGTCCTGGCCACGAAGGCCCTCCTCGACAAGAATCCATCGCCCAGCGAGGCCGAGGCTAGGACGGGCCTTCGCAGGAACCTCTGCCGCTGCACCGGCTACCAGAAGATCGTCGCCGCGGTCCTCAAGGCCGCCGCATACCGATCCGGAGGAGCCCCCTCCCCTCAAAGCGACAAGGCGGCTTCGATCGGCGGCCGGCTTTCACGTGTCGATGCCCTCAAGAAGGCCCGCGGCGTGGCCAAGTTCGTCGACGACCTGGACGAGCCTCCCGCGATGCTATTCGGCGCGGCACTCAGGACCCCCCATCCGCGGGCCAGGCTCGTATCGATCGACGTCTCGGCCGCCCGCGCCCTTCCCGGTGTCGCGGTTGTCGCGACCTGGGAGGACATTCCCGGCAAGCGATACACCGGCCATGTCGTGGCCGACTGGCCAAGCCTCATAAAGCCGGGTGAGGAGACCAGGTACGTGGGCGACGCAATCGCCCTCGTGGCAGCCGAGACCGAGGCGATCGCGCGTGAGGCCCTCGGCCTCATCTTGGTCCAGTACGAGGTCCTCGAGCCCCTTCGCGATCCCGAGGAAGCCCTCGCCGCGGGGGCACCGGACATCCATCCCGGCGGGAACATCCTCTCGCGCATCGAGCTCCGCAGGGGTGACGCCGCGGCCGCCATAGCCTCTGCCGCGCACAGCGTGACCGCGAGCTTCGAGACCCCTTTCTCCGACCATGCCTTCCTCGAGCCGGAGAGCGCCCTCGCCTTCCCCCCGGACAGAGAGGGCCTCGTGCGCGTGCATACCGGAGAGCAGAACGTCTATGATGGAAGGAAGTACATCGCCGACACCCTCGGCATAGGCGAGGAGAAGGTGCGGGTCTCCTCGGCCTATGTCGGCGGCGGCTTCGGTGGCAAGGAGGACCAGACAGTCCAGCACCACTCGGCCCTCCTCGCCTGGCTCTCGCTCAGGCCGGTGAAATGCACCCTCGGCCGGGCTGAGAGCACCCGGGTCCATCCCAAGCGCCACGCCATGAGGATCGAGCTCTCGGTCGGCTGCGACAGGGACGGCAGGATCCTGGGGACCAAGGCACGGATCGTCGCAGACACAGGGGCCTATGCCTCCCTGGGTGGTCCCGTCCTCCACCGCGCCGTCACCCACCTCGGCGGACCCTACGCCTACGACAGCATCGATGTCGAGGGCCTCGCGGTCTTCACCAACAATCCACCGGCCGGCGCCTACCGGGGCTTTGGCGTGCCGCAGGTCGCCTTCGCCATGGAGAGCGCCCTCGACCTCCTTGCGCAGAAGGCCGGGATCAGCCCCTGGGAGATCCGCTACCGCAACGCCGTCCGTCCCGGACAGGCCCTCCCCAACGGCCAGCTGGCCGGCCCCGACACCGCCCTCGAGGAATGCCTCCTCGCCGTGAAACCGGCCTTCGATGCTTCGGGTGGCCGGGCGGGGCTCGCCTGCGGCTTCAAGAACACCGGCATCGGCGTTGGACATCCCGATATCGGCCGCTGCCGTCTCGTCATCGGTGGCGCGGCTGTCCAGGTCCTCACCGGGGCGGCATGCATCGGCCAGGGCCTCGCGACCGTCCTCACCCAGATCGCCTGCGACACCCTCTCCCTTCCGCCAGAGAGGGTCGAGGTCGCCCTGCCCGACACGGCCTCGACGCCCGACTCCGGCACGACCACGGCGTCGCGCCAGACCCTCATCACCGGCCAGGCCTGCAGGCTGGCCTGCCTCGCCGCGGTGGACGCGTTGCGCGCCTCTCTGGCCTCGGCGGCGCCAGAGGGATCCCCCAGCCAGGCTTCCCCGGTGCCTGATCCCTCCTTCCCGCTCGCGGCCCTCGCTGGCCGCGAGTTCAGGGCCGAATACTCCGCCGAGACAGACCCCTTCGACAGCGCCAAGACCAATCCGGTGCGCCATGTCGCCTATAGCTACGCCTGCCAGCTCGTCGCCCTGGATTCCGCGGGGCGTCTGGAACGCGTAGTGGCTGCCCACGATTCAGGCCTGGTCGTTAACCCCCTGGCCTTCGAGGGACAGGTAGAAGGCGGAGTCGTGATGGGCCTCGGCTTCGCGCTGACCGAGGCCTTCCCCATGGTCGACTGCGTGCCGACTGCCCGTTTTGGCCAGTTGGGGCTGATGAGGGCGGGCGATGTGCCCCCCATGGAGACCATCATCGTCAGGAAGGCGGGCTCAGGCAACGCGGCCGATGGCGGGATCGCGGGCGCGGGCTACGGAGCGAAGGGGATCGGCGAGATATCCTCGATCCCCACGGCTGCCGCCGTCGCGGGGGCCTATTTCGCCATGGACGGCCTGACGAGGACCAGATTGCCCCTCGACGGGACACCCTACTCAAGAAAGTAAAGGAGGCGCGCGATGGACAAGGAGAGCGAGGACAAGATGATCCTGGAGCAGGAGTTCAAGGCCGTCCCCGCACCCGAGCTTTTCGAGTGCGAGGATATCATCGAGGAGGAGGAGGGCCTGGTCGAAGTGGACTGCGAGCAGCAGAAGGGCGACTAGAAACGCGGAAGCCCTTCCTTGAAAAGCTCGCCAAGGGCCTCGAGCAGGGCCTCGGCATCGGCCTTGTCGTTGTAGATATGGAAGGACAGGCGCAGGAATGAGGCGCCGCACCAGGAAGTCACCGGGACCTCTATCCTCCAGCTGTCGAACAGGGCGGTCTTGAGACGCTGAGCGTCGCAAGGGGGCAGGGCGACGAGGGACATCCTCAAGGAAGAGCCCTCGCGCACAAGGCTCCGTGTCCCCAGCTGGGCCGAGGCCTTGAGGGCCGTGTCGGCGGCCAGCCAGGCGCAGGGTCCAGCCTCGCTCGCGTGGACCCGGCAAAAATCGATCGCCGCCGGCACAGACAGGAAGGCCGAGAGGTCTCGGGTGCCCTGCCAGCGCAGCCGCCGCGCGAGGGCATCGCAGCCAGCATAGGGATCGTGGTCGCAGCTGCCCGCCGACTCGTCGACAAGACCCCAGCTCACGACGGGAGGCTCGACCGAGGCATGAAGGCCCCTGCGCACGTGCAGGAAGGCCGAGCCAAGGGGCGCGCAGAGCCACTTATGGCAGTTGCCCGCATAGAAATCGGCACCAAGCGAGTCGAGGTCGAGGTCGAGCTGACCCGGGGCATGGGCGCCATCGACCACGCACAGCAGGCCGCGTTCCCTCGCCGTTGCGCAGACCTCGGCCACCGGCAACTGAAGGGCGGTGGGGCTTGTCACATGGGAGATGAAGATGGCCTTCGTCCTGGGGCCAATCGCAGCCTCGAGGGAGGCGATGAAGGCCTCATCGCCCTCGTAGGGTAGGGGCACGTGGACGGCGCGATAGCTGGCTCCGCGGGCGGCGCAGGCCCGGCTCCAGGACTCGGCGCAGGCCCCGTATTCGTGGTCTGTCCCGATCACCTCGTCACCGCTGGCGAGCCCAAGCGAGCGGGCGGCGATGCCAACCGCTGTTGTGGCGTTTTCCACGAAGGCGAGGTCCCTGACCGAGGCTCCCACTAGGCTAGCCAGCCAGGCGAGCGCGCCCTCGAGGAGGACGCCCGAGTCACGGGCCAGGAAGCGGACGGGCTCGGCCTCGGCCAGGCTCCTGAACCTTGCCTGTTCCTCGGCCACTATCGCCGGCCTCGCCCCGAATGAGCCGTGATTAAGAAAGACAATGTCCGGATCGAGGAGGAATAGTCCCCCAAGGCCGGCGGATTCATGCCGCTCCCGGGGGAGCGGGAAACCCGCCTGACCCCGGGCCATCATTTTCTCCTGGAGCTGGGAACCGGCTTTTTGGCCGCCTTCTTGGCGGGGGCAGAAGCCTTTTTCGTGGGCAGCTGTTTCGACGCTGTCTTCTTCGCGGCCGCCTTCCTGGCGGGAGCCGGTTCGGGGGCGGCCTTCGCCCTAGCGCCAGGGCTCTTCTTCACGACCTGGGGCGGGGGCGGGGGAGCCGCCGCGACGATCTTGCGCTTGGGCAGGCGGCGGGCCCCGGGCTTGGAGATCAGAAGCTCGATGTCGTCCCACCTGCGATCGGCGAGCTCCCGGAGGTCGAAGGAGAAGGAGGACTCGATCCACACCATGACAGTGATCGTCACGGCTCCGAGGATGGAGACGGCCATCGACTGGGGATCCGCATCGCTGCGGATCTCGCCGCGCGCGATGCCCTCGACGATGCATTCCATGACGTTCGCCCTGTCTCTCGCGGAGTACTCGCTTATCTTGCGCTTGAGCTCGGGGTAGCCCCGGAAGACGCCCTGCGCGTGGAGGAGTATGTAGGCGAACTCGCGGCTGGCGGCGAAGTAGTCGATGATGGTGAGCACGGCGGTGCGCAGACGCAGGAGTCCTCGCTCGTCCCCGTGGTAGGCCTCGTCGAAGCGGCTGTACACGCGCTCGTAGGCGTGGAAGAGGCCATCGAAGAGGCCGTCCACACCTTCGAAGTGGCGGAAGATCGCCGGCTCGGTGATGCCGGCCCTCCCGGCGATGTTCTTGAGTGTAGCGGCCCTGGGACCACTCTCACAGATCACGGAGGCAGCCGCCGTAAGGACGGCGGTCTTTGCCTTTGAATAGGGCCACTCGGGGTCCCTGGAAATAATTTCAGCAGTCATATAATAATCATATACTCCTATCTTATTCATGTGAAGCCAGTAATGAATAAATTATCATGATATTAAGCTTCTCGCAAGACAGATACTCCTAGCGGGGTCGCCTGATCGACCGGGCCCCGCGCAGCCAGGCCAGACGGGCGACGTTGCGTAGCGACCCGAAGAAACAGGCCGATGTGAACCAGGCAGCGATTCCCGGCTCGAGGGCGAAGGCCATGTTCCAGGAGAGCCCCCGGTGCAGGGCGAGGCCGAGGGCAGCCGGGGCGAGGGCGAACACCACGCAGCGCAGGGCAAGCCCGAGGACCGAGCGCGCCATCGCGAAGCGGATCGGCCCGGGCGCTCCGACTGCGTCGGCCCTTCCCTTGATGTCCTTGGCCCAGCGGAGCGCGCCCCCGGTCTGGGCGGAAAGCACGAGAATGTGGACAGCGGCTATGACGGCAAGGAGGATGTACAGGCGGCCGAGGGGGAAGGGCCTATCAGTGGCTCCGTCGCGGATGATCCGCCTTGCGCCCGCGGCGAGGGCGGGCAGGGAGAGGGAAGACTGGAGCAGGGAATTCTGGGTCGCGGCGATCGCGACTCCGTTTCTTTCCTGTGGCCAAACGACTATGCGGGAGGAAAAGCCGTCAAGCGGCCCGTCGCTGGAGCCCGATCGCAGGCCCTTGTCCTCCTGGAGGGACCAGCCCCAGCCATAGGCGATGCCCGGGACAAGGGGCTCGAACAGCCTGGTCACGGAGCGCTGGGGAAGTGGCGGGCGTCGCTGCCTCTCTGGCGCCGCGAGGAAGGCGAGGTAGACTCCAAGATCAGAAGCCGTGGAGACGATGTAGGCCGAGGGCGCTCCGAAAGGCCTCTGGGTCTGGGCCCGCTGGAGGGACATGCCGAAGAAGGAGCCGTTGCCCTGCGGGATCGCCTTTCGCAGATCCTCCGACCGCGCAGTGCTCCCGCTCATGCCCAGGGGCTTGAAGACGAGGTCGGCGATGAGATCGGAATAGCGCTCGCCCGAGACCTTCTCCATGACGAGGCCAAGAGCCTGATAGTCGGTGTTGATAAGGTGGAACTCCGCGCCGGGGGGGGCGACGGGCACCGCCTCGAGCAGTGAACGCACCGCCGCGGTCAGGTCGGACGCGGAGTCGTGGGCATCGTCGAATCCAGATTCGGTGACTCCCGACGTGTGCGAGAGGAGGTGGCGCGCAGTGACCTCCAGGCCCGAGCCGCCTGCGAAGCCGAACCAGGGGAGGTACTTCCTGACCGGGGCATCGATGTCCAGCCTGCCGTCACGCACAAGGGAGGCCGCGGCGACCCCGGCGAGGGTCCTGGCCGCCGCTCCCACGAAAAGCTGGCTGTTGGGACCGAGGCTCCGGCCAGAGCCGTCGTGGCCAAAGGCATCGACGTAGATGAGGGAGCCGTTCGAAACCACGGCCACGGCCAGGCCGGAGAGGGCCTGACGCGCCCTTTCGACGCGGAAATAGCTGCCCAGGTCCGTATAACGTTCCGGTCCGATGTCCGGCGCGTACAGAAGGACAATGGCGGCCGCCACGATAACCGCAAAGGGGGCGATCCGCTTGAGGATCTTCATCGCTTCGGATTATACCATGTTTCGAGGTCGTGCGTTGACCGGAATCGGACGCGGCGAGGAGGGGCACATGGGCGACAAGGCAGTGGGGGACGGGGCATGGATGCATGAAATCGGATTCGAGGTCAGGGACTACGAGCTCGACCTGCAGGGCATTGTCAACAATTCCGTGTACCAGAACTACCTGGAGCACGCCAGGCACAAGTTCCTTCGGGAGATCGGTCTCGATTTCTCCGATCTCCACGCTCGGGGCATCGATGCCATCGTGACGAGGGCCGAGATCGACTACCGCTCGAGCCTCAGGTCGGGCGACCGCTTCGTGGTGCAGACCCGGGTCGAGCAGCATGGGCGGCTGCGGTTCATTTTCAGACAGGAAATAAGGCGCGTGGACGACAAGGCAGCCTGCATCGAGGCACGGATCGTAGCGGCGACCCTGGTGAATGGGCGTCCGGCGCCATGCGAGGAAATCCGCCTCGCCCTTGAGAAAGCAGCCAGCTCCCTGCGGAGGAGTTGAGGCGAGAGCCGCGCCCTCCCTGGGGCGCGGCTTCAGGCTTCAGAGACCGAAGAGCAGGTCCTCGTAGCTGGGGAAGGGCCAGCGATCCTTGGCCACCTGCTTCTCGAGGGCATCCACCTTCATCCTCAGCGACTCCATGCGGGGGACCACGCTCTCGCGGTAGGCCTGGGCCTGGGCGAGGGGCTCGTCGATGTCCTGGGCGGCGAGGAGGGCCTTTTCAAGGCGCTCGGTGTCCTCCGAGGCCGTCGAGATGAGCTCGGCGACCTTCCGGGCGCGGAGCTCGGGCACCGACGATGCCGCGCCGACGGCGGCCATGGCCGAGGCCGCCCTGGCGAAATCCTCGGCGCTTGAGATCGCCGCTGGCAGTATCGAGCGCCGCGACATGTCGACCATCACCCCGGCCTCGATGTTCACCTGCTTTAGATATTTCTCAAGATAGATGACGCAGCGGCTCTCTATCTCCTCCCGGCTGAAGACCGCGTGCTTGGTGAAGAGTTCGACCGCCACTGGCGAGGCGAATTCCGGAATCACCTCAACCGCCGACCTGAAGCGGGGAAGGCCCCGCTTCTCGGCCTCGCGGTGCCATTCCTCGGAATAGCCATTGCCATTGAACACGACCCGTCTGTGTGCCTTGTAGGACTCGGCGATGATCGACCTTACCTCGGCAGTGATTTTCGCGGGATCGGCGCCTTGCCTGAGTCTCTCCTCGAGGCGGTCGGCGAAATGGGAGAGGACCTCGGCCACCGCGGTGTTGAGGGTCGCCGTCGGAGTCGCCACCGACTGGGAGGAGCCGACCATGCGGAACTCGAACTTGTTTCCGGTGAATGCGAAGGGGCTCGTCCTGTTGCGGTCGGTGAGATCGCGCGGCAGCTTGGGGAGGGAGGCGGCTCCGATCTCGATGCAGCCCCCGTCCTTCGAGACGCAGGCCCTGCCCTCCGCCGAGGCACTCAGCAGATCGGAGAGCTCGTCGCCGAGGAAGACGGAGATGATGGCGGGGGGGGCCTCATTTCCCCCGAGGCGGTGGTCATTGCCCGAGGTGGCCACGGCGGCCCGCAACTGGGTCGCGTAGCGGTCCACGGCCTCGATCACGGCGGTCAGGAAAAGGAGGAAGCGGGCGTCCGCCGCGGGATCGCTGCCCGGCTCGAGGAGGTTGACGCCAGTGTCTGTGGCCATCGACCAGTTCACGTGCTTGCCCGAGCCGTTGATCCCTGCATAGGGCTTCTCGTGGAGGAGGGCCGCCATGCCGTGGCGCTCAGCCACCTTGCTTATCGTCTCCATCGCGAGCTGGTTCGCGTCGGCGGCTACGTTGCAGGTCGAATAGACGCAGGCGATCTCGAACTGGTTCGGGGCGACCTCGTTGTGCTGGGTCTTCGCAGAAACCCCCATTGCCCAGAGTTCCGCGTTGAGCTCACGCATGAAGCCCGCGACCTTTTCCTCGAGGGCGCCAAAATAGTGGTCCTCCATTTCCTGGCCCTTGGCGGGCATCGAGCCGAATACCGTCCTGCCCGTCAGGAGGAGGTCCGGCCTCTTGTCATACAGGGACCGCTTCACGAGGAAATATTCCTGTTCGGGGCCGATCGTGGGGATGACCCGCTTCACCTCGGCGTGGCCAAGCACGGCGAGGATCCGCACAGCCTGCTTGGACAGGGCCTGCATGGACCGAAGGAGGGGGACCTTTTTGTCCAGGGCATGGCCGTAGTACGAGACAAAGGCCGTGGGGATGCAGAGGGTCATCCCAGCCTCGGGGGAACTCTTGAGGAAGGCCGGGCTTGTGACATCCCAGGCCGTGTAGCCTCGGGCCTCGAAGGTCGCCCGGAGGCCACCCGATGGGAAGCTGGACGCGTCCGGCTCGCCCTTGACCAGCTCCTTGCCCGAGAATTCCATGACGACCCGGCCGTCCCCTGTCGGGGCTATGAAGGAGTCGTGCTTTTCGGCGGTCAGGCCCGAAAGAGGGTGGAACCAGTGGGTGAAATGGGTCGCCCCTCGCTCGAGGGCCCAGTCCCGCATCGAGCTCGCCACGACCTCGGCGATGTCCAGGGTGAGCTCGCGCTCGCCAGCCTGGACAAGGAGGAGTTCGGCGAAGACGCTCTTTGGCAGCCTCTCCCTCATGACAGCATTCGAAAAGCAATTCGAACCATAGATTTCCGTGATCGAGGCTGGCCGGGCGTTCTTTCCGTTCATTGAAGCTCCCCTTTTTCTGGCAATGCGCTGATGCCACCTACAAGCAAGAAGCGTGCCACGACTTGAAAGGAGGTATATCCTGCGCGCGCAAGGCTATTGCGCCGGGAGGAGCCAGAGCGAACCCCACATGGATGTAGTTTCTTCGACCGTTTCCTACGTCTGTGTACGGAATCTCCGCCAATCCACGCCAAATCGGCGCATCGCCAGGCCCATCCTCCTCTCGCTGAGTCCGAGCTTCCTGGCCGCCGCAGCCGCATTCCCCTTGCAGATCTTGAGGGCCTCGATCAGGAGTTCGCGCTCGAGGCGGGCCAGGGCCGCATCAAGGGTCGACCCAGGCCCGGTTCCGGTTGATTCTGCCGACTGGAGACTCGGAGGCAGGTGGTAGGCATGGATGACCGAATCTGCGCTCAGGACAACGGCCCTCTCGATGCAATTCTCCAGTTCGCGCACATTGCCGGGCCAGTGGTAGCTCATGAGAAGGTCGATGGCGGGGCTGGAGATCCGAAGGATCTTCTTCCCCGACCGGGATCCGTATTTCTCGGCGAAATGGTCTGCGAGGAGGATGATGTCGGGCCTGCGCTCGCGCAGTGGAGGCACCCTGATGGGGAAGACATTGAGCCGCCAGAACAGGTCCCGGCGGAAACGGCCGTCTTCGGTGTCCCTCTCAAGATCGCGGTTAGTGGCTGCGATCACCCGCACATCGGCATGAAGGGTCGCCGAGGCTCCAACCCTCTGGAATTCCCCCTCCTGGAGCACACGGAGCAGTTTCGCCTGGACATTGGATGACAGCTCACCGATCTCGTCGAGGAAGAGGCTGCCGCCATCTGCAAGCTCGAAACGCCCCCTCCTCTGCACCTGGGCCCCGGTGAACGCTCCCCTCTCGTGCCCGAAGAGCTCGCTTTCGATCAGGGACTCCGGCAGGGCGGCGCAGCTAACGGCCACGAAGGGCTTCCTCGACCGGGGAGAACTGTCGTGCAGGGCGCGGGCCACGAGCTCCTTGCCGGCGCCACTCTCGCCCGTGATGAGGACAGTTGTCTCGGTTTTGGCGACCCTCTCGATGAGGGCGAAAAGCTCCCTGATCGCCGTGGAGCTCCCCACGATCCCCCCGGGAAGGCCGGAGGAGGCTGCGGGAATCTCCCGGGCCGGAAGCTCATCCTGGCTGGCCTCGGCCGCCTTGGCGAGCTTCCTGCGCAAGGCCACGGCCTCGGCGACGAGGGCGGCGACCGCCTTCCCGAGGACCAGGGTCCTCTCGCGTGCGGCAGGCTTGGGCCTGAAGGATATGGCGCCGACTCCGATGCCGCCGATCAGGATCGGGAGGGCCACCTCGTCACCATCAATGACAGGGGCGGCTCCCGCGATAGCGCGACCAAGGCTGCCCTCGCCGAAGCTCAGCTCGGCCGGCACGCGCGCGCGCCCTGCCAGAGCGGACGAGAGGATCCTGAGCCCCGCGCGGGGATCGAAGGGAAGGGGTGATTCGATGCCGCGACCCAGGGCCGCCCGGGCGCAGCCGAAGCCTGCCCTTTCCTCGAGCAGGGAGAGCAGGGGCTCGATGCTCTCCGTGATACTCTCATAGCGCCCGAGGAGCCTCGATGCCTCGAAAAGCAGGGGCAGGTCGGCCGGAGAGGGCGGCAGGAGGGAAGACCTATCGTCGTGCATCCTCTCCTATCCTGCATTCCGGAAGGGCGGCGGTTCAAGTGCCCGGAGCGAAAGAGATGCTGTCTTTAGGCTTGCGTTTGCCATGGGGGAGATTATACTGGGATCATCATGGAGGAAAAGCGTTCGTCCCGCCGCTTCAGGATCAATCAGCTCATCGGCTATTTCCCCAACCGGGAGGAATACCTCTGGGCCGAGGGAATCGAGATCTCCCGTGGCGGACTGCGTTGCTCGTCGGCCGCTGCCGTCGATCCGCTGACGAACGTGTTCATCATGATTGGCGTGCCAGCCCCCGAGGGAGAACGCCTCGTGCGCTGCGAAGGCTATGTCGCCCATTCCCGCATGGAGGGCGACCGCTGCGTCTTCGGGATCAGGATCGAGCACGTATCCGATGAGGACAAGCCCTACTACGACACATATCTCGAGGGCCTCGAGACCGACGAGCAAGCCCCCCAGGCCTAGCTGGCGCGATGCAGACGCGGGAATACAGACTCGGGATCATCGGCGCCGGGAAGATCGGCGAAGCCATCGCGACCGGAGTGGTCGGCAGGGGACTCGTCGCGGCGACCGAGATAATCCTCTCGGTCCGCTCGGAAAAGCACCGCGCAGAGCTCGAAGCCAGGACCGGCATGAGAACGGTGTGCGACAACCTCGAGGTCGCCCGCACATCGGACACCATCGTGCTCGCCGTAAAGCCGAAATCGGTCGCCGACGTCGTCACTGAGATCGCGGCCCAATTGAGTCAGGACCAGCTCCTCATCTCCACCGCCGCGGGTGTGAGTCTCGACCTCATCGAGTCCAGGGCTCCGAAGGGCCTCCCCATCATCAGGACGATGCCCAACATGGCGGTGGCGATCGGCGAAGGCATGACCGTCCTGTCACCCGGAAGCTCGGTGGGTCCCGAGCGGCTCGAGTGGGCGACCTCGATCTTCCGGGCCCTGGGCAGGGCCCTGGTCCTCGAGGAGCAGCACATGGACGCGGTCACCGGCCTCTCGGGTTCGGGCCCGGCCTATGTGTACATCATCATCGAGTCCCTCGCGGACGGGGGGCTCAAGCTCGGACTCCCCCGCGATGTCGCGACCGAACTCGCGGCCCAGACCGTCCTCGGTGCGGCGCGCAACGTGCTTGTGACGGGGGAGCACCCGGCGAAGCTGAAGGACCAGGTGACCACCCCCGCAGGGGTCACCATCGACGGCATACTCGAGCTTGAGGCAGGGAGACTGCGCGTCACCCTCATAAACGCCGTGGTGAAGGCTGCCGAGAGGGCGAGGCAGCTGCTCCACCACCCGCACTAGTAGCCAAAGCTTTGGATTGCTCCCGCGATGGAGCCGGTGTATCATTCCACCCCAATGGAGAGCTGCCTCCCCCCCGATTCCGAACGGCCGACCCGCGCCGAGATACGCCTCGGCGCCCTCCGCAGGAACTTCGCCCGGGCCCGCCACCTCGCCGGCCCGGGGATAAAGGTTATGGCCGTCGTGAAGGCGAACGCCTATGGCCACGGCATCGTCAGGGTCGCCCGCGAGCTCTGCGCGGAGGGCGCCGACTACCTCGGGGTCGCCTACCTCGAGGAGGGCATCTGCCTGAGGCAGGCCGGGATCGCGGTGCCGATACTCGTTTTCGGGGCGGCGGCCAAGGCCCAGATCCCGCGTTTCCTCGAATACGGCCTGGAGCTGAGCATTCCCTCGGCGGAGATGGCCAGGGCCATCTCTGCGGCTGCCCTTGCAGCGAAAAGGCCCGCCCGTGTCCACCTCAAGATAGACACGGGCATGGAGCGCATCGGCGAGCACTGGTATTCCTGCGAGGCATTCTTCAACGAGGTCTTCGGCCTGCCGGGCCTAGAGATCGCGGGGGTCTTTTCGCACTTCGCCACGGCCGACGACGACCTCGATTTCGCCAGGGTGCAGCTTGACCATTTCCGCGCCGCTCTAGCCATCCTTGAATCGAGTGGCAGGACTCCTCCCCTTGTCCATATGGCGAATTCCGCCGGCCTCGTGAACCTGCCGGAAAGCCGCTTTTCAATGGTCCGCCCCGGCATCATGCTCTACGGATACGAGCCTTCTCCACTCGCTCGCGTGGGCTTCGAGCCGGTCATGCGTCTTGTGTCGAGGATCGCCTTCGTGAAGGAGATCCGCAAGGCCGCTGGGGTGAGCTACGGAAGGACCTGGATCGCCCCTGCCCAGACGCGGATCGCGACAATACCAATCGGCTATGGGGACGGATACAGCCGCTCCCTCTCCAACCGGAGCAAGGTCCTCATCGGCGACGTGGCATACCCTGTCGTAGGCAGGGTATGCATGGACCAGATCATGGTGGACCTTGGCCAGGGGGCTGGGGCTGAAGAGGGGGACGAGGTCCTGCTTTTCGGGTCGCGGGGGGGCAGGGGCATCGCCGCTGAGCTGCTCTGCGAAATTATGGGGACCATACCCTATGAGCTGACTTGCATGGTGAGCTCTCGGGTCCCTCGCCTCTATATGGATGATTAGACTCCTGATTGAAATATTTGCGAAAATTGATATAATGAATAAATTCTCCCAGATCTGGAGATCCGCATGTTCCGCAACTACTCTATCCGGACAAAACTCCTCATCCCGATATTCGGCCTTCTGGCACTGGTTTTTCCCTTCCTGATCTTCATCATCTACACGCAGATATCAGGAGTGACGACCGATTTCGCCTATAAGCAGACCGCGAACATCTCGGCAGAGCTCGGCAGCAAGGTGGGCGCGAAGCTTGAGGAGGGAATCCAGAGCGCCCGCACTGCAGGCGCCGCCCTCTCAGCCCTCAAGGGCAGGCCGAAGGACGGCCGCGACCTCGCCGACAAGGCGCTCTCGGCCATCCTCGCCTCCGAGCCTGGTTTCTTCGGCATCGAGGCGGCCTTCGAGGCCGGGGCCTTCGACGGCGCCGATCCCTCCTACGCGGAGAAGCGACCCGATTCGGACCGCGTCGGCCGATTTGGCGCAAGGTTCTACCGGGACTCATCGGGGAAGCCCGCCATCGAGGCCACACCCGACCAGGACCAAGTGAGCTGGTACTTGAGGGCCCGCGGTCTCAAGAATCCGGGCGTCACCGAGCCCCTCAACCTGGCTACGGCAGCCGGCACCTCCTTTGTCGCAGTCTGCTTCGCGCCGATCCTCGCCGGTGACGAGTTCAAGGGAGCGGTTGCAGTCGATCTTCCCCTGTCGGCTGTCCAGGCCCTCGTTTCCGAGGCCCGCCCCATGGGCACTGGCCAGGCTGCGCTCTTTTCAAACGAGACACTCATCGTAGCCCACGCCGACAAGGACCGCATCGGACGGTCCCTCCGCGAGACGGAAGCGGCCCTGATCGGCGACCGCATGGAAGAGGTCATCAGGGCCGTCAGCGATGGCAATCCCCTCACCTTCATCTCCGATTCCGGGGAAAGGGGATCCAAGGTCCTCGTGACGATCAGCCCTGTCAGGATCGGGCAGTCGGACAAGGCCTGGGCCCTCGCGATCTCGGTCCCCCTCTCCAGCGTCCTCGCGAAGCAGTCGGGCATCCTGACCTTCATGGCCGCGATCGGAGCCCTGACCCTGGCCCTCGTCTTCGCCATCGTGTTCTTCCTGGCCGCCGCCGTCGTGCGGCCCATACGACGCACCGCCGACCTCCTCGCCGACATTGCCCTGGGTGAGGGAGACCTCTCCCACCGCATGCCCGCCCTCGGCAGCGACGAGATATCCCGCATGGCCCGCAACTTCAACGCCTTCATGGAAAAGCTCCAGGACATCGTCGTCTCGATCAGGGCAGCCGGGGGGGCCCTCGAGTCCACGGGCGACGAACTGACTCAGAGCATGGAGGAGACGGCCGCGGCCGTGGCCCAGATCGCCGCGAGCGCGAGGAGCGTGAACGAGAGAGTCTTGAGCCAGGCCTCGAGCGTCTCGGAATCGACCGGCGAGGTGGAGGGTATCTCCTCGACGATCGGCGCCCTCGAGTCGAGGATCGAGGAACAGGCGGCGGGGATCGCCGATTCCTCGTCGGCCGTGGAAGAGATGGTCGCCAACATCGCCTCGGTGGCGAGGACGGTCGAGCGGCTCGGAAGCAGCTTCGAGACCCTTCTGTCCGCCTCAGAGTCCGGGCGGGGCGCCCTGAGCGGCCTGAATGTCCGGATACGGGAGATCGCGGCGCAGTCTGAGAGCCTCATGGAGACCAACCAGGTCATTGCAGGCATTGCCTCGCAGACCAACCTCCTCGCGATGAACGCCGCCATCGAAGCGGCCCACGCCGGGGACGCCGGCCGCGGTTTCTCGGTGGTCGCGGACGAGATTCGCAAGCTCGCCGAGATGTCAGGTGGCCGGGCGAAGGCGACGGCCAAGGAGCTCAGGTCAATCAAGTCCACCATCGACGCGATGGTCGGTTCCTCGACCGGGGCCGAACAGGAGTTCTCCACGATCCTCAGCCTCATCCGTTCCCTCGACGGCCTGCGCCGGGAGATCGAAAGTGCCATGGAGGAGCAGGGAACCGGTTCTTCCCGGGTGCTCGAATCCCTGGAGCGCATGAACACCTCGACCCGGGAGATCCGCGAGGGAGCCGGCCAGATGACCTCGGGTGGCAAGGCCGTGCTCCAGGAGATGGAGGGGCTGCTCGGGCTCACGGAGGAGATAAGGGCAGGCATGGGTGAGATCGCCAAGGGCGCCGGAGAGATCGACGACGCGGTGCGCCGCGTGGCCGGCCTTGCCGAGCGCAACGGCGAGCACATAGGCGAGGTGCTCGCAGCGGCCGGGAAGTTCAGGGTAGAGGATGCTTCTCGGTCGGCTTCGCCGCGGCAGCCCTAGGCACCGCGCATCGCGGCCTCGTGCCGGCCAAGGAGCCTGTCGTAGCCCTCGGCCGCGAGTACCCTGTAGCGCTCAGGCGACATGCCCGAGCGCCCGGCGAGGACGTTCATCGCAAGGGCATTGATCAGGACCTCGAAGAGATAGACGTCGTCGCCGATCTCCTTGATCGCCGCCTTGTCCTCGATCCTGTCGATCACCCCCGTGAAGGCCTCCCGGTAACGCAGGAGGATAGTCTCGTCGCGCATGAGGGCTCCAAGATCGGCCCAGAACAGGAAGCGGTAGAGGTTTGGCCGCGCGAGGGCGAACTCGATGAGGTGTTCGGCCAGGACTGAGTAGACCCGCAATGGGTTCGCACAGGCATCGTAGCACCGGTCGATCTTTTCAGGCAGCCCTTCCCAGAATATCTGGAAGCCGCGAAGGACGGTCTCCTTCAATATCGCATCGCGATTGTCGTAGTAGTTATAAAGGGTCATCGCGGAGATGCGAAGCTCGGCCGCCAGGCGCCTGGTCGAGAACTCGTCGAAGCCGCTTGTCTCGATGAGGGCGACCGCCGCCTCGACGACAACGCTCGTGTCGACGATCTTTTTTCCCCTGCCCACCTATGCTCCTCCCAGCCATGAAGCATCATGCTTCGAGGTCAGCATTTCAATATCCTCACCCTTCCTTGGCTTCCTTCAGGCCCGGAACCCCCATGCTGCGCAACTGGGCGGCATGGTAGGCATCATGGCCGAAGAACCAGGCCACGGCCTTGCCGATGGGCACTCCCCAGCGCGGAGTCTCCTCCTCGAACTTCGGCCACGGCGCGGCGCGGATGAGGCCCATGGCCCGCCCATGGATTTCGCGCAGGTAATCGAGGACCCGCCGCCAGGCTTCAGGACTCGCATCGGTGACCACCGCGAAGCCGGAAGGACCCTTGGGCAGGGGGTAGGCCTCGATCGAGGGGTCGAGGGCCTTCGCGATGAAGTGCTTGTAGTAGGCGACATGGAGGGCAATCTCCCAGGCGCTATAGCCCTCGTGGGTACGGTCATATATTGCCATTCCCGGAGTGAGGCTCTCGAGACTTGCCATCAGGGAAGGCCCGTTGAAGGAATCGCCGCTGAACTCGGCGTCGGCCATGTCGGCAAAAAGGGATAGGTACTTGTCCATGAGACCAATTATGCTCTCCCGATCCCTCCGGTGCAAATACCAAAGCCGCGGTCGCAGCCAGTGGCAGGTGGCCATGTATTTCTCGAACGATGACGTCAATGCGCTCGTGTGCCAAGATCCCAAAAGTATGGACATATTGGCGCATTGCCGGTAATATCCCGCACGCGCGGGAATAGCCCGGCGCGAAGGCCATGCGCGAATGTACTTATGAAGGATTGAGAATGAAGAAGCTACCATTCGCTCTCATAGTCGCCGCCGTCCTTTTTGCTGGCTGCGCGGGCAGTTCGGGCGGCAAGACCAGGATCGGCGTGGCGATCTACAAGTTCGACGACACCTTCATTTCCTCGGTTCGACTCGCGATAGAGTCCAATGCATCCGCCAAGGCCGAGCTTTACATAGTCGACAGCCAGAACCAGCAGGGCGCCCAAAACGACCAGATAGACACATTCCTTTCCCAGAAGGTGAAGGCCCTCGCGATCAACCCCGTCGACCGCACCGCGGCCGGCGTCATCATAGACAAGGCCAAGGCCAGGAACGTGCCCGTGGTATTCTTCAACCGCGAGCCCCTGCCCGAAGACATGAAGAAGTGGGACAAGGTCTATTACGTCGGCGCCAAGGCCGAGCAGTCGGGCACCATGCAGGGCCAGCTCCTCGCCGACTGGTGGAAGGCCAATCCCGCCGCCGACAAGAACAGGGACGGCAAGATGCAGTTCATCATGCTCACCGGCGAGCCGGGCCACCAGGATGCCCTCCTCCGCACCGAGTTCAGCATGAAGGCCATCGACGCCGCGGGGATAAAGGTGGAAAAGCTCGCCGAGGACACCGCGATGTGGGACCGCGCGAAGGGCCAGGAGAAGATGGCCGCCTTCATCGGGAAATTCGGCGACAGGATCGAGGCCGTCCTGTGCAACAACGACGACATGGCCCTCGGCGCCATCGAGGCCTTCCGGGCCGCCGGCTTCTTCAAGGACCACAGGAGCTTCGTGCCCATCGTCGGCGTGGACGCCACCGCACCCGCGCTCGATGCCCTCGAACAGGGCAGCCTTCTCGGCACCGTCCTCAACGACGCAGACAACCAGGGCAAGGCGACCTTCGACCTCGCCTACGCACTCGCGACCAGGGCCGACATCTCCAAGACCGGCTGGGAGATCGCCGACGGCAAGTATGTTTGGATTCCCTACCAGATGGTCACCAAGGAAAACCTCAGGAGCTTCAGGAAATAAGCGCGCGGCGGGGCGTCTGAAGGCTCCCACCTCAGGCCTCGAGGCAGCCCGTCCGCCCTTTAGGCCAGATCGAAATCCCCCCTGATCTCGGCCATCCGTCTTCCATAGGCCTCGCGGAGGCCCCAGAGCAAGGCTGGCTTGTCCTCGACGAGGGGGGCGGGAATGAAGTACGCGATCGAGTTGCCTTCGGAGCTGGAGTCGAAAAGCCTCCTGCCCTCGCCCACGATCGCTTCCTCCCCACAGAAGTCCCCGACGCCAAGGCGCACCATCTGCTTCCCCATGTAGCGCATCGAGCCCTTGCCCTGTGCGATGATGGTGATGCCCGCGGGCTCATCGAAGGACAGCCTGTCCCCGTCCTCATGCTTCATGAGCTCAACGCCGTCAGCGAGTTCGTCGAGGACGTCGAGGGAGCCAATCTCGAGGAATAGGGGCAGCCTCCGGAAGAAGGAGACGATGTCGTGGCGGGCCTCGACCGCCCAATGGTCGGGTCGGCCTGACACCAGGCCCCGGTAGCTCATCGCAGGGATCATCGTGGTGATGACGGCGCCAAAGGCGGTGTAGCCCGCGGAAGCGGGGACGCGATGCACGCACTCGACCCCACCGAGGATGGAACCCGGAGAGGAGGTCCTCGTGCGCCGGCCCGCGCGGTCCACGGCCTCGACGACCCCATGGAGCAGGAGGTGGACTGAGTCGACAGAGGCGCCCTCCCTAATGAGGACGGCACCGTCCTCGAAGCGCGTCGGCTCGTCCCGGGACAATAGGGCAAGCTCCTCTCCCCAGTTGGAGGCAAAGGCCCGCCTGAGGAGGGATTCCGCCCGCCGGGCGAGGTAGTCGAGGCTTGCGACCTTGAGGATGGTAAGCTCCCCGAAGGCGGCAACCCTGCCCACCGAGGGGCTGACCGGGCCGCTCGTGTGGCTGACGAATAGCGTGCCCGAGGCGTCCTTGGCGAAATCCTCAACCTCGCCGTGGATCATGCCCCCGCCCGCGTCGATCTTCTTCGCCTCGAAGGGTTCGAGGTATTCCGACTTGAATCTTCTCGCCGCGGAGGGGCGCAGGCCCGGCACCGAGGCATCGGCTGTCGTCATCGAGTCGATGACCCTGAACGAGGTGAGATCGGCGTAGTGGGCATAGGTCAGCGCCTGCCTTCCCTTGCCGGAGCGGAAGCGCATGATGGAATTCTCAACCGGATGGGGCGAGAGGATTGGCATCACCTCCATGCCATCGACATCGTTCCAGCTCCCCTCTTTGAGGTCGTGCACCTCGAAGTATCGGGAGAAATCCGCCTCCCGCAGCCCGGTGAGGGCGCAGAGCTTCTTCGTGGCCGAGGCGCGTACGCAGGGAAGGGCGAAATAGCGCAGCCTCCTGTCGGCCCGGAACAGGGCGGTTATCCCGATGAAGTGGTCGTCATGGGCATGGGTCTGGAACACCCCTGATAGCCCGCCAACCCCGATCCCGATCGCATCGAGGCTCTCCTCTATGTCCGGTCCGGCGTCGACCAGCCAGGCCTCGCCCCGGTGGATGACCACGCTCCCCATGCAGGGCCGAAGCGGATCCCAGCCGTCGCCCTCTCCGATGTGGACCACGGCAAAGTCCTCGAGGCTCGCAAGGCGCCGCGGGAGGGAGTAGGGAGCTGGCGTGACGGAGAAGGCCGTGGTGTCAAGGCTGACGGCGATGGACTCCTGGCCCAGCACGAACTCATATTGGTTGACTCCGCTGCGGTGCAGGCTCAGGGCTCCGCGAAGCGGGAGACTGTCCCGGTCGATAACGCGCAAATCGAGGAGTTCCCCCGTCCTCTTGCGGCGGCCGAAGGCGAACTTGAGCTTCATCCTCTCGAGTTCGGCGGCCTTGAAGCTCCTCATGCCTGTGGCCAGGACCTCGTCGGGGTCGAGGCCGTAGTTGCCGACATAGATGTACGCGGCCTGGGCTTCGATCTGCGCCTTGAGCCCGATCAGCATGGGCCTTGCCCCGGTGTTGTTCGGGTGGGCGGGGACGATCATGCCCTGTCTGTACAGCATCTGGAGGATCGGGAATTCCGCGAGGTTCCTGAAACGCCCGTTCTGGACGGGGACCTCGCCGAGGAGTATCGCGTTCGGCCCGGTCTCGTACCTGGAGCCGTCCCGCTCGGCCTGGCGGATCACGGCCGCCTTCACCAGGTACTTCACGATGTTCTCGGGACAGCCGCAGAGCACAGAGAGGCCGACCTCGGGGACGTCCACGACAGAAACGCCCTCGATGATCGTGGTCTTCGTCATCGTGATCCTCCATCGCTTGAGGAGTATAGATCATTTTGGCCCCAGGCGCCTCTCCAGTGGAATTTCCCCGGGATTGCCGGTATGCTGGTGTGCGGCCGCAAGTGCGGCCCCCAAGGAGGATCAAGGACAGGAATACGGGGGGAAATAGCGCATGACCCTTCCCGGGCAGCTGCCGGGAAGCCGCCGATTTCGTGAGAGGCAGAATGCAAGACGAAATCGCGGGCGGTTCGTGAAGGTCCATGGATCCGCAGTTCGTCCAGTTTCGCTCGACTAGGCGTCGGAGCGAAACTGCGATGCGAGCCGGGATTCCTGTGCCTCCCGGCTCGCAGGTGACGAGGCAGAGGGTTTCCCGCCGCAGGGCGGGAATACGCGCCCGGACACATGGGCGCGGAAAATCGAGAGTTCAGCGGAAGCCCTCCGGGCGCGCCACGCCCGACCATCCACCCCTTCCAACATAAGTCCCTCCACAAGGCCGCGCGGGTAACCGAGCGGACAAAAGGAGGGGCATGGCTCGCACGGAAAATGTCGCTGCTCGAACCATCCCGGAGCTTACGCTCCGGGACGGCGAGCCATCCTAAAGCGGCTCTTTCCGGACCGATATGGGAGGGTATAAACCATGTGTGGAATTGTGGGCTATGTCGGCCCGCGCCAGGCGGCGCCGGTCATTCTCGAGGGGCTCAAACGGCTTGAGTACCGCGGATACGACTCCGCCGGGCTCGCTGCGATGAACGGCGGCGGCATCGATATCCGGCGGGACGTGGGGAAACTGCGCAACCTCGCCTCGCTCTGCGAGCGCGAGCCGATAGCAGGATGCACAGGCATAGGACATACACGATGGGCGACCCACGGAGCGCCGTCTGAGCGCAACGCCCACCCCCACCTGAGCGACGGGGGCCTCGTCGTCGTGGTCCAGAACGGGATCGTGGAGAACTTCGTCGCCCTCAAGGCCGAGCTTTCCGCCGAGGGAGCGAAGTTCAAGTCGGACACGGACACCGAGGTGATCGCGAACCTCATCGAGCGCTTCATGTCCGGAGGCCTCCCGCTCGAGCAGGCAATGCGGAAGACCCTGTCCCGCCTCAAGGGATCGAATGTCGTCGTGGCCATGTCTCCACGGGATCCGGGCAAGATCGCGGTGGCCAGGATCGGGAACGCCGGCGGCGTGGCAGTGGGCCTGGGAGAGGGAGAGACCTTCATCGCCTCGGATGTGCCGGCCATCCTCGAGCATACGAGGCGGATGGCCTTCCTCGAATCGGGATGGATGGCGATAGTGACAAGCGAGGGCGCGGCCTTCGGCACCCTGGACGGGGCAGTTGTCCAACCCGAGATCCATTCGATCGCATGGGACCTCGTGGCCGCCGAGAAGGGCGAGTATCGCCACTTCATGCAGAAGGAGATCCACGAGCAGGTCCGCTCCCTCACCGACACGATCGGCGGCCGGGTGGACTTCCAGACCGGGCAGGTGTCCCTGGCCGACCTTCACCTCGACGAGGCCCTCGCGAAGCGGATAAAGAAGATTGTCATCGTCGCCTGCGGGACCGCAGCCCACGCGGGGATGGTCGGGAAGATGATGATCGAAAGCCTTGCGCGTCTCCCTGTCGAGGTCGACATCGCCTCCGAATTCCGCTACCGCGACCCCCTCGTCGACGAGAACACCGTGGTGCTCGCCATCAGCCAGTCGGGCGAGACGGCAGACACCCTCGCAGCCATGGAAGAGGCGCGCAAGAAGGGCGCAATCCTCTGGAGCATCGTCAATGTCATAGGCTCCCAGCTAATGCGCTCGTCCATGGGATGGATCACCATGCAGTCAGGACCAGAGATCGGCGTCGCCTCGACCAAGGCATTCACCGCTCCCCTCATCGACCTCTACCTGCTTGCCATGAGGCTCGGAGAGCTTCGCGGGATACTCGACCCCGGGCGGCTTCGCGAACTCGCCCAGGACCTCGCGAGGATTCCGGACCTGGTCGGACGCATACTCGAGCGGGAGGGCCTCATTGAGGTTCTCGCGCGCAAGATGCGCGACACCTCCCACTGCCTCTATCTGGGACGGGGGATCAACATGCCCATCGCCTACGAAGGCGCGCTAAAGCTCAAGGAGATCTCCTACATCCATGCCGAGGGCTACCCCGCAGGAGAGATGAAGCACGGTCCGATCGCCCTGGTCGAAAAGGACATGCCCGTCCTCGTCATCGCTACCAAGGACCAGTGGTATGACAAGATGCTGAGCCAGGTAGAGCAGGCCAAGGCCCGCGGGGGCTACGTGATCGCCGTCGCGACCGACGGCGACGGGCTAATAGCGGAGAAGGCCGACCACGTGCTTTACGTGCCCGAGTGTCCCTGGCTCCTCAGCCCGGTCCTGACCGTCCTCCCCCTCCAGCTCCTTGCCTACCACATTGCGGTGCTCCGTGGCTGCGATGTCGACCAGCCGAGGAACCTCGCGAAGAGCGTCACGGTGGAGTAAAGCCCTCGATCCTAGGCGGGGGGCCGGCGCCCCGAGGCCCCGCCCCTCGCCTTCCATCCCCCGCTCGATCCGATCGCGGCGCCTGAGATGATGAGCCCCATCGCGAGACCGGCCGCGGTGGTGAAGGGCTTGCCGCCGAGGACCACCAGGTTCAGCGTGGACAAGAGGGGCGTAATGTAGGCGAGGGATCCGATCACCCGTGGATCTCCGCGTTTGATCGAGGCGTCCCATGCATAGAAGGCCGCCCCCATCGGTCCAAGGCCAAGGAGCGCGAGAAAGAGCCAGTCGGCCGGGAACAGGTTGAGGGGGATCGGTGAAGCCAGGTTCCCAAGGCCGAAACAGGCCAGGGAAAGCATACCCGAGGCCAGGCAGAATCCCCCCACCGCTCCCGTGGGGAAGGGGGCCACCCGCTTTGTCAGCAGGGAATAGCTGGCCCAGACGAAGGCCGCGGCTGCGGCCAGAAGATAGCCGCCCAGATGCGAGAGATCGGGAGAGAGCCTGCCGCCAGAGACGATGATGAAGGCCCCCGAGAGACCCAGGAGGGCCCCGGCGATGTGCCTGGCTCCCAGCCTCATGCCGGGGAGGAAAATAGGGCTCAGAACAACGATGAGAAGTGGCCACAGGTAGTTGAGGAGGTTGGCCTCGACCGCTGGCGCCGCGCGGAAGGCCGTGAAGAGGAGGAAGTGGTATCCGAAGATGCCGCCCACCCCGATCGCGAAGGTCAGAAGGGGTAGTTTCCAGTCGCGGGCCCGGAAGGCCCCCGCGAGGCCCCCGACGCAAAGCGCCACCCCCACGGAGAACAGGGGCGGCAGGTGGGCCACCTTGGTGCCGAGGAGGGCGAGGCTGCTCCAGATCCCTATTGCGCACAACGCGAGCCCTATCGATGCCATCGAGGCTCCCCCCTTCCCCTGCGGCTCACAGAGCCTGCCGGGCGGCCAACTATAATCCCGCCCGCGCGGGGGCACAAGGAGCCGGCCTCCAAAGGAGCTGCGGGGACTCCTTGGCGCCGCAGGGAGGATCAGGTATCCTCCCTTACCGTGGAAAGCTACGACGTCGTCATAATCGGCTCCGGTCCCGCTGGGCTCGGCGCCGCCTTCGAGCTCCTCGGCCGAAGGCCAGGAACGAGCGTGCTCATGCTCGACAAGAACGATTTCTCCTCAGGCGGCCTGCGGAACGACTGTAAGATGAACTTCACCTGGCCCATCGGCTTTCCCGAGCTCTGCTGGACAAGCCGGGAGGCGGGAGCCTACCTCGGCCGCGTCGAGGCCTTCCTCGCTCCCAAGATCATGGAGAAGCGCAACATCGAGGTGTATGCGAGGCGCGCCGAGAAGATTGGCGTGGCTCTCCTCGAAATCAGACAGGCCCACCTGGGCACCGATGGCGGCCTCGAGCTGATCAAGCGGCTCATGCAAAGGCTCGGGGAACTCGGCGCGTCTCTCTCCCTTGGCGAGCGCGCCCTCTCACTCGACTCAGGCGCGCGTGTCCTCCGTACCGACCGCAGGGAGCTTAGGTACCGCAACCTCGTCATAGCCCCGGGAAGGGGAGGATTCGCCTTCCTCCAGGAACTGATGGCGGCGGCGGCTGTCGAGTTCACCGACAACATCGTGGACGTCGGGATACGGATCGAGACCGGCGAGGAACGATACCCAATCGTGCGAGACTACTACGATCCCAAGTTCCTCTTCCCCAAGAAGACCAGGACCTTCTGCACCAATTCCCGGGCCGCCTACGTGGTGCAGGAGAAATACGAGGACAGGGACGGTGGCGTCTGGTACAGCGTAAACGGGCATTCCTGGTCGGGATCCAGGCCTCCGAACGGCCTCGTCAATTTCGCCCTCCTCAAGACCGTCACCCTCACGGAGCCCCTGGCCTCGGGCCAGGCCTATGCGCGCATGCTGGGCATCCAGGCTGCCCTCCTTGGCGGGGGCAGGCCCATAATGCAGAGGATAGGCGATTTCAGGCTCGGCAAGCGCTCCACCCGGGAGGCCTTCTCGGGGGATCTCTACGACTTCGAGCCGACCCTTCCCTCGGCCACTCCCGGCGACATAGGCCTGGTGGCGCCGGCCAAGGTAATGCGCGCCCTCTGGAACGCGATGAAGCTCCTCGACACCATAGTCCCGGGCCTCCTACACCCGAGCACCATTATGTACTATCCCGAGATCAAGCTCTACGCCAACCGACCGGTCTTCATGGATGCAAACTTCCGCGCGGCCCCGGGACTCTACCTGGTCGGGGACGGGGCGGGAACGAGCAGAGGGATCACCGCGGCCTGGGCCTCGGGCATGCGGGCGGCCGACGGCATCCTCTCATCCTAGGCGAAGGAGCCCTGACAACATGGTGAAGACCGACATCGCCCGTGCGAAGGCCCATCTCAAGGAAGAACGAGAGGCTGCATACCTCTATGGCAGGCTCGCCGCGGCCGAGCCCAACGAAAACATAGCCTCGATCTATTCCCGCCTCGCCGAGACCGAGACCCGCCACGCCGCCTTCTGGGAAGCCAAGCTTGTCGAGGCCGGGGCGGCGGTCGGCATCTTCAGGCCGGGCTTCAGGACCAGGCTCTCGGCCGGCATCGGCGACCGCTTTGGACCCTCGTCCGTCATCAGTGCCCTGGCCGCGACCGAACGGAATGCCGCGGGAAGCTACGATTCCGAGCCGGGCGCCGAGTCCTTGGTCGGCGATGAGAAGTCCCACGCCAGGGTCTTCAGCCTCATGGCAGGCGCAGCCAGCGGCATGGCTGGCGGTGATGTGGCCAGATTCGAGGGGCGACATCGCTCTGGTGGGAATGCCCTCAGGGCCGGAACCCTGGGAGCCAATGACGGCCTGCTCTCGGTCTACAGCCTGGTAATGGGAGTAGCGGGCGCCGGGGTGGGGAAACGCGAGATCCTCCTCACAGGGATCGCGGGCCTCCTTGCCGGCGCCCTGTCGATGGCCCTGGGAGAGTGGATCTCGGTGCAGAGCTCGCGCGAGCTCTACGAGCACCAGGTCGAGGTCGAGAGGGAGGAGCTCGCCGACAATCCCGAGGAAGAGGCCGAGGAACTCGCCCTCATCTACATGGCCAAGGGTGTGGACGCCGAGCAGGCCCAGAAGATTGCACGCGGCATCATCGGCAAGGGCGGAGAGGCTGCGCTCGATACCCTCGTCCGGGAGGAACTCGCGATCGACCGTTCTGAGCTCGGGGGCTCGGCCTGGGAAGCCGCCTTCACTTCTTTCGGCCTCTTCGCCCTTGGGGCCGCCATCCCGGTTGTGCCCTACCTCTTTCTTTCGGGGATGGCCGGCATCGCAACAAGCTCCCTCGCGAGCGCCCTTGGCCTCTTCGGGATCGGGGCCATCACGACCCTCATGACGGGCAAGAAGCCAGTGGTCCAGGGCCTGAGGCAGGTGGCGATCGGCATCGCCGCGGCTGCCTGCACCTATGGGGTCGGACGACTCATAGGGGTCGCGATCAGCTAGTAGCGGACCTCCATGAGGCAGAGCCCGAAGGCGCCCAGCATGCCCGGCGCCTGGCTCCTGACCCTGGCAGCGAGAAGCCGGCTCACTTCTTCTGGCCCGAGCTTGCCCTGGCCCGCCTCGAGAAGGACAGCAGCCATGATCCTCACCTGGTTGGTAAGGAAGCCCGGGGCGAGGAAATACATGTCGACGAAATCCCCTGAGCTCTCGATCCTGACTTCGGTGAGAGACCTCGAGGTCTCGCCGCCGCCTGAGTTCGAAAAAGCCCGGAAGTCGTGCTCTCCGACCATGACGGCGGCTGTCCGCCTCATCGCCTCGAGATCGAGCTTGCCGCGAACGTGGAAACTGCGGCCGCGCACCGATGGATCGGGCTCCCAGGCGACATGGAGCCTGTAACGATAGACCTTGGCCTTCGCGCGAAAGCGCGCATGGAAACGCGGGTCTACTTCGCGGCAGGAACGGCAGGCGATATCGGCTGGCAACTCCTTCGCAAGAAGCTCGCACAGGGCTCCGGGAGACAGGGGAGTCCTCGAGTGGAAACTAGCGGCCTGTCCTTCCGCATGGACACCCGCATCTGTCCTTCCCGCGCCCGTGATCTCCACGCTTTCGCCGAGGATTCTGGCAAGGGCTGCCTCGACCTCGCCCTGGACGCTCCTTCCCTTTCCCGGAAGCCTTTGCCAGCCAAGAAAATCCGCGCCCTCATACGCGAGAGTAAGGAGAAAATTGCGTCTGGGCATGGCTGCATCATGGCCGCCCATGCCGAAGCGTGTCAACGCGACCGATCCGGTTTCCGCTTTCCCTCCCGCGGGGATTGCATGTGGCGGGATGGCACATACTATTAAGGTGATGGAAGATCAGTCAGCGAAGGCAAACAGCCTCCTCTTCGTGGACGACGAGATCGGGATTCTAAACTCCCTCAAACGCGAGCTCCACGACTGGTCGCGTGATAATGGCCTCACGATCCTCATCGCCCCATCGGCGAGAGAGGGTCTGGCGATTCTCGAGGCGAATGCCCCGGAGATCTGCCTCATAGTCTCGGACCTCAGGATGCCCGAGATGAAGGGCTCGGATTTCCTTCTCCTCGCCAAGGAAAAATGGCCCGACATCATCTCCATACTCCTTACTGGGTTTTCCGAGACGGAGGAGGTGATGAAGGCAGTCAGGGCCGGCATCTTCTCCTACATCCTCAAGCCCTGGGAACCAGACTATCTCAGGGCCGAACTCGACAAGGCCATAGCCCTTTTCCGCCTGCGCAGGCAGGACGAGACGCGTTCTAGGACGATGGAGGAGGAACTCCGCTGGGCCGGAGAGATGCAGCGGGCCATCCTTCGCCCCAGCCTCACCACGACCGAGGGCATAGAATTCCGCACAAGCTACAGACCTGTTCCGGGCCTGTATTGCGGGGGGGACTACTATGACGTGGTGTCCCTCCTTCCGGGCCGATACCTCATGCTTCTCGGGGATGTCGCCGGGCACGGGGTGAAGGCGGCCTTCATCACCGGAATCCTCAAGGCCGTCATCTATCCTGAATACATCCGCACCCTCCAGAACAAGAGGTTCTCCCCTGCCGCCTTCCTCGGCTGGCTGAACGACCGGATGAATTTCGAGCTAAGGCGGACCTCGGGCCTGATAATCACCTTCCTGGCCGGGGTCATCGATCTCAAGGGCATGACCTTCACCTACTCCAACGCTGGACAGGATCATCCCTTCATAATCAGCAATGGTATCCCCCGGGAGCTGCCGGTATCGGGCTCTGGCCTTGGCTTCGCGGACTCCGTGATATACACGGAGAAGACGGAGACCATCTTGCCCGGCGATGTCATCTTCGCCTTCACCGACGGCCTCGTCGAGCCTGGCGCCAAGGCCAAGGCGAAGGATCCGGTCAGGCTCTCCGAAATCCTCGCGGCCAACCCCTACGGACCGGAATTCCACAAGCGGATCCTCGAGGCGGCCCTTGAGTCGGCCGGTGTTGGCGACTTCGAGGACGATGTGGCCATCATGACCGCGAGACTGCTGTGAGCTGGGCCGAAAAGAGATTCGTGCCCGAACTTGATGCCTTCCGCACCCGGCATCCGAGGACCCAACTGGTGAGCCTGGAGAGCAGCTCGCCACCTGCCCTGGTGGTTCGGGTGATCGGCGACCTCGATACCGACAATTCCCAGGACTTCCAGAAGGCCCTGGGCGAGGCACTGCCCGCGGCGAAGGTCCTGGGTGGCCTCATCCTCGACCTCACCGAACTCAAGTACATTTCGTCCACGGGCGTAGGCGCCCTGACATCACTGCTTGTCGCGGCCCGGGGTTTCCAGTTGCCCTTCCTCATCGCGGCGATCCCGGATCGCGTGAAGAGCATCTTTGACATCCTCGGCTTCACCAGCTTTTTCGATTTCATCCCCGGATACACCGCGCGGCAATGAAGGGCATTTTCGGGACGCGAGGCCGGAGCCTGCCAAGCGGCGCGCATGCCCTCCCTCTTTTCACCAGGACGCTCCTGGCCACTGGCCTGATCCTTGTGCTCGCGAGCCTCGCGTCCTACCTGATCTCCTACAACGGGGTCACCCGGCTTGGGTATGAAGGCCGAAGGTCGATCCTGGGCTCTCGCCTGACCGAAGGCCTCCGCAGATCGGCGCAGACAAAACGCGACCTTATCGATTTCTGGTTCAGCCAACGCTTCGTCACCGCCCGCCAAATCGGCGATTTACTCCTCGCCGTCGCTCAAATGGACAGGCTCCTGGATGCTCCTCTGCGCGGCTGGCCCAAGGAAGACAGACAGCTGGCCGATTCGATCGGTTCCTACCTCGGCAATGTCACGGGCCAGGGCTCCCCGATCCGCGACGTCGAGGTCGCCGACATGGCCACGGGCAGGGTCATACTGAGCAGCTCCGAGGCTCCCTTCTACCGCTCCAGGGATGTCGGTTGGATTGGGGATGGACCTTCGGTCGGGCTGGGCAGCTCTGGAGACCTCGTCGTGGGAATTCCCATGAAGCTGGCCATGGGTCGTGCGATGGCCATCCTCATGTCGGTAGACCTCAGGGACTATTTCTCCCACCTGAGTGGCGATTCAGTGGATCTCGCCTTCGGCTTTAAGTCGGCGGTCCTGGATCCCGAATCGAGGGTCCTTATCGCCTCGGACAGCGTGACTTTTCATCCAGGCCTCCTTCCCCTGCCCCTCCGCGATCTTGACAGGGTCAGAGACGGGAACCTGGTGATCGCAAGGACCGAGGCCGGTCAGGAACTTTACGTGCGCGCCGTGCCCATCAGCCTGCCGGGGGGCATAAGGCTCGGCGTCCTGGTCGCCGCCGACAGGATCGAGGCCGACAGGCCCATCCTGACTGACATCGCGGTCACCGCGGCGACAGGGCTCTTCACGACGGCCCTCTCCCTCCTCCTGATCGGGGCTAACATGCGCCTCATTTCCCTTCCCATGCGCAAGCTCGTCGATGCGATCCGCGCCTTCTCCGCTGGCGAAGCCACGCTCGAGCTTCCATTGACTGCCCCGGGCGAGGTTGGCCTCATTGCCCAGTCCTTCTCGGCCCTTGTGGCGAGGGTCGTCAACTGGCGGAGCGAGCTTGAGACGGCCCTCGCCTCGCGCACCGCCGAGCTTGAGCTGAGGCAGGCCGTGGCCTGGGTCTTCGCCCACGACCCAGACGATGATGACGCCTATCGGCATGCCTTGCGTATAACCCTTCACACCCTCGGCGCCGATGGGGGCCTCCTCTTCGTCCTCGATGGACGAGGGCAGGCGAGGGTCTTGGGGAAAGAGGGCCAAGCCATCAACTTGGTTGCGGTCGAGCCCCTCGAACGGCTAAGGCTGGCCTGCGGCTCCCACAACGAAGCCTTCGAGCTGCTGGGTTTCGCCTCGGCCCATTGCATCGCGAAGATGCTGACAGCTGGCGGCGCCGAGCTGGGTTGCATCCTGGCAGGACGATCGGACAGGCCATTCAGCCGGAACGAGGTCGACCTGCTGGACGGCGTGATAGGAGCGATCAGTCCCCTGGTGTCCACCCGCAGGGAGCGAAGCCGGGAGGAGTTCATCCGGGTCGAGGCAGAAAGGGCGCTCAGGAGAAGCGAAGAGCGCCTCCGGGCCTTCTTTGAAGAGTCCCTCGACATGATCTACACGACCAACGCCGACGACATCGTCGCCTCGATGAACGGTGCCGGGATGAAGCTCCTCGGGCAGAACGACAGGTTCGAGATCATTGGCAGGCCATTCTCGAACTTCGTCAACAACCGGGAAGACCGCGACTTCTTCCTCGAGCGGATACGGACCCAGGGTTTCGTCGACGACTACGAGCTCATAATAAGGCCCCTGGGGAGGGACCCCATCTTCTGCATCGAGACTGCCCGTGCGGTCCGCGATGCCCAGGGCCGCACCCTCGAGATCCAGGGGATAGTCAAGGATATCTCCGAGAGAATCGCCGCGGAGCGCGCGCTCTGGAAGACGAACATGGAGCTCGCCGAGGCGAATGCCAGGATCAAGCGCACTCAGATGATGATCATCCAGCACGAGAAACTCGCCTCGATAGGCCAACTCGCCGCCGGCATAGCGCACGAGATCAACAACCCCCTGGGCTTTCTCAAGAGCAACCACGGTGTCCTCGCCGGATTCCTGAGGTCCATCGTGAGCGCGTGGGAGGAGGCCAAGGCAAGCGCACCGGAACCGCTCGCGGGAATCGCCGACCGCTATGACCTGGGCTATGTCTTTTCCGAGATCGATTCCCTCGTCAAGGATTCCGACGAGGGCTACCGACGGATCATGGAGATCGTGAAGAACCTCAAGAACTTCGCGCGGACTGAGGTCGACTCGGGCAGGGGTCCTTACGACCTGAACAAGGGGATAGAGAGCAGCCTGGTCGTCGCGAGGAATGAGGTGAAATATGTCGCCGAGGTAGCCCTCGACCTGGGAGAGATTCCCGTCATCGAGGCGACCGGTGGCGAGATAAACCAGGTGATCCTCAACCTCATCGTCAACGCGGCCCAGGCGATCGAGGCGCAGAAACGGCCAAAGACCGGAGCTATCGCGATCTCCACCCGTCTTGAAAACGGCAAGGTCGTATGCACCATCTCCGACGACGGGCCTGGGGTGCCAGAGGATCTCAGCCTCAGGATCTTCGATCCATTTTTCACGACCAAGGAACCCGGCAAGGGCACTGGCCTCGGGCTCTCGATATCCTACGACATCATCGTGAACAAGCACCGCGGATCCCTGACCGTCGACCGCTCTCCATTCGGAGGGGCGGTGTTCAGGATCGAGCTGCCGCTCTCATAAATGTACAATCTGCCAAGAATCTGCTAGAGGGCGACTCGCGGTAATCCGATAGTTCTAGAATGCAGGTGGCCGATCCGCTTAGTGTGCTTTTCCGCTAGAAGAATTTGAAAGACAGGTGCGACCCAAAGGTGAATGCCATAGAGCAGCAGACAATCCAAGCCGATCCTTGGGCAGATGAGCGCAGAAAGCTGCTGGGGGACAACGCTAGGCTCGAGCGCCGTGTCGCCGAGCTCGAGCGGAAGATATCCGTCCAACCCCAGACCGGCCTGCCAACGCACTTCAGGCTGGAGCTGGAGCTGGACACTACAATCGAGGGGATGGGCCGACAGAAGGACGCCAGCTTCACCGTCCTCATCATCCAGCTTGGCGACAACTACACCGTGGTCAGAAAGACCCTCAAGTCGAGCGTGAGCGAATGGATCCTCTACCAGACTGGCTGCCGCATCGAGAGCCTCCTCGGGCCAGACGACAGGATCTTCCACACCCGGGAAAGCGAGTTCGTCCTCATCCTTCCAGGGCTCGCCGGCAAGGCCCTCAACGCCTTCCTCCGCACCCTGATCGGAAAACTCGGGGAACCCCACATCTTCTCGGGATTCAACGTGGTGATCCAGGCGGCCACTGGAGCCGCGTACTGGCCCCTTCACGGTCGCGAGCGCTCCGTCCTGCTCCACAACGCGGACATTGCCGCCGGCACGGCCACGGAAAACAAAAAGGCCTTCATCCTCTTCAGGCCCGAGCTCCTCAAGAGCGCCGTGGAGAAGATCGAACTTCAGAACTCCATCATAAAGGCGATCGAGCGATCGGCCCTCGACCGCATAGGGGAGCAGTTCATCCTCTACTTCCAGCCCAAGGTCTTCGCCTCTTCCCTGGAAGGCAACATCCTCAAGGTCGAGCGAATCGAGGCCGAAGCCCTCATCCGCTGGATCCACCCCGAGAAGGGCATGATCATGCCCTCGACCTTCATCCCCCTCGCGGAGGAGACCGGTCTCATCCTTCCCCTCGGGAAGTGGCTCATCTACCAGTGCGTCCGAAAGCTGGACGCCTGGACAAGGGCGAGCAAGGACGACCTGGGCATCTCCATCAACCTCTCGGCCCGGCAGTTCCGGAGCGAGGACGGACCCGAGGTCCTGGCCTCGGCCCTCGCCTCGACCGGCCTCGACCCAAGCCGCATCACCATCGAGCTCACCGAGACCAGCCTTTTCGAGGACCCGACAGCGACGGCGACCATCCTCAAGCGCTTCTCGAAGCTTGGCGTGCGCGTCTCTGTGGACGATTTCGGTACCGGTTACTCATCGTTGAGCCACCTCCATCGCTTCCCCCTCGACGAGATAAAGATCGACCGCCTGTTCATAGAAAACCTCGACTCGAACCGCCATGACAGGATCATCGTCAGGTCCCTCGTGACCATAGCGAAGGGCCTTGGCCTGGCCCTGGTCGCCGAGGGAGTCGAGAAGCTGGAGGCGATGAAGATCCTTTGGGACATGGGCTGCACCGGATACCAGGGCTACCTCATCTCGAGGCCTCTTCCCGCCGATGACTTCCTCGCCTTCCGCAAGAAGGTCATCGCTGACGGCATGGTGATCAGGCTGGACTCAATCTCCCCCACACAGGGGGCTTAGAGGGTCGACGGGTCCTCCCCAGGACCGCTTTTTCGCGCTAGACTCAAAAGCGGTAACATCGGTTACGGTCAGACTGCCGCGCCATGGCCATACTTAAGGTCATCGAGCCCAAGACGATCAGGCCATGGGCGCAGAGTCAAAGGGGGAAGACATGATCCGGCATGTGAAGGGCAATGTGCATTGGGTGGGGAAGACAGACTGGGAGCTCAAGAAGTTCCACGGTTCCGAGTATTCCACGCACAGGGGATCCACCTACAACTCCTACCTCGTGCGTGAGGGCAAGACCGCCCTGATAGACACGGTCTGGGCCCCCTTCGCGAAGGATTTCGTCGACAACCTCGAGGCCGAGGTCGGCTTGGGCTCGATCGACCTGGTAGTCCAGAATCACGCCGAGGTGGACCATTCGGGCTCCCTCCCCGAGCTCCTTAGGCGGCGTCCTGGCCTCCCGGTCTACTGCACCGCCAACGCTGTCAAGTCACTCAAGGGCCATTACCACGAGGACTGGAACTTCCAGGTCGTGAAGACCGGCGATTCGGTCGAGCTCGGAAACGGCAAGCAGCTCGTCTTCGTCGAGGCGCCGATGCTGCACTGGCCGGACTCGATGTTCACCTACCTCGCAGGCGAGGCAGTCCTCTTCCCCAACGACGCCTTTGGCCAGCACTACGCCTCGGAATTCCTCTTCAACGACGAGGTCGACCAGGATGAGCTCTGGGCCGAGTGCGTGAAGTACTACGCGAACATACTCACCCCCTTCTCCCCCCTGGTCGCGAAGAAGATAAAGGAGGTGGTCGCCTTGAACCTTCCGGTCGAGGTGATCGCCCCGAGCCACGGGATCATTTGGAGGAAGGACCCCCTGCAGATCGTGACGCAGTACGCCGAATGGGCGGCCGATTACCGCGAGGACAGGGTGGCGATCCTCTATGACTCCATGTGGGACGGGACGCGCCACCTCGCGGAGGCGATAGCGAAGGGAGTCTCCCAAGCCTCGCCTTCCACCGACGTCAGGGTCCACAACGTCGCGAAGACCGACAAGAACGACGTAATCACCGAGGTCTTCAAGGCGAAGGCCGTCCTCCTCGGCTCGCCCACGATCAACCACGGGATCCTGCATTCCATGGCAGGCCTGGTCGAACAGATGAAGGGCCTCAAGTTCAAGGGAAAGAAGGGAGGCTCCTTCGGCACCTACGGCTGGTCGGGCGAATCGGTGAAGCAGCTGGGCGCATCCCTCCGCGATTGCGGCTTCGAGGTCCTGGACGAGGGCTTCGCCGCGCTCTGGGAGCCCGATGCGGGTGTGCTGGCCTCCGCCTTCGAGTACGGAAAGAGCCTCGCCACCAGGCTGTGAGAGAGAGGGCCATGAAGACGATCCGCGTGGATGCAGGTGAGATAGTCAAGGACGACGGAGGGGCCAGGGGCAGGCTCCTCTACGATGCCCCCGAGGCATCGATAGTCCACATCGAGGTGGAGCCGGGCGGGTCGATATCCCCCCACCCGACCGAGGTGGACATGGAATTCTTCGTGTACGAGGGCAGGGGAAGCTTCACCCTCGGAGAGGAAACGGTGGAGGTGGGAGCCGGGACCCTGATTCCAAGTCCGCGCAACGTGCCGCACGGTATGGCCAACACCGGCAGCGTGACTCTGAAGGTCCTGGCCATAAAGAATCCACGCCCCGTGTGTTGCTGACAGCGCTTGCCTGCGGAGCGAGCAAGCGGGGGCAACGAGGCCCTCGCTTTTCATTGCCTCGCCTGGCGATCGGCTATTGCCCGGAGCGGGACAGGACAGCATAGTGCTGCGAAGGGACAATCGAGGGGGCAGGCATGAGCGGACGAAGGGAAATCGCGACCGGGGCATCGGAGGACAGGCTCCAGCGCCTGATCAGGGAGCGCCTCGAGCCGGGTTCGGACAAGAGGCGGATCGACGAGAGGATCTGGGACCTCTTCGGCGAGGACTGGTGCGTCATGTTCACCGACCTCTCGGGCTTCTCCCGCCAGGTAGCGGAGTTCGGCATCATCCACTTCCTCCAGACCATGCACGAATCCGAGCGCATCCTCCTTCCCGTCATTGAGGACCACGACGGGATCCTCCTCAAGGTCGAGGGAGACAGCTTCCTCGTCATCTTCCGCAATGCCAGGAAGGCCCTGCAGTGCGCGATAGCGATGCAAAGGACAGTCGCGGCCTATGACGCGGACAAGAGCGACGAGGAGAAGGTCCTCCTCTGCGTGGGACTGGGCTACGGCAGGATGCTGCGTATCGGTGACGCCGACGTCTACGGAGCCGAAGTGAACGCCGCGAGCAAGCTCGGGGAGGACCGTGCGAAGGCCTGGGAGATCCTCGTCACGGGCGCGGTGAAGGAACGATGCGCGGAGGATGCCGGTCTCGGTTTCGAGGGCCTGAGCGAACCCCCAGCGGGCTGCACTGAAGCCTTCAGGGTCTCCTACCGCCTCTAGGGCCGGTCTCGACGAGCGCCCCTCCACCGGGCTTGGGCGACACGATGAGGACGGAGGGGCGCTTGCGCGCCCTCCGCACGAAACGGGCAAGATCGAGGGCCTCGGGGCCGAGGACCTCGTCGGGATCATAGCTGAGCTCCACCCTCGTCCTGCTTCCCTCGGCAAGAGCCCGCCCCCAGGCCCCGTGGAAGTGGACCAGGTCAGCGAGGGCGGGCAGAAGGGCATCGAGGCCCTTCTTCTGGTAGCGCTCGCCAAGATAGCCCAGCTGCATCGACTCAATCCCCGCGCTTGAGGGCTCCCCTTCGCTGCCACTATTCCCTAACCTTGTCCTTCCGGCCGCCTTCCAGGCACCGAAGTCCTCGAAAAAGGCCGAGGGACCGAGCCGGAGGGGCTTGAGGGCCGCGAGGAACCAGGCCACGGCACGGCCGCGCGTGTAGAAGAGGTCGCAGGCCTGGGCCAGGGACTCCGCGCGGTCGAGGGCCTCGGAAGGGAAGCTAGGCGTCGAGCGCAGGAGGTAGGGTGCCGCCTTTTCCGCCACAAGGCCGTGCTCCGCCATCCTGTCGGCCAACTCAGTCCCGGGAAGCACGGACAGACGGAATATGTCCAGGTGGTTTGGCAGGAGGCCGATGGCGTAGTCGAGGCTTTCGCGGAATCCCGACAGGGTATCGCGGGGAAGGCCATAGATGAGGTCGAGGCCAAAGGTCAGGCCCTCGGCGTTCAGCAGGGCGATCTTGCGCGAGAAGTCCTCCCTGTCGATGCGGCGACCTATTGCTTCGAGGACCTCGCTGCGCGCGCTCTGGAGGCCGATCTGCAGGGAGCAGTCCAGGGCGGCGAAGGCCCGGGCCAGGGCCCTGTCGAGGAGCTCGGCTCTGACCTCGAACTTCCACCTGACTCCGGGGGCCCGCCGGGCGAAGAGCCCCAGAAGCCTCGCTGCCCTCTCCCTGTCGGCATTGAAGGTCGGGTCAAGGACGAAGACCTGTCCCACCTTGGCCTTCACGAAGAGCTCGAGCTCGGCCTCGATCCTCTGCATCGGAAAACGCCTCACCCCCGCCTCGCCCTTGGATTCGTAGCAGTAGGCGCAGCGGAATGGACAGCCGCGCGCAAGCTCCCAGAGCAGGCCCTCCCGTGCCGCCGGGTCGAGGACTGCCTTCCTTAGCGGAGCAATTGCCAGCCAGGGCGAGGGCAGGAGTCCGGGATCCTCGATCGGAGCCCTGCGGCCTCCCGTCACGGAAGACCGGGTTTCAATTCCGCTCATCGCGCCAAGTCCCGCAATTGCCTCGCGGGGCGAGGACGATTCCAGTATGAGGGAGAGGAGTTTCGCGCAGGCGCTCTCGCCCTCGCCAGCGACGACAAAATCCAGGTCACCCTCGGACAGGACCCCGGAAGGATCGGCGGTGGCCTCGGGCCCGCCGGCGAAGAGGAGGGCTTCTGGCCTTTCCCTCCTGAACGCTCTCGCGGCCTCAAGGACCATGGCCCTGTTCCAGGAATAGACCGAGAAACCTACCCATTCTGCCCGGGACTCGCGTATCGAGTGGGCCAGGGAAGCCGCATCTCCGCCTTCCTTGCCCTCCAGGATGAAGGCATCAATCCAGGCGCCAAGCCGGGGGTGGGCGCGCAGGGCGGCGACGACAGAGGCGGCGCCGAGGGGGAGGGATTCGGCCGAGCTCTCGATGGCCAGGGATACGATTGCCGTGCGGATCATCAGGCTCTGTCCCTAGATGGTCAGTGCGGCTGCCCCGGAACGCCACCGGGAGACGGCAAGCCTCTGCTCCTGGGTCTCGGGCGAGCCATGTTCCCCCGCCCCGCTGGCCTCGCGGAGGGCGGCCAGAAGATCGAGGGCCTCGCCCGGAGCTGCAAGGCCGTGCTCGACAAGCCAGGCCCCGATTACTGTCCCCGTCCTCCCGAGCCCGCCAAGACAATGAACATAGACACGCCTCCCCGAACCCAGCATGGCATCGATGTCAGCAAGCGCCGCCCGGATCTCCGGGCCGCCTGCTGCGCTCATGTCGGCTATCGGCACGCGTCTCCGCTCGGGCTCGATGCCATATCCCGCCGCCATGGCTTTGAACTCCGCCCAATAGTGCGGCAGGACCTTTGCCCCGAAGCCCTCTCCGGCCTCCGTAAGGTCGAGGACGGCGTCGATGCCCGCATCGAGGAGGGCGGAGAGACGCATGTTCGAGGACCCGTCCTCGGCCCCGTGCGGCCAGGGACCGGCGAAGAGACGTCCCGGCAGGACCCGGTAGACGCCCGGCAGGAGGATGCGGGTCTCGACCAGTCCGGCGAGGGCGAGGCCCGAGGCCTCCACGTCCTGGGCATGGGACAGCCGGGAGACCCATTTCTCGGGCAGGGCCTCGCGCCCATAGGCCAGGCCAGCCAGGCCTCCCGCGGTCGCGGCAGTCGCGTTGGCGTTCTCGCCAAGGTTCACGGCGGCGAGCACGCAGTCGTGGAAATCGCCTGTGCCAAGCAGGCACCAGAGCGAGGCCTCGAGACAGTGGACGACGTAACCCGATCCACGCACGGCCGTTGAGGGAAGTTTGGCCAGATTCCCCCCAAGCACGCGATCGAAATGCCCGGCCTCGGCCCTGAGGCGCGGCTCGCCCGTCGCGAGCCAGACTTGGGCCCTTTCCATGGCCTCGCCGTATGCCTCGGTGGGGCTGAGTCCCGCCATCAGGCCTGTGACTACCAGGGCATGGAGCCAGGAAGCGAGGAAGGAACGGGGATGTCCGTGGGTCGGGGCGGAGTAGGATGCGACCGCGCGCCAGAGCAGGGGCTCGCTCATGCCGGCGAGCCAGATCGAGGCGGGAAGCATCCGCGAAAGCCCGCCATTGCCATTGTCATTTTCTCCGCGGCCCCCCGCGATCACCGCCGGCATGCCGCCCCTTATGCGCTCGAGGGCGCGCACGACCTGGCCTCCCGCGCCGAAGGACCTTCCTATCGCGCTTCTGTGGCCCTCGTCGAGCCATGACAGGGCCCTTTGGCCGAAGTCCTGGGGATCGAAGCCCGTGGCGCAGATGCTGTCCGCGAGACAGAGAGCCAGAGAGGTCTCGTCCGACCATATCCCGAGGCCCTTTCCCCAGCCGCTCGCCTCGCGTAATCCCGTCACCGGGTCTGCCTGCCGCTCGGCCCTTGATCCGAAATCCACGCAGAGGCCGAGGGCGTCGCCTAGCGCCAGGCCGAGGAGGCCACCAGCTGCCCGCGAACGGATGTTCATGGTCATGCCCGGTACCCTGCCAACCCGAATGTCGTGCATCGCTTCACTCCGTCATACCGGATATCCGCTGCCCTGACGGTAGCGGATGAAACTCTCGAATCCCCCGAGGTCCACGACCATGCCCGGGGAAGGCAGGGCAAGGTCGATCCAGGACAGGAGGTTTCGTTCACCAGGATCCCCGGGGGCAGGCCATCCTGGCGGAGGGGCCAGCCAGCCGCCGTCAGGACCCCTCATGTGCGAGCGGTCCGAGGAGAGCTTCGCGACATAGAAGGCCGCGGGCATGATCCGGAACAGCGGCTCCTGCCCTCGCCTCGCGGGGCGGCCGAAGGTAGCCTCGAGGTAGCTGAAGGCCGGGCAGGGGAAGGGGAGTGCCGAATCGACGTCGAGCACCAGACAGCCAAGCTCGCTGTCACTCGCCACGGAGAATACATGGTAGTCCCAGTTGACCAGACCGTCTCCCGGCCTTCCCGCCATCTGGCGCAGCAGGGCCACCCGTTTCGAGGGGCTCGAGACGATCACTACCCAGGCCTCGTCGACGGCAAGGTCGGACCTTGCCAGGAGACGCCAGATGTTCTCCTCGCAGTAGAACGGCACGCGTTCGCAGGTGCCCCGCTCGATCCCGATCATAAGCGGGATCATAGCATGGTCGGACCTAGCCCGGCTCTCCCTCCCTCGTGCGCCGATCGTTCGCCTTGACGAAATCGGCAGGGAGGAGGAGGAACTCCTTGGTCTTGGCGCTGGTCGCTGCCCAGCTTATGGATTCGGCCTTGAGAAGGCGGTAGATCGCCGCCTCGATCTCGTCCATGGACGCGCCGATCCGGCCGTTTATCCAGGCCTTCATAGCCTCGACGTTCGCCTTGATCGCCCCCTCGTGGATCCGCTCCCCGTGGTTCACCGCGAAGTCGACCATGCCACGGGCAATGCGTTCCCTTGGCATGGTGTCGATGAGGTCGGAAACCTGGTCATTCGAGCGCCTGATCCTCGCTGCGAGGATCTTGATGATCTTGAGGGCGAATTTTCCGTTCGAGAGGATCATCGACTCAAAAGTCGGGCCGTCAACCGGGAGGACCCGCGTGGGCCTTGCGGCGACGGCGCTGGCCGAGCGTGGCCTGTCGTCGAGGAGGGCCATCTCCCCGAAAAAGTCGTTCGGGGTGTCGACGGTCTTGATGACAGTCTCGCCGCGATCGACCTTGATCTTGATGTCCACGGCCCCGTCGAGGAGGACATACATCATCTTGCCCGGATCACCTTCGGCGAATATCAGCTCGCCGGCCGCGTACTCTTTCACGTTTTCGTTTGCCATACGCCGTGAATAATACGCCGGCCGCGGTCGAGGGACAAGGACTGGAGAAGGCCGGCGCGCTCAACGGGGCCGCGGCCGCCCCCTCCTGGACTAGGCGCCCGTATAGCCCAGGACTTCCTTTTCCAGCCTGCCGCGATACTCGAGGAGGGCGAGGAGGATGCCCCTTTCCCGCGCGGGCGTCGCCGGGTTCTCAAGCTTCTGGGCGATGATCTTTGAGAATGTCGCGAGATCGACAGCTTCCCGTGTTGGGGGAAGCTGGAGGCGGCCGGCGCAGAACGCCCTCCAGCGCTTCGACTCCGGAGGGGACAGGGTGGCGGGGAAGTTCCGGGCGAAGAAGCGCCGCAGCATCTGGGCCGGTCGATCGTCCCGGAAACGCAGAGCGTAGAGTCTCGCCTTGGCCGCCGCCGGGCCTTCCTCGTCGAGAGCCTCGTGGATGGTCTCGAAGGAGGCCGCATCCTCCTCTCCGAAAAAGCCGTCGGAGTAGATCCTAAGCTCGGGATCCTCGAGCGCCTCGCCCGGCGGTGGCGGCTCGAAGACCGCCACGAGCTTCTGCATGAGCTCGCCTTCGCCCTTTATGAGGGCAAGGTGGGATAGGCATTCGTCGAGGTCGATCCCAAGCCGCGCCGCCGCATCAGCGCTCAGTGCTCCGAGAGGGGACAGGAAAGGGCAGCGGTTGAGGCGGATGACCACGAGGGGGAGCCGCTCGACATCGAGTTCCGTAGCCTTGGTGAACACCCGGCGCCTGAGCTCCTCCACGGGAAGGTCGACGATGCCTCGGGGATCAAAACGGAGATCGATGGCGATCAGCCTGTTGCGGTCCTCGGGATCGATGGATAGTGGCGCGACGACTGTCGTGCAGCCCCGCGGGGAGGTGTATGAGACCGATGTATGAAGCAGGGGAAGCCTTTCCACGAGGTCGATGAGGGGCTTGAGCGACTCGCGGCCCCGATGCGAGAAGTACCACTCGAAGAGCTTGGGCTGCCGCGTCCGGACGAGCTTCGCAAGTCCGATCGTCGCGAGTACGTCGTGCATCGCGTCGTGGGCTGCCTCGTGGGCGATGCCGTTCGCCTTGGCGAGGGCAGCAAGGGTAAAAAGCGGGCGCCCCTCGTCGTCGGCGGGCCAGATAATGCCCTCGGGCCGCAGGTCCCGGGCGGCACGCATGAGGTCGATCATGTCCCAGCGCGAGTTGCCGTTCCTCCACTCGCGCGAATAGGGATCCAGGAAGTTCCTGTAGAGCAGATTGCGCACGAATTCGTCGTCGAACTTGAGGGAGTTGAAACCCACCACGGCCGTACCGGGCACCGACATCTCCGACTGGAGCCGCCGCGCGAGCTCGTACTCCGTGATACCCTCCGAAAGGGCGAATTGCGGCGTGATCCCGTGAACAAGACAGGAATAGGGGCTTGGCAGGTAGTCAGGTGTCGGCCTGCAGTAGACCAGCACCCTTTCCCCGATCTGCTCGAAGCGGTCATCGGTCCTGACGGCCGCGACCTGCACGATGCGGTCATAGCGCGGGTCAAGCCCGAAGGTTTCGAGGTCGTACCAGAGGAGGGAGGGCGGCATTGGGGGACTATAGCACGCGTGCCGGTGTATATTCGAGCGAGAGGAAGGGCCAAGATGAGCAGAGCCTTCGTGGATGAGGACGCGTCGGCCGATGGCGCGAACGCTGCCCCCGAGGTCAGGATCCCGTTACCCCCGGGCTCCCGCAATTACCTTACGCCCGAAGGGGCCCGCCGCCTGAACGAGGAGCTCTCCTCCCTCGTGGAGACGCAGCGGCCGGCCACGGTCTCGGCGATCGCCCGCCTTGAGTCGGGATCGGACAGCTCGGAGCTCGACACAATAGCCATGCTGCGCCAGCGCCTGGCCACGATCGATCGGAGGATCGAGTACCCGGGCAGGATGGCGTCCATAGCCGAGGTGGTCGAGTACCACGAGGGCCGGTCCGATCACGTTGTCTTCGGATCGGGCGTGCGCGTGGAGGATGAGGGCCAGGGTGAGCGGTATTACAGGATCGTCGGGGTGGACGAAAGCGACCCCGAGGCCGGGCGCCTGAGCTGGCGCTCGCCCATCGCGCGCGCCTTGATCGGCAGGAAGGCCGGAGAGGCAGCGAGGGTCCAGCTACCCGGCATGGTCAGGATCTTGCGCATTCTCTCGATCGACTAGGCCATCCCCAGATATTTCAGGTCATTGAGCGGGCAAAACCCGTCCTCATGCCCTATACTGAGGCCTTGCCCGTGGGCTGGCAACTTGCGACCCGACCGAGTCCGGAGTAAAGTGCCGAATCAAGCCTCTGGAGAAAAGCCCATGCAAAAAAGAGCCTTCGCGTTCCAGGTGATAGTCGCGGCAGCTGGCCTTGTCTATGTGGCCGTAGTCGCCGCCGCCTTCGCCTTCTTCCGCGAGCACGGAAGCCTGGCTTCGGGTTCCCTTGGTACAATCGCCCTGACGGGCCTGCTTTTCCTCCTCGGCAGTTTCCTTTTCCTGGGACGCAAGGCCAAGGCCTACAGCTTCGATTTCGAGGGAAGCCAGGGCAGCGAGGAGTCCTACCAGGCGGCGATAGGCGCCCTTGGGGGATCGCCGCTCAAGTCCCTCATAGGCTTCATACTGTTCATCCTCGTCTGGCTTGCCTGCCTCTTTTCCCTTGGCTCCGCCGCCGGACTCCCGGATACGGGGAGGACGCCCCTTTTCCTCTTCGTCTTCTCCCTGGGCATGCTCGACGCCGCCTTCCTCTTCGTCCTTGCGGACAATCTCGTATCGAGGACCCTCCTTGAGGGAAGGCTTTCGGCCTACCCGGCGGAGCTGCGGGAAACCAGACAGCAGAGAAAGATATTCATAATACCTGCCTTCATGAGCCTCATGTCCTTCGTCTTCGCCTTCGCGACGTCCTCTCTTTCCGCGGGACGATCGGGCGCCGAAGCAGTCGGGAAACCCGCGGCATCCCTCGCGGTGACAATAGGCCTTTCGGTGGCGTATTTCGTCATCGTGCTGGCCCTGATGACCGTATGGAACATCAACACCGGCCTCATATACCGGTCGGTCATCGCACAGCTCGAGCGCCTCTCGGCCGCGGAGAAGGACCTATCCGCGCGGATATCCATCGGTTCGGTGGACGAGCTGGCCACGATAGCTGGCATGGTGAACGTCTTCTGCGAGGGCCTGTCCCGGAGCATGGTCGGCCTGAAGGCGGCGCAGCAGGAGCTCAACGTGCTCGGCGAGGAGCTTGGAAAAAGCGCGGGCGATACTGCTGGCGCCGTTGCCCAGATCTCGGCGAGCGTAGGGAGGGTGCGCGAGAAGACCCTCTACCAGTCCCAAAGGGTCGCAGAGTCCTCGAGCGCCGTCGAGCAGATCGCGAAGAACATCGAGTCCCTCGAGATACGCATCGCCGACCAGGCGGCGAGTGTTGCCGAGGCATCGACCTCGATCGAGGAGATGATTGGCAACATCGCCTCGGTGACCCGATCGATCGATACAATGGCTGAGCAATTCGGAATGCTGCTGACCGCCGCAGAAGAGGGCCGGGCGACCCAGACCGAATCTCGCCTCCGGATCGAGCAGATCTCACAGCGCTCGGAAGCCCTCCTCGAGGCCAACAAGACCATCTCGACCATCGCCTCGCAGACCAACCTCCTCGCCATGAACGCGGCGATCGAGGCGGCTCACGCCGGTGACGCGGGAAGGGGCTTCTCCGTCGTCGCTGATGAGATCAGGCGCCTCGCCGAGACCTCCGCGGGACAGTCCAAGGCAATCCGCAACGAGCTCACCCAGGTCCAGAAGGCGATCGAGGAGGTCGTCGCCTCTTCCAAGGAATCGGAATCCTCTTTCGTGCGCGTCTCCGAGCGCATCGGGGAGACCGATTCACTGGTCCGCGAGCTGCAGCGCGCCATGGTGGAGCAGAAGGAAGGTTCGGTCCAGGTCCTCGAGGCCTTGCGCGCCATGAACGACATAAGCACCGAAGTGAGGATCGGCTCCCGCGAGATGAGCGCGGGCAACACGATGGTCCTTGAGGAGATCGGGCGGCTCCGGGAGGCGACTGCCGACATCAATTCCAGCATGGAGGAGATGGCCATAGGTGCTCACGGGATCGCCGAGAGCACGAAAAGGGTTTCCGACATGGCGGAGGGGACCAGGCAGACGATCAGGACCATGGACGAAGCCGTCCGCGTCTTCAAGACGGCCTAGACCCGGCCGATCACAGGATCTCCACGCTCCTTCCCATGCCTCGCTTCGCTCTGTCGGCAGCGACGAGCCCGAGGAAACGCTGGGAATCGACTGGCTGGGAGTAGAAAAATCCCTGGCCGATGCTGCAGCCGCAGCTGCGCAGGTAGCGGTGCTGCTCCGCGGTCTCCACTCCCTCGGCGACGGTGTCGAGACCGAGCCTTCCAGCCATCGCGATGATGGCATCGACTATCGAGCGCAGCTTCGGGTCGCCCGTGCTTCCCCGCACGAATGACTGGTCGATCTTTATTTCCTTCACCGGAAAACTCGCCAGGTAGCCGAGCGAGGAATAGCCGGTTCCGAAATCGTCGATCGCGATCCGGACGCCAAGCTCGTTCATTTCTATCATCGTTCGCCTGGCGAGGCCAATGTTCTCCATAAGGGATGATTCGGTCACCTCGACGATCAGGGAGCCCGGAGCCAGGCCGCTCTTTGACAGGGCCGACGAGAGGAGGTCCATGATGTCGGCGCACTTGAACTGCCGGGATGAGAAATTGACCGAAACGGGGATATCGAAACCCTGGCGGCACCAATCGGCCGCCTCCGAGCAGGCCGATTCAAGCACCCACTGGCCCAGTTTCACGATTAGGCCGGTCTCTTCCGCGAAGGCTATGAACTCCCCGGGCGAGACAAGCTCTCCGTCACTCTTCTGCCACCTCACCAAGGCCTCGGCTCCAACAATCTGTCCGGTCGCGAGCGAGATCAGGGGCTGGAAGTGAAGGATGAAATTATTCCGATCAATCGCCAGCCTGAGCGTCGTCTCGAGCTGAAACCTGGCCTTGTTGCTGGCATCAGTCTCGCCCGAGATGAAGCGGTAGCCGTTGCCCCCGTCCTGCTTCGCCTGGTACATGGCGGCATCGGCCTTCCGGGTGAGGCCCTCGGCGCTCATGTCGTCGTATGGGTAGATGGCGATGCCAATGCTCCCGCCTGCGCAGAACTCGGTCTCGCCGATGGTAATCGGGCGCGAGAATTCGCCGAGGAGGGAACTGGCCACCTGCATCGCGTCGCTGCTCCGCGCTATGCCCTCCAGGATCACAGTGTACTCGTCTCCTCCGAGGCGTGAGACCGTATCCGATTCGCGTACCTTCGCCTTGATCCGCTTTGCGATCTCGATGAGCACGGCGTCCCCGGCCGCGTGGCCCAAGGTATCATTCACGCTCTTGAAACGGTCCAGATCTATGAACAATAGGGCCATGCGTCGGGCCGAGCGCTTGGCACGGGCAATCGCGGCCGAAAGGCATTCGTGGAACATCTCGCGGTTGGGCAGGCCTGTGAGGGGATCGAAATAGGCCAGCCGCTGGAATCGCCTCGAGGTGGCGCTGGTTTCGCGCGATGAGAGAAATGCGATTGAGACGAGGGCGAGGGCCCATCCATACTCGGTCAGCGGCACAAAGTGATAAGCGCCCATGTGTATAAGGGCATCGCTGAGCACCGAGAGGGCAGCGGTGGAGATGGCCACGCCGATGCTCAGGGCTTCATAGAGGTTCCCGAGCATCGCGAATCGCCTAAGGACGGAGAAGCAGTAAGCCAGAAAGGGAATAGCCATTATGATCCCCATGACACCAAGGGGGCCAAGGGAATAGCTCAGGAAACCAAGTTCGGGCAGGAGGGGAAGCCGGACGAAGAAGCCTGCTTCACTCGAGGCGACCCAAGTCAGGGCTCCGGGAAGAAGCAATCCGGCGACGGCAAGCAGGCCGAAGGCGGAAGCCGCAAGAACCAGGATCCTACGGGGAATGAGGCCGGTGACCTCGGCCAGATACCAGATTGCCAGGGAGGCGACGACCTCGTCCACAGCGGGAACCCACCTCAACCACGGGAGGGCTCCGGAAAAGCCTGTGCTCGAGTACACCCGAGAGATGATGATGTCGTAGCACCCCATTGCGAAAAACATCAGGGCAAGGGCGAGGTCTTTCCGCCTTTCCCTATTTCCGACAAAGAGGAAGAGAAGGTTCAGCGCGAAGGCGAACATCGCGCCTGAGAGGAGCAAAGAAATTGCCCGGTAGTTCCCCATCTTTTTGTCCTGTCATCGGGGCAACCCGTCCGGAGAAGGCCCCGAATCCGATTTCAGGCATTATCAATCAAAAAAGGATCATAGCATGCTCGGGCAAAACCCGGAATGCGGGCAATGGCCTTGCGCTTCCCGAATGATAAGTCTCGACGCCCGCGGGAAAGGGGTTTAGTACAGAAGCAGGAACGGGGAATGTTCCCTGCGACACGCGTGTGTTCAAACAAGGCATTACATAAACTCGGCTCGCGGAGAATCCCATGACAGTAGAGCGGCGGCGGTTCCTGATCATTTCGCTCTCCATTTTTTTCCTTGCCCTGACCACGGGCAGCCTCTTGGCCGAGCAGGCCTCGGACGCCTATGGGATGGTCGTGCAAACTGGCCATTCGGACAGCGTCGAGTCCATCTCCGCGGGCACCGACCCTCGTCTCGTTCTAAGCGCCTCGCGCGACGGCACGGCAAGGCTCTGGGACCTGTGGCGGAACGCGTCGCGCGGAGGACGAGCAACTCCGATCGGCCCGCTGGAGCTCAGCACCCGGTCGTTGACCGGGACAACCTCGAGGCTCGATTCGCCTTTTCCGTGCCCGGGAACTAGTCTTTCAGTGACACGAGGCACAGGCCATCATTGATAATTGTTAGGACATGCCGGGCACGCGGTTATGCGCAGAGCACATAGCGTTGCCTGAGTCCAGTTTGCACCTGTAAAGAGAGAACGGTTTTCTAGCCATGGACGACCCTCCCGGAAGTTCCAGTAAGGGCCGTTTTTGTGAGAGATTTTGTCACAGGCCTGAGATCCCCGCCGAATGGCTAAAGATCAAAAAAAACAAGTCGCTGCCTTGCAACGACTTGCATCAAATCGGGCATACGTCGCTGACGCTCCGTTTGCCTTCAACCTTGTCGGGCATCCCGGACTCGAACCGGGGACCCCGAGTCCCCCAGACTCGTACGCTAACCACCTGCGCTAATGCCCGTGCGCTCTCTTCTAGAAAGCGTGCCGAGCCTAGCACGGCCCATGGGCGGCGGTCAAGCATAAGGACCAAAACGGTGGCGCATAGTCTCGAAAGCTTTCAAATTTCTGACAACGTGGCCCGGAAGCCGCCTTACTCCCTCACTCTGTCCCAAATGCCTTGCCGCCTCTGACTCTCGCAGGTAGAGTATCCTGGTGATGGATCAAGAATGACATCGAGCCTTCCCTGCTCCGTCGCCTCAAGGCTTTTCCCCGCCCTTAAGCAGCGGAATTTCAGGCTCTTCTGGGCCGGGCAGTGCGTGTCCCTGGTGGGCTCGTGGATGCAGAACGTCGGACAGGCCTGGCTCGTCCTCCAACTGACCCATGATCCAGCGAAGCTTGGCATTGTCGGCGCTGCGCAGTTCCTGCCTATGATGTTCCTTTCCCTCTTCGCCGGGCCTTTCATCGACCGCATCCCAAAGCGGCGGACCCTCATCGCGACGCAGACAGCCCTCATGCTCCTCGCCCTCGCCCTCGCCCTGCTCACCGCGACCGCTGTGGTCCGGTACTGGATGATCATCATCCTCGCCCTGCTGCTTGGCTTCGTGAACCTTGTCGACATGCCCACTCGCCAGGCCTACGTGATCGAGCTCTCCGGCCGCGAGCACCTTATGAATGCGGTCTCCCTCAATTCGGCGGCCTTCAACCTGGCACGCATGATCGGGCCAGCCGTCGCCGGCCTCCTCATCGAGGGCATAGGCATAGCGCCGTGTTTCTTCCTCAACGCCATTTCCTTCATCGCCGTAATCATTGCCCTCTTTGTCATAGATGCCCCGCCCGTGGTCTCCGCCACCGATGTCTCCGGCCCGGCCAAGGTGCTGGAGAGCGTACGCGAGGGCCTCAGTTACGTGCGCGAGCGGGGAAGCATCCTGGGTCCCCTCGCCCTCCTTGCCTTCATCTCCACGGTGGTCATCAACTACAACGTGTTTGTCCCGACCTTCGCGGAGGGCCCCCTGGGACTTGGTGCCTCTGGCTTCGGTTTCCTCATGACCTCGATGGGCATCGGCTCCCTGCTCGCGGCCCTCACCCTCGCCGTAAGGAGCTCGAAGGGGCCGAGCCCCTTGAGGCTCTACGGCGGAGCAGTGGGCATGTGCCTCATGCTCGCGGCCTGTGGCCTTCAGCGGAGCTATGCTCTATCCTGCGTCCTTCTCGGCCTCGTTGGCTATTTCACCATCACCTTCTCGGCCTCGACGAACGCGACCATCCAGCTGCGGTCGGACGACGCCCACCGCGGCAGGGTGATGAGCGTCTACGCCATGGTCTTTGGAGGGGTCACTCCGATCGGCGCCCTCTACGCGGGCTTTGTCACAAAGGCGGCGGGACCGGGGCTCTGCATGGCCCTGAGCGGGGCCGCAGGCCTAGCCGCCGCCCTGCCATTCGCGATCGGGGCCCTGCGCAACCGGCACGCAGGGGCCCGCTAGAAGGCGCCCGCGGCGAAACCAAAGCGCTCGTCCCCCGGGTCGGGATCGATGCCCGGCCGGGTGAGGGCGAAGTCATACTTCACTGGGTCCTCGGGGGCATAGAGCCTGAATCCGGCCGTCGCGGCGAGGGCGTTGCGCAAGGTCGCGTAGGGCGAGGAGATAAAACGCAGGCGCTCCCTGCAAACGCGGACCATGTGCAGGTCCAGGGGCACAATGAGCCTCGAGCGATCGACACCATCCCAGCCACCCGGATCTACCTCGTCCCGCCTCACCAGCCAGCGAAAGAAGAGGAACAGGCGCTTGCAGGCGCTGCCGCGCTCCGGATCGGGCAGGAGGTTCTCCCTGAGGCCCGGGCCGAGGAGCCTGAGGCCCTTGACGAAGGCCGAGGTCGCGGCGCTGATGTCCGTTCCGCCCGGATCACCGGCGAGGAAAAATGCCTCGAGCGATCCGCTTTGTTCCCTCGCGCGCCTCGCCGCGGTAAGGAGGGCTATCATGTCCTTGGCGAAGCAGAAGCGGTACTGGAACTGGCCCCAGGTCTCCGCGATTTCCGCCTCTCCCATCGCGGATAGTGCCCTCGCCGGAGAATCCCCCAGGGGGGCAAGGGCCACTCGGCAGGCGCGGATAATGAGGTCCACGCCGCCGAAGGCGAGGGTCGAGCAGACAATGCCCGCGATTTCCCTGTCTGCCCTGTCCGGATAGCGGGCCACGAGGGCGAGGGGATCCCTGCGCAGCCGTGAGGCGAGGTTGCATGCCCGGTGTATGTCGCGAAGGAAATCGCCGGTCGCCGGGTCTGGCCTTTGCTCCCTCATTGCCCTGCCGCCGCCTCGATGTCCCGCTGCCTCCGAAGGAGCTCGGGGTCGTCGGGGCTCGCCGCCAGTGCTTGCCTGACATAGAAGCGGGCCTTGGCGAAGTCCTTCCTCCTGAACTGGATGTCGCTCAACGCGGTGAGGGCTTCCTGGTTGTTGGCGTTCTCGACGAGGGCCGTGCGCAGAAGGCCAAGGGCCGCGTCGTCGGTCTTTTGCAGGGTGCTCTGCAGATAGTGGATGAAGGACCGGAAGGGAGGCGTGGCCTTGGCCTGGAGGAGCCGGGCCATCAGATCCTGGGCCGCCTTCGGGTTGCCCGAATCGACGAGGGCCCGCAGGTAGGCTTCGGCGGCGCTCTCGGATTCGGGCCTGTCGCGGTACCAGGAGCTTGCGTACTCCATGGCGGCCTGCAGGTTTCCTGATCGCCTGAGGACCATTGCCGCCAGGGCCTTGTCCGCGAAGACGCCGTATGCCTTGGCCCGCTCCAGGTATTTTGCCGCCGCCCCCCATGCATACCTGGCTGCGGCGTCGGCGGTCAGGAGGCTCGCCGCCTCGAAGGCCGCCTCCGCCCTTCCCTCGACCTGGACGGGGGAGAGATCCCCGTCCGCCCTCTCTTGCGGCGTAAGTTCGTATGCCCTCGCCGCGAGGATCCTGGACTCCTCCCTTCCGGAGGCCGGGCCGTTGAACAGAAGGCGGGCAGCTGCCACGAGCAGCTCGGGATCGTCAGGGTAGAGGGCCAGGCCCCTGCGCGCCCATTTCATCGCATCATCGCGATCCCGGAGCCCCTCCGAGACCAGGCAGCGAAGAAGGAGGAAGAGCCGGTTGGAGGCGTCCACGGTGCCATAGGCGTCGAGAAGGGGCATGGCCTGCTGCCAGGAGCGGCTGCGAGCAAGAAGGTGGGCGCGGATAAGGATGAAGCGCGAGTCCTGGGGATCATCGACAAGGGCTCGCGAGACGAACTGGTCGGCCTGGGCGTAGCGGGCATTCTCATAGAGGGCCTCTGCGAAGGGCCTGACAAAGGACTTGAGACTTGAGCCAGCATCGGCCAGAGGCTCGAGGCTTGCCAGGGCCTCGACAGGCCTGCCGAGTGCCAGCAGGGCCCGGCCCCTGCCCAGTCTGGCGGGCCAGGCATCCTGCCCAAGGTCCAGGACCTCGGTGTAGTGCTTCAGGGCCGAGTTCCAGTCCAGCCTCCGCTCGGCGTCCAGTCCGAGGGCCAGGCCCGGAATGACGGAGGCGATGCCAAGACCGGCGAAACGGTCAATGGCCTCCAGGGCCTGCCTGGCCGTATCGCGGGAGCTTGAGCCGAAGAGGGCCAGGCCCGGCACGAGCTCTCCCAGTCCAGAGGCTTCGTAGTCCGGCGGAGTCTCGTCCACACGCCCGGCGAAGGCGTCGACCGCTGCCTTGGCCAGGAGGGCCGATGCGCCGCCGAGCCTCGCCGGCACCCCGGCGCCCAGGGACTTTGCCGCCCGATCCGAGGCGTACACAAGGGCATCAACTGCATCAAGGACGAAGCCGAGGGCTGTCACTTCGTCCTCCTTGAGGGTCGAGGCGACAGGGAGCATCTCGCGCGCGCGCTCCAGAGCGGCAGGGGATCCGAGGACCAGGGCATCCTCAATGGCTGACCGTTCCCCCCGTGCGCGCTGGTCCTTCAGGATGGGGCTGACCTTTATCGCCGTACCCTCGCGGGGCGGCACCTGCTCCGCCACGGCGTCGACAGAGCCGGAGGCGAGCGTCATGGGGGAGGCTTCGTGCACGGGCGCGGGGGCTGGGGCCGAAGCACAGGAAGCGAGAAGCAGTGCCGCGATGAGAACCGAGGCCAGCATGACCACGCGGCCCGGCGACATCCTTTAGCCCTTCGGCCCGTCGCGCCCGGCCGTCTTGCTGGCCCCTCCGGCAGAAGAGTCCTTCGCCGGCCCCTTGCGCGCCCTAGGCCGCCTCTGGCCGCGGCCCGGGCTCTCCGAGCGGGAACTGAATCCGTAGGCGCCGAAAAGGAAGATGCCTCCGGCTATCAGGAGGCTTGGCCACCAGCCCGCGACAAAACGGCCAAAGCTGATGTCTGTCGCCCGGAAGCTGAACAGGGCGAACATCGAGCCGAGCACGATGAAGCCAAGCGATGGCGCGGCGTAGAGGGCGCGCAAACGCCTCCAACGGAACAGGCCTCCGGCGATTCCGGCGAGGCCAGCCGCCACCATGCCGAGGGGCCAAGCCTGGCGCAGGCTCCAGCCCGAGAGGCTTCCCACGATGAAGATCAGGCCCGCGAGCTCAAAGAGAATTCCGCCGAAGAAGAAATAATGCGAGAACCCGCGCACGAAGACGAGATAGAGCAGGACTCCCCCGGCAACGAGGGCACTCAGGGGCCAGACATGCAAGGCGCCGGAATAGGCTCCCGTCGTGTACAACAGGAGTTCTATGCCCAAGAGCACTGCAGCCAGGGCAGCAACGAAGAGCACATCATCCGAGCGGGAGCAGGGGCGTTTCATTGGAGCCTTCATTGTACCTACAAGGGTCGATCTTGCCAATGCAAATAACGCCGTGTTATCCTCCGCCCATGGCGAGACGGCGAGCTTCCGGGTTCAGAGGCGCTGTCATTGTCCTCGCCAGCTTCATTGCCTGTGCCGTCCTCGCGTCATGCGGATCCCCGCGAGACGCATTCGTCGTCGGGACGGCCAAGGAAAGGGCCGAGCTGCGCGAGCTCTTCGCCCTCCTGGATTCGGCCGGCCATGACCCGATCCAGCGCTTTGCCGCGGTCAGACAGATCTCTGCAGACCTCCTCACCCATCGCGAATACGGCCGCCTCACCGTCCTCCTCACTGGCCTCGCCACGCGTTCGCCCCAGAGCCCCGAATCCTCGGACAGCGACGTGGCGCGTCCGGGCGAAGGCCTGGCCGTGGGCGCCGCCGGCGTCGATCCCTATTCGGCCTGGTACCTTTTCACCGCGGCATTTGCCTATGAGCGCCAGGGCGACGCCCCCATCGCGGCCATCTACTATGACAGGATCATCAAGAACTGGCCCGACCTCATAGTCGACGGCAGGTCGATCCACTTCGAATGCCTCTCGAGGCTCATCGAGACCGTGACCTCACCGGAGCGGCGAATCGAATATTACAAGGATCTCCTGGCCAGATTCCCCGACCGTGTGGACATGGGCAGGGCCCTCTTTCTCCTGGCCAAGGAGTACGAGAGAGTCGGGGACTGGGACCTCGCCATCAAGACCTACGCCAGGTTCCTTCCCTACTTCGGGGCTTCCATCCAGGGCTATCCCGACGCCTTCCAGTATGCCCGGAACGTGATCGATTTCTACAACAGCCCGAAGGACTGGGCCTACGCCGACCTTCAGGCCCTTGTGGCCAAAATCAAGGCCGCTCTTGCGGCCAACGACGCCTATCGCCTCCGAGGCCTCAGGGCAAAGGTCAATTTTTTCGCGGTCGACTGGAACAAGGACGAAATCGACGCGAACAGCCAAGCCCTCTTCGACTTCGGCGAGTTCATGTCGGGGCGCATAAGTTCCGCCGAGACTCTTGATCCGGGCTCGGGTCCCCGCGAGGCCTTTCTGAAAACCTGGGGATGGTCCGACAGGATTTCGACCTGGTATCTGTACTTCAGGAAGATCTACTTTCCTGCCGATCCTGAGATCCACGGACGCTGGGAATGGGCCGGCATCTATTTCGGGGAGAGGATGAGGTGATTTCTACCAGGCGAGGCGCGGCGGCCGCCATTCTGCTAATCGGGCTCTGCGCGGTTCGTGGCTCAGCCCAGGACTGGGGTAACAGGCCCCTGCGCACAGATCCATCGGGCGAGGCAGCCGCTTCGACAGCCCTTGACTGGGGCGGGACGGGGCCTCCATGCGCCGGGCGCTCGGTGAGCCCGGCCTATGGCCTGGTGATGCCCTGGGGCCAGGAGGACTTCGAGGCATTCAGGGCCGCCTATCTGAGCGATGATGGCAGGATATGGCTCGAGGCCATCATGTCGCGGGCTCGGCCCTATCTTGGCTACATCGAGGAGCGCCTCAGGCTCTACGGGCTTCCCGAGGAGCTTGCCTTCCTCCCGGTCGTCGAATCCGAGTTCTCCCCAAAGGCGGTCTCAAAAAGCGGGGCGGCGGGCCTATGGCAGTTCATGAGGAACTCCATCTCGGGATACGGAATGCGGATAGACGACTGGGTCGACGAAAGACGCGATTTCATGAAGAGCTCAGACGGGGCCCTGCGAAAGCTCGCTGACAACTATTCGACCTTCGGCGACTGGAATATCGCGATCGCTGCCTACAACGCCGGCGCCGGGGCCCTTGGCCGGGCGGTGGCCGCGGCCAGGCGCGAGGGTGTCGATTCACCGGACTACTGGGAGCTAAGGCGACGAGGAATGCTCTCCCGCGAGACGGCAGCCTATGTTCCCAAGTTCCTGGCGATCGCCTCGATCCTCACCCACCCTGGCCGCTCCGGCCCAGCCCCGAACTGGGAGCCACCAAAATCCTGGGAAGCCCTCCAACCCGGAAAGCCGATCGACCTCTCCCTGCTCGCGAGCGCGGCAGGCCTAGACCTCGCCCTCCTCCGCCAGGCGAATCCCGAGCTCAGGTATGGCGTGACCCCCCCCACCCCGGGTTACCTCCTCAAGATCCCCGCCGAATCCGCCACCCTGGTAAAGACAGTGCTTGAGGACCCCAACCGCAAGCTGATCCGCTATTACCTGCACACTGTACGCTCGGGCGACACGCTCTCCGCGATCTCCAGGCGCTTCGGCACGCCGATCCCTGCGATCCTTCAGTCCAACCCCGGCCTGCGGCCCGACCTCATCCGCCTGGGCATGTCGATTGTCGTGCCGGCATTCAAGGATGGTCCGGTGCCCGAGGATCCCGCACCGCCGCAGGGGGAGAATCTGGACTATGCGGCCTCCTATACCGTGGCAAAGGGCGACAGCCTCTGGGCCCTCTCCCTGCGCTACAACGTCCAGCCCGAGGCCCTCGCGGAGAAGAACGGACTCACCATTACGAGCGTGATCCGTGAAGGCATGACACTCCATGTGCCGATACTCAATTAAGGAAATGAAAACAAGCCAGGTCTTCCTTGGGCTGCGCCGCATCCTCGCGCCCGCCCTCTTCCTGTCCGCGTTTGCTCTCGGGGCCCAGGTTTCTCCGTACAGGGTGGAGTCCAGGATATTCTGGGAAACCAGGGTCCTCAGGGTGGATGTCAGGCTTGACATCAGGGCCGTCGGCATCCGCCTCCCCGCCGGAAGGCTCGAAGCGGAACGCATGATCGACCGTGACTTTCCCGGGCTCGCAAAAAACCCGGTCTTCGCCCTGCGCGTCGATTCGCGGCGGACGGTCGCGGACACGGTCGAGGATGGCAGCCTTGAGGTGGCCGAGCTCCTGGCGATCGCCGACCTCGCCCACAGGACCGAGGCCTCCTTCACCAAGGACATGTCGAGCTTTTCCGCGAGCTACGAGATACCCATCGACGCGATCGGCACCATGTACCTGCGGCACGCAATTCCATCCTCTTTCGCGCCTGCACCAGACTGGGCCCCGTCGCGGTCCTTCACGGGAATAGTGATCTACGCGAAGGGAGAGTTCCCTGTCCACGGGGAAAACAGGATGGCAGTCCTCGCGCCCTGCCTCTTTCCGCGGATCTTCGACGACTCGATGGATCTCATATTCGACCGCGGCGTCGTCGATCCCCTTGTCCTTCGCAGCCAGGGCGAGGCCGCCTACTCGGGGAGCTACGGCAGCCTTGCCCTCGACAGGGTCGGCGACGACCCCTTGCGCATCATGGCCACCGAAGTGTTCGGGCTTCTGCGAACCGACCTCGTGATCCCAGACGAGGACGCGAAGAGAATCCTGGCATTACCGGAGAACCAAAGACTCCTCCGCGAGGGCAAGGTCCTGATCGTCCTCGACACCCCGGCGGCCGATGCCGCCGGCGCTTCGTCGCGCTAGCCCCAAGGCAGACGCGACTATGGTTCACTCCCCCAGAAGGAGTGTGGCGAAGACCTTGGCGTCCCCGATGATGTTGGCTATCACGGCGCTTTCGTTGGGCTGGTGGGCCGTCTCGTTCATCCTCGCCCAGACCACGCAGTCGAAGCCCGCATTCCTGAGATAGGCGCCAACCGTGCCGCCGCCAATCCCGATGGGCCTGGCAGTCACCCCGTACACCGACTTCACAGCGCGCGAGAGATGCTTCACCACGGGGGCGTCGGGCTTCGTGGCCTTCGACTCGTTTCGCTGAATCAGCTCGAAGCGCATCGTCACCTGGTGGGCCTTCTCGACAAGGCGCATTCGCTTCTCCACCTCGGCAAGAACGCCGTCGAGAGGGTACTGGGGCAGCATGCGCATGTCGACGCAGAACACATCGTCGCCGGGGATGGTGTTGACGTTCGGGACGTTCGCTTCCTTCTTCGTCGGGTTGATCGTGCTCCGGTCGGGCTCAAACAGGCTGTCCCTCGCGGTAAATGTGTCTTCCTCCATCGCGTGGAGCCTGAGGGCCAGGTCGCAGGCGGCGAGGAAGGCGTTGTGGCCCGCGTCGGGCATGGCAGCGTGGGTCTGCTTGCCCTTTGTCACGATCTTCAGCCAGCAGATGTTCTTCTCGGCGACCTCTATCTCTGAGCCGTCAGCCGAGCCCCCGTCCGGGATCACGATGAGGTCGTCCTTGCGGAAGATTGCGTTCAGGCTGAGGAGATGCTGGATCCCGTAGGTCGAGCCCACTTCCTCGTCGGCGACGAAGAGGAGCTTGAGGGTGCGCTGTGGCCTCACACCCTTCTCGACAAAGGCGAGGGCCGCGAAGACCGAGCTCACCAGCCCCTGCTGGTTGTCCTCGACGCCCCGGCCATAGACCTTGCCGTCCTTGTGGACGACCTTGAAGGGGTCGGAGTCCCACATCGTGCGGTCGCCCTCGGGCACAACGTCCAGATGACTCATGATCCAGAGCCTGCCCTCGTCGCTCTCGCCCCTTATCGTCGCGATCACGTTCGGGCGCTTGCCGCCAGGGACCCTTGGATCGGGCGCATCGTGGCGCTCGATCTCTATGATGCCCTTCTTCGCGAGCCAGGCGATGAGGGCCTCGGCCTTCTTCATCTCGCCCTCGCCGCCGGAATCCGGAGCGATCGCCGGGATCGAGGTCATGAGTGATTCCAGCTCGACGATCCCCTGTGTCGAGGAATCGAGGTAGGAGAAGATAGAGGTCTTATCGGCCATAGAAGCTCCTTTCATTGTCGTGAGGCGCCAATGGGCGTCCCGTTTATCCTGATCTAGCGTTTCCTTGAATATGCTTCCCAGGTGGTGCGGACCAGTGTCTCCAGGTCCGACTCTCGCGCTTCCCAGCCAAGGAGCTCTCGCGCGAGGCGGGAGGATGCCACTAGCCTCGCGGGGTCGCCGGGGCGCCTCGGGACAATCTTCGCGGGGATCGGCTTGCCGGAGATCCGACGTGCGCACTCGAGGATGTCGAAAACGGAGAGCCCCTCTTCCGAGCCAAGGTTGACGACGAGGCTCTTGTCGTTGCGGGAGATCCAGTCGAGGGCGGCGACATGGCCACGCGCGAGATCGCTCACGTGGACATAGTCCCGGACTCCGGTGCCGTCCTTGGTCTGGTAGTCAGTGCCGAATACCTGCAGTTCCTGCCTCATCCCCACCGCGGTCTCCATGATCACCGGTATGAGGTTGGCTGGGCTCTTCTCGAGTCCCGCGATCCGCCCCCGCACGTCATAGCCGGCCGCGTTGAAGTAGCGCAGGGCGGCATAGCGGATCCCCTTGAGCCGGTCGTACCAGCCGAGGATGCGCTCGATCTCGAGCTTTGTGAATCCGTAGAAATTCTCGGGCTCGGTGGGATGCTTCTCGTCTATAGGCAGGTATTTCGGCTCGCCATAGGCAGCGGCCGAGGACGAGAACACGATCCTGGCGATGCCCCTCTCGAGGGCGGCGTTGATGATGTTCACGGTCCCGTTGAGGTTCTGAAGCGAGTATTTCTCGGGTTTCACCATGGATTCGCCGGCTGCCTTCGCCGCAGCGAGGTGGATTAGGGCGTCGTAGCCCAAGCCCATCGCGTCACGGAGCCGCGGGTAGTCGAGGATATCCCCTTCGGTGAAGCCCTCCTCGGGGAAGAGGTTGTCCCTGCTTCCGGTCGAGAGGTTGTCGTACACGTCGACCTGATGGCCCGAATCCAGGAACTCGCGCGCAACGTGGCTGCCGATGTACCCTGCGCCCCCCACTACGAGTATCTTCAAGACCTGCTCCTTCCCGGACCTGTGGACCAGGCACGGAACGCCATGCGCTCTGCTATTAGCTCACTTTCGCGAAGTATATCGCCCGGTCCCGATCCGGGTCCATGACCCGGCCCCCGAGGAGAGATGGGATATCCAGGGGCGCAAAAAAAACCGGCCCAGGTGGGTCGGCTTTCCTTGTCGTGCCGCCGATCAGAATTGAACTGATGACACGTGGATTTTCAGTCCACTGCTCTACCAACTGAGCTACAGCGGCTACTAACGGGTAGGTTTATACCCGGATACCCCTTGCCGAGTCAAGCCCGCGCACCGCCTAAGGCTGCCATGCACGGCTATTCCCCGATGATCTTCACCAAGACGCGCTTCCGTCTCCGGCCGTCGAACTCCCCGTAGAATATCCGCTCCCAGGGCCCGAAATGGAGGCCAGCCTTGGTGATCGCGACGACCACCTCGCGACCGAATATCTGCCTCTTGATGTGGGCGTCGGCGTTGTCCTCTCCGACATTGTGACGTAGCGCGATACGGGCTCGTGCGGTGCCATCTTCTCAAGCCATTCGAGAAAATCGGCGTGGAGCCCTGATTCGGCGTCGTTGATGAACACGCTTGCGGTGATGTGCATCGCGTTGACGAGGCAGAAGCCATCCGCGACGCCCGATGCCTCCACGGCCCTTTCGACCCGGTCGGTGATGTCGATGAACTCGAAACGCTTGCTCGTCTGGAAGACGAGTTCCTCGGTGAAGGATTTCATGATCCGAATATCGGCATTCGCCCCGGAGCGGGATAGTCCGGGTTTTGCACCTGGGCAGCAGACCGCCAGGGCCGTCAGGGCTGCCGCCCTTCTCGCGGCTGTGCTTTCGCGTCTATAGTCGTGGGGATGAAGGCAGTCCTGATCCAGCCTCCCTTTACCCAGCTGAACTCCCCCTATCCGGCGATCCACTATCTGGCGGCCTTCCTGAAAGCCGAGGGGATCGAGGCGAGGGCCTTCGACCACTCGATCGAGCTCTTCCGGCTGATCTTCTCCCGGGCCGGCCTATCGAAGGTCTTCGCCGATGCGAGGGCCGCACTGGCCACGAGAACCCCGGCCGAGGGGGAGGCCGAGGCCACGGCCCATGAGCTCGAGCGCTACCTATCTTACGAAGGACTCTACCTCGAGTGGATCGATCCCTTGGTCTCATTCCTCTCTGGCGGTGATCCGGCCCTTGCCCACCGCCTGGCCTCTGCAGCCGAGCTGCCCCTTGGCATGCGGGCCGCCGCCTACCTCGAGGCCCACGACCGAAGGATCGACTCGGGCAAGGCCCGGGCCCTGGCGACCCTCATCCTCGAGGACCTCGCCGACTTCCTCTCCTACGCCCTCGATCCGGGGTTCGGCACCGTCCGCTATGGAGAGAGGATTGCCTCAAGCCGGGACGATTTCCCGCCGGCCAGGGCTGCCCTTGATTCCTCGTATGTCCTCGCTGACCACTACCGCGAGTACCTGGCTGACTTCTGGGCCTCCCAGGACTGTCAGCCCGACCTCGTCCTCATCACGATCCCATTTCCAGGCTGCCTCCTCGGGGCCCTCGCCTGCGCCAGGGAAACGCGTTCGATCCTCGGGCGGGGCCCGACGGTATGTTTCGGCGGAGGCTATGTCTCGACCGAGTTGCGGGATCTAAGGGACCCATCGATCTTCGACTTCTGCGACTACCTCTGTTTCGATGCGGGATTCGGAAGCCTCGCCTCGATCCTCGAACTTGCATCCGGTCCCGGCCTCGGGGCGAGCTCCCCCTCTGGCCTCTATCGAACGATGTACCGGAGGGAGGGTCTCATCCACGCCTCGGGCTTCCTCACTGAGGCCTCGGACCGCGCAAGGACTGCCGGACAGGGACAAATGGCCGCAGAAGCCTTTCCCGAGAGGGTCACGGTCGGCTGCCAGCACGAGGAAGCCTTTGCCCAGGGCGAGCGGAGGGCTTTGGCTTCTGTCTTTCCCGACTATTCACAACTCGATTTTGGGCGCTATCTCAGGGTCGTCGATTCGGAAAACCCGATGCACCGCCTCTGGTCGGACTCGCCCTGGCTAAAGTTCCACCTCGCCCACGGCTGCTATTGGCGGCGCTGCGCCTTCTGCGACACGGAACTCGAGTACGTCGCCGACTTCGTCCCCGCCGACACGGCGGTCCTTGTCTCCGCAGCGGAAGCCGCGGCCCAAAAAAGCGGGCTTTGGGGCATCCACTTCGTGGACGAGGCCATGCCGATGTCAAAGCTCATCGCCTTCGCCATCGCGAACCGCTCGGCCTCGGCCCGGGGTAGAAAGCCCTTCCACTTCTGGGGCAACGCACGCTTCGATTCGTCCTGGACCGCCGACCGCTGCGAATTCCTGGCAGCATCGGGCCTCGTCGCGGTCTCAGGCGGGATAGAGATCGCCACGGAATGCGGGCTTGAAATGACGGACAAGGGCTTCGACCTCGAGGGCCTGGTCAGCAGCCTCGTCGCCATGCGCCAGAGCGGGATATTGGTGCACGCCTACCTCATCTACGGCTTTCCCGGGCAGGACGAGGCCGATATCATCGACTCGGCCGAGGTCTGCAGACAGCTCTTCGCCTCGGGCCTCATCGACTCCGCCTTCTGGCACCGCTTTGTCCTCACCAGGCATTCCCGCATGTACGCCGAGTGGAAGGAAGGGCGCAGACCCTCCTTGAAGCCCCTGGATCGTCCCCATGCCTTCGCCGACAACGACCTCGGCTTCGAGGGCCACGAAGCCTTCGATCGCTTCGAAGAGCCCCTCGCATCCTCCCTGGCAGCGTGGATGGCCGGTGAGCATATCGACCGCCGCGCCGACCGCTGGTTCCCCCCTGGATCCAAGACGAGGGCACCACGCGTGGCGGCCAGCCATGTCGAGGACCTCATCGCCAGGGCCGGCCAACGCCAGGATGGAATCCGCTCCAGCGTCAAGGGCTTGGCCTTCTGGATAGCCGGCTCTCCGCGCCTCTCCCCTTCGGGAAGACTTGCCTGGGCCTACCGGGGAGAGCTTGAGGAGTTGAGCCTTTCGCCTGGGCGGGGAGCTCCCCTGCTCAGGACCATAGATCTTCTCCAGCGCGCAGGTGGCGGCCTCGATCTGGGAGCATTCCTCGAGCAGTCGGGGCTTGACCCGCATGACTTCGTCTTCGCCCGGCTGCGGAGTGCAGGGCTTGTTGTCATCTGAGTCAAATCGCGCGCCCGAGCGTCGCTCGAACCCTTCGACTCTTGTAGACCGGACATAAAAACAGCGGCCGTCCCTTACGGAACGGCCACCTTCTTGTGGGCGATACAAGAGTCGAACTTGTGACCCCCAGCGTGTCATACTGGTGCTCTAGCCAACTGAGCTAATCGCCCTGGAGCTACTCGTTCCCACAGTGGCGGAACCTGGCTCGCGCGGTTCCCCGTGCGTGGGGGTTTTTATAGCAGGGGCCACCCGTTCGTGTCAAGGTGCTATGCCCTTTCGCGGATCGCCACGTTGATCTCGATCTTTCCATGGACGGTCTCCATGGGCACTATCAGAGCCTCGACATCGGAGTTGGAGACTTCCATGTTGTCTCCGGTGAAGATCGCCGGAGGAGTGAGGTCGAAGCGGAAGCCGAGATCGTGCAGCTTGGTCACGGCCTGGGCGGTGATCATGTTGGCGAGCTCGGTGATTGTCGCCTTGACCAGGTCGTCAAGTGTGGCGAGCTCCTCCCCGTTCATCGTCGAGGCGATCTGCAAGGCTGTGGGCCTGTCCATGTCGAAGAGCACCCTGCCTTCGACGTCGCCCGCAAGACCCACGATGGCGGCAACGCCCATGACCGGAGTCGAGGTCGACTTGAGGTAGAGTTCGCCACGGCGGACGTCAGATTGCAGCACTTCCCGGAGCACGTTGAACGCCGCTTCGACGAAGGGATTGATGTACTCGACTCTCATGCCGCACTCCTCGAATCGGCCGGTTTCCGGCTCGTCATACCTTTCGGAAGGCCGGGACGGCCTCCGTGCCCACGTGTGCCCAGCCTTCGCCAAGGCGCTCGTTCGCCCCGGTGAAGATGACGCCGTTCGGCTTCAGCTTGTCGCTAAAATCGCCTATGAGCCTCTTTTGGTCAATTGGGGGGATGAAAGAGAGGACATCCCTGCAGAGAATGAGGTCCAGGGGAGGAAGGGTGTTCGCGTTCAGGATGTCGTGGAACTCGAAGAATATCGAATCGCGGATCGACTGGATGAAGGCGAGACCGTTCCGGCCGCGGCCGAGGAAATCCCCATAGTAAGGCGGCACGTTCTCTCCGAACACCATATTGGGGGCCATTGAGATGGCAAGCAGGTCAGAGTCATTGGCCCAGATCCTGATGCGGGCCTCGGGGTAACGCTTGCGCATTATGCAGGCGACCGACCAGGTCTCGTAGCCCTTTCCGCAGCCGGGATTCCAGACATTGATGCTGCGCGCCTCTATGGGAGGAAGGGCGGCTTCGAAAGCCGCGGCATAGTCGTCGTCCCATAGTCTACCCGTCTCGGGGGACCAGAAACTCCCCAGGAACTCGTCGGCCTCTGAGGCTTCCTTGAGCTGGAGGTCCTGGGCCTTTCTGGAGGCCTTCCACTCCGCGAAGCGGGAGCGGAACCATGCATCGGTGAGCTCGCTTCCGTGGAAGCCCCTGAATGCAGCGAGAGTCTCGCGCACGAAGTCGAGGGCGACATCGGCGCCCCGGTCCCCCGTGCGGCGATCGCGTTCGATGAGCTCGCCTTCCTTCTGGAGCAGGCTGGCGCTCTTCGCCTTCGCCTCGATATCCTCCTCGCGCTCGGGGGCGAAGATCTTCTCGACATCGAGGATGATGTAGAGCTTGCCGCCGTTCTCGACGATCCCCTTGATGTACTTGACGTTGATGTCGCCAAAAATCGGGTGGGGAGGCTGGATGTTCGAACTGGATATGCCGACTACCTTGTCTATCGCATCGACGATAACGCCAAACACATGCTCGTCGATCCGCAGGATGATCAGGCTCTCGAGCGCCTCCTCCGCCTTCCGTTCCGCCGGTAGGTGGAAGAAGATGCGGAGGTCTATGACAGAGATGATCTCGCCGCGGAGGTTGTAGACGCCCCGGACATAGGTCGCGGCGTTGGGGACGTAGGTGAATCGACCAGCTTTCGCGATCTCCTTCACGCTCATGATGTCGATGCCGTATTCCTTCCCCGCGAGGGAGAAGGTTACCATCTTGAAATCGACCTTGCCCGCCCGCTTTGCGGCCTCGGCCGTGTCCGCGTTTGCCTGCTGTTCTGCTGTCTGCGCCGCCATGCTCTCTCCTCGCCTCTAGCGGATGGTGGCTTCGAGCCTGCGCCGTTCCTCGAGCTCTCGCTTGAGGCCGAGTTCGAGCAACTGGCTCACGTCTATGATGAGACAGACCGAGCCGTCCCCGAGGATCGAAGCCCCGGCGATGCCTGGCGACTGCGTGAACTGGTCGCGAAGTGGTTTGATGACCACGTCCTCCTCACCGATCAAGGAGTCGACCATGAGCCCCATCCGTTTCTCCGCCGTGCCGACGATCACAACGAAGTGGTAGTCGCGCTGCTCGGCCGTCTGAATGCGGAACACCCGGTTGAGGCGGAGGAGGGCGACGACGTCGTTGCGGATGTTGAAGACCTCGTAGTTGTCGATCATCTTTATGTCGCTTGGCTTGATGCGGTGGCTCTCTATTACGCTGGTGATGGGGATCGAGTAGATCTCCCTGCCCACGCGCACAAGGAGGCCCTGGATGATGGCGAGGGTGAGGGGCAGCTTGATGCTGAAGCGCGTTCCCTTGCCCCGCTGGCTCGATACGGTGACCGAACCGTTGAGCTTCTCTATTTGCCGTTTCACCACATCGAGGCCGACGCCACGGCCCGAGATGTTGGTCACGGACTTCGCCGTCGAGAAGCCCGCGTCGAAGATCAGGTTGAAGGCCTCTATGTCGGTGAGGACCTTGTTCGGATGGATGATGCCCCGCTCGACGGCCTTGGTCCTGACAGCCTCGACGTCGATTCCCTTCCCGTCGTCGGAAATCTCAATGATGATCATGTTGCCTTCGTTCGAGGCCTTGAGGAGGACCGTGCCCTCTTCGGACTTCCCTGCCGCCCTTCGCTCCTCGGGTGTCTCGATGCCGTGGTCGAGGGCGTTGCGCACGGAATGCATGAGGGGGTCTAGCAGGTCCTCGATCACCGACTTGTCGAGCTCGGTGTCCTCGCCCTCGATGACCAGGTTCACCTTCTTGTTCAGGGACTTGGTGAGGTCTCTCACGAGACGGGGGAAGCGGCTGAAGATCTGGCTTATGGGAACCATGCGGATCCTCATGACGCCTTCCTGGAGCTCCCCGGTTATGCGTCCAAGGTTCTGCGCCGTGGAGCGGAACTTCGCCACGTCGGTCTTGAGGGCGGCCTCGACTCCGTCAAATGCCTGGTAGATCGACCCGTACTTCTCGGTAATCTCTTTCTTGAGCTGCTTTGCGGTCTTGCCGGCTTGGAGCCCGGACAGCTGTTCGGGAAGATCGTCAAAGAGCTCCTTGAGGCCCTCTCGGAACTTCCCCTGGGCGGACTGGAGGGCACCCATGAGCTCGCCGAACTGCGCGGAGATCTGGTTGAAGGTTGCCTTGTTGATGACCGTTTCGGACACCAGGTTGAGGAGGTTGTCTATGCGCCTGCTGTCGACACGCAGGATGGAGCCGGACTGGGAGCTCCTCCGGCTCTCCACGTCCTTGTGCTCCTCTTCCACCGGAAGGGCCAGGTCTTCCGGCACGGCCAGCTTCTCGGCAGCGGCGGCGGCTTCGACCCGAGGGGAAGACTGCCTGGCTGGGCTGCCTGCCGGAGACTGTTGCGGTGCCGCAGAAGTAGCCTTCGATGCGGCTTGCATTGGGCCGCTCTCGACAAGGAGTTCCTCGAGATCGACCGCCATGACGACGTCGGGGATCATGGCCTTCCGTCTCAGCTCTTCGGGCTCTTTGTCGGCGGCGATGTAGTAGGTGACCGTTGGGTAGAAGGCATCCTCGTACAGTTTTTCGAAATCGGGAACGGTCTTGAGCACGGTACCCGTGTCGCGGAGCGCGGCGAAGGCGTGGATGGCCGAAACCGTCTTCATGATATTGTCGGGGTTGAAACTAAGATCCAGACGGAAGACCCTGCGGTTCCCTGCGGTCTCCCTGAGCTCGAGCTTTTCGTATTCGCTCAGATCGAGGCCGCTCGCCACGGTGGGGGAACGCTGGACCTCGGTCTTGGCGGAAGCCTTTGGTGCGAGATGCTTGGCCGACGGCGCTCCGGCTGGGAGAAAGGAAGCCAGGGATGTCTTCACGGGGCTCGTGTCGCCCCGGAAGGCCGTGCCGGATTCGCGGGCCCTCAGCATCGCCTTTATGACATCTATCGACCCAAGCAGGGCGTCGATGAGGGCTTCGTTCACGGCGGCGACACCCGAACGGATCCCGTCGAGGACATCCTCCACTAGATGGGTGAACTCCGCCAGTTCGGTCATCTCGACCGTGCCGGACCCGCCCTTGAGGGTATGTGCGGCCCTGAAGATCTCGTCAATTGCGTCCTTGTTGGAAGGATCGTTCTCGAGGACCAGGACATTTTGCTCGAGAGTCTCAACCTGACCGTTGGCTTCCGAGAAAAAGTCCTTGAGTAGTTCCTCGTTGTTCGGATCAAGGTAGTCGCTCATCGTTCTTCCAGCATTATATAGATGGGGCGATACGTCAAGACCACGAGCCCCTCCACGGACCCTGATCGAGGGCCCGAAGGGGCGGCTGGAGCACCCTTTGGGCTCCATCGTCCATGTTTCCAGCCGATAATTAGGAGGCGCCGTGCTTTCCGACCCGATCGGCGCTAAGATTACGATGATGGCCCAAGGCTAGGAGAGAGCATGATGCCCAGAAGCTCTATCACCTTCCCGATACTCTGCCTCGCGGCGATCCTTTACCCCGCCTCGACCCGGGCGGCCGACCTGAGCGTCGATACCCTCGATCTCGTGACCCATGGGGACCTGAACGAGTCCACGGGCCTGTTCGAGGTCAACACGAGGCTGTTCTTCGACCTCTCGATGCGCGGTGGAGACAAGTTCGCCGGCCTCTTGCGCCTCGAATTCCAGAATAGCCTGATAGAGAACGCCCTGACCGCGGCTGGAAACCAGGCAACCGACCTTCCCACAGCCCTCAACAAGCTCAATTCCCTGACCAGTCCCTCGGTGCGCACGGCTGCGGTCACAGCCCGCGAGGCATTCGAGCTTCCCGTCGACCTTACCTATTTCGTCGGCTATCTCGACACCTTCGCCTCGGGCGACGACTTCGGCCCCCTATTCGGCGCAGCGCCCTTTGGCACAAAGCTCCGGGGCCCGATGGTCTATCCGAACGGGGTCGGGGGCAATCCCAATGTCTACTATGATGGCCTCGCCGCGGCCAATGGCACAGGCTTCCGCCTCGGGACCACGCCAAAACTTGCAGATTCCCTGGCCGCCTATCTCTATCTATACCAGGATTCGGACATTGGTACAGGTTACTGGTCTGCCGACAGCAGGGTCCTCCTCAACGGGGAACATATCAAGTTCGAGATCTTCGCCGGAGCCTCGACCTTTGCTGGTGCGAAACTCGGCGTCTACAGGGGTGGCTTCCTCTTCTATGCGGCCCCGGGGGAGGTCGGGGAGTTCTTTGCCCAGGTGGGCTTTCCCCACTGGGACCCCAACCAGTCCTTCTCTGTCGATTCGCTCTTCTTCCTCTTCGAGCCACGGGTCAACTTTGGCGTGGCAAGCCTGGCCCTCACCGTCTTCTACCACCCTTCATGGTACCGGGAGCGCGACAACAGCGCCGACGCCCTTGGAGAGAAAGGCGCCCTCGACACCGCGGTAAACCTCCGTTTCGGACGCCTCGAGCGCGAAGGCGTCCAGGGCGGGATCGAGGGACTTCTTGAATTCAGGCCCCTGACCGCAACCCCGCTAACCGTTCTGATATCTCCATATTACTCTGCCATATCGGGTGGAATTGAATGGGACTTCAAGCTGGGACTCAAGACCTTCCCCCTTCCTAGCCAGTGGTATGGGATCCTCGAGCCCTTTATCGGGTTGAAAACCTCCTTCTGAAGGCTGCCCGCATGGAAAGACGAACATCCAGACGACTTGCGCTTATCGCAGCCGCACTCACGTGCGCAGGCAGGCTCGCTGCCATCGAGATCGGAGTGGAGCCCCGGGCAGGGAACATCATGATCCCCTGGAGCCAGGGCAGCCCGACACTGGATGCGCAATTCCCGGCGACCAACTATTTTTTCGGTGGTTCGGCCTGGGTCACCGCCCCTCTGGGAGAGGACGCGTCGATCAAGGTCAGCTATGACCGCGATCCTGTCCTTCGCAACACGATTCTGGCCGCCGTCCTCTTCGAACGCGGCGTCGCCAAGATTGCGGTCGGCCCCCTTGTTGGGGTCTACAACACCGCGGCGGTGCCTCTTTCTGCCGGGCTTTCGGCGACGGTCACGCTACGCTGGCCGGGCACGGCCTATTTCTCGATACGCTCGGATGGCGGCCTGGCCCTTTCGGTCCTCCAGTCGAGCAACGATCCACAGGCACGGACCGAGCTCTCCGCCGGCTTCTACGTGCCAAACGCGATTGTATCGGCCGTCATCGTCGCCAAGCGCTTCAACGAGACCGATTCCAAGGGAGACCTGACGGCAACGGATTCTTTCACGCGTTATGCGCTCACCGTTGATGTCTTCAAGAAGAACGTCCCTTACACGGTCCTTGCCTCCATCGGCTACGAGCTCCGTTCGAAAAAATACACGGCTATCGACAAGACCGACACCCTGGGCTCGATAGTCGCGGGAGCGAGCGTCAGCGCCCAGATAGCGGAAGGGATCAGGCTCACGGGCGACCTCTCCTCTGGCTTCTACACCTTCGGGCTCGCCAATCTCCTCGGACGGGGCCCGAAGAGCTCCGCCTTCCTGTTCGGCCTGGGTCTCGGGGCTGTGTTCGACCTCGACGCGATAAGGGCCTCGCGCGCGGCCCCGCCCAGTCCCCCTTCCGAGCCTCCTCCCCCCCCCCCAGGCCAAGCGACTCCTGAGCCGGCCCCGGGGCCAGCCGAACAGCAGGCCCCCCAGGCCACAACGCCGGTTCCCGGCGACAGCTCACCCGAGAATGCCGAGAATGCGCCGCCATGACGGATAATTCCTGATCCAGCCGACGAATTTTCCATTCAGGCACTGCACACGATCGAATCCATGTGGTATACTCTCAGAGAACACAAGCTTGGACCAGACAGTATCTACGCGAAAGCGAACAAAATACCTACAGTCCATGTCTCTGCTCAGTCCGCGCCCTGCGTGGATACACGTTTTAAGAGACCCGAAGCATGACTCCGGGCGAAGGAATTTTTCAATGGGCAAGAAACTCTACGTCGGCAACCTCAGCTACAACACCTACGAGGACAATCTCCGCAACCTTTTCCAGTCTTTCGGGACGGTCGTCTCCGCGAAGATCATCACCGACCGCGATTCCGGCAGCTCCAAGGGTTTCGGCTTCGTGGAGATGGGCTCCGACGATGAGGCCCGCGCCGCAATCTCCGGCGCCAATGGCGCCGACCTCGACGGCCGCCAGATCAAGGTCAACGAGGCGATGGACAAGCCCCGCCGCGACAACGACCGCTACTAGTCCTCGAAGGACTACTACCGCAAAAGAGAAAGGAGCTGCCCTCTGGGGCGGCTCCTTTTTTTCGGCTCTCGATTCGGCGCGGATGCGCTCTCAGCTCTAGTATCGGTTTAGTAGCCTGCGGATGTTGCGGAAGATGAGCTCCTTGTTGCCTAGGGTGAGCACATGCGAGCGCAGGTCCCCCAGAAGGACCATCCTTGCCATGCATGGCTGACAGCTAAGTTCCGCATCTATGGTTCTGACCAGCTCGTCCTTCGTGCTGCCGCTGCCGACATCGATCCCCTCGAGAAGCTCGTCGAGCAGGGCCTGCGTCGCCTCGCTTGGGCGATCGCACCGCTCCTGGTGGTCGGGATCATGGGCCATGTCGATCCTCCTAGCCCGGCAGGCAGGGCTCCCATGATATATTTATAATGATTCTCCCCGCGGATTTCCACGTTCTGGTATTTTATTTTAACTTCCTGGTCCCAGAAGGCCGACCCGGAAAATGAGAGAACCGGCCACCGCTGCCGGACCGAAGCCAAAGCTCAGTTCCGGGCAGCGATGCCGGTTCATCCGGGAGTCCAGGTATCCGTGTCACTAAAGGCGCGATGGATGCGAGTGAGCCGCACGTGATTCGAACACGTGACCCACGCCTTAAAAGGGCGTTGCTCTACCTACTGAGCTAGCGGCCCGCGACGGTTACAGTAGCTGGAGCCCGCCCTCCATGTCAATCTATCACTAGTAGCGGAAATCGAGGTTCAGGAGCAGGTTGTATACAGGCCTTGCCCCCGGCTCTATGCCGAGCTCCTCTCCGTAGGCGGTCAAGTCGAGGGAGAATAGCCCTAGGTCAATACCAAGACCGGCGCAGGGCAGGGCCTGCCTTATTCCCGCCCTGATCGCCAGTATCTCGAGGATCCTCGCCTCGACTCCCAGGCTCGCATTGAGGATGGCGTTGCGGGGCACTGGGTCAAAGAGTCCGATGATGTCCTGATAGTCGGCGACAAACACGAATGAATCGAGCACCTGACCCAGCCGGCCCAGCTTTGGCTTCCACATGAAACCCAGGCCGAGATTCGGGGTGACGATGACATAGTGATTGGCGCTTCCCGAGGAGGACTTGAGGAAGCCATCAACGCCCGAGTAGTCGGTTTCCAGGCCGGGGCTGAATGCGTCCCGCCATGCGATACCAGCGGCGAGGGTCTTGTCGAGGCTCCAGAGCATCCCGAGGTCGACGCCAATGCCGGTTGTCTCCGCGAAGGGCTGAGAGCTCATGAGGTTCGCGGGATTGGACAGGAGGCTCTGGACGTCGAAGATGCTCTTGGTGACCGAGACCTCCCCACGGACATAGCCCTTACCAACAACCCCGAGGTCTAGGCGGTTTCCCCCACCAAGGTCGAAGCCGAAGGCATATCCCCCCGCCAAGAGGACGTCCTCGGCGACGTTCATGTCGACCGCGCTGATGCTCGCGGCGTTGAGGGAGACCTTCGTCTCATTGAAAAGGCCGAAGCCGATTCCCGAATCCGTATAGCCGAAGGAAAGCGGTCCCGCGAGGGAAAGCCCCGAGAAGAGCTTGTAGTCATTGTTCTTGATGACGTCGGTGAGGGCGGTCGTCGGGTCGCTTCCCCCGACCACGGCGTTTGCGATGTCGAAAACCGGACCCGTGACCCTGGTCTGGAGTCGGGCCACCGAAAGCTGCCTCGGAGCCGAAGCGATTCCCGCCGGATTGGCGAGGATGGTATCGATGTCGTCGGCCAGGGCGAAATGGCGACCGCCCATCGCCAGGGCCCGCCCCGAGAGTGGGCCGAAGGGGGCGATCTTTGGGGTCTCGGCGACCGCGATAGCGATTGCACTGGCCAGGAGCAGGATGGAGAGGTGGAAGCGGTGTTGCACTGTATGCATCCTTTGGGCTCCTCAAGGTTCGTCAGGGCAGCGCGTTTCCGAACATGCTCTGCATGCCAGTGATGAACTGGTCACCGGGCCACTGCGCAGAGGCGTTATTCATCAGGTCGGTGACAAGGGTCTGGGTTCCCGAGCTAGCCGAATAGGAGCTGAATGGAGGACTTTCATTCATGAGGGTCGCCACATCCTGACCCGTCGCGGTCGCATCCGCCACGACCAGGGCGATGGAGGCGACCACGTACTGGGTGGCGTTCGCGCCCGCGGCTGCCATCTCGGCGGCGGGGGCCCCCGCCAAGGCAGTGAACACAGCCGTCGTGTCCGCGGTGACACTCACTGCCCCGAGGAGGGCCGCGATGGCGTTGGTCTGGCTGGCGCTCAGGTTCGATGCCGAGGTGAGGTTGTTGATGCTCACCACGTTGAGCGCCTTCATAAAAGCCTCTTCGACCCCCGTAGCTATCCCGGCGGTGGCGATCGCGTCGCCAAGGATGGAGGGATCGGTCGGGTTGTCTGCAACCAGCGCAGCCATCGCGGGCATGAGGGCTTTCGCCAGGGGCACATCCCGGTTCGCTGTCACCTGGGCCGCGTAGGCAGCTGCCTGGGTCGCGCTGAGGCTCGAGGGGACAGGGGGCTTTGACCTAGTCAGGGATTCTCCCAAGGAGGTGGTGAAGAGCTGCTGACAGCCAGCGAGCGAGAAAGCGAGCGACAGGGCAAGGATCCCCGTGCGCAAGACCTTGAATATCCGCATCGAATACCTCCCGGTATCGGGACGCCAGCTGCCCTGCGCCTGGCGCTCGGGCACCCATGAGATTATCGGTTCGCCGCCCCGCTTCCAACAGGCTCTAGAAGCGGATCGCCGCCTGCAAGGCCACGCCCGTCCTCGGCCTGTCGCCCGGATGCAGTCCGAGCTCCTCCGTGAAGACCGCTGCATCCAGAGTGGCAAAATAGAGGTCGAGGCCAAGGCCCGCCGAAAGCCAGCCCTTGTTGATGCCGGCTCGTGCGGTGATGAAATTGAGGAGGCGCAGCTCGGCGCCCAGGTGCAGCAGGGACCAAGCTGATTCCTGTCTCCTGTAGATCCCGACAGGATCCTGTATTTCGATATAGAGGGCCGGATCGACAAAATGGCGGAGGACCTGGGGTTTCCATGATGCCCCGAGGGCGATGTTTGGAAGTGGCTGAACTCGTGTCGCGGCGCTCTCGGGAAGGGAAAGCCCACCCCCGGAAATTGAGCCTCCCACCCCGCTCAGCGTGGTGCTGTCCATGAGGAAGGAAGGAGAGATGTCGCGGATCGACAGTCCGAAGGAAAAGGAATCGAGGTCGAGGCTTGCCCCTAGGTCCATGGCGAGGCCGAAGCCAGCGGTAACGGGATTGTCCCCTATGCTGCCAGCCCCGGTTATGAGGTTGAGGAGGCTCCATCCCTGGCCGGCGGAATCGACACGATAGAAGGGGCGGGCAGCCCCGCCGACATTGAATTCCAGGCCGCCTATCCTCATGGGAGTCCCAAGACCAATGATCGCGTTCGCGGAGGACGAGGACTTGAGCCTCACGCCCATGATGGTGTCGCCGGCCGCGTAGTTGTCGGTCACCGCGAAGAAGCCGAGGCCGATGCCCTTTCCCACGTAGCCGAGCCCGCCCATCGCTCCTCCGCCGAAGCCGTTCTCGATGACCATGTCATTCACGCTTGAGACTGTCTCGGACTGGGTGTTCGTGCCCTGCACGATGCCCGACATCTTGTCGAGGTTGGCGGAGCTGGGCTTGAAGTAGGCCCAGGTCCCAAGGTCGAGGACGGTGAGCTCGGAGCGCGCCCTGGCGAAACCGGCGGGATTGCCGTAGAAGGACGAGAAGCCGCCTCCAAGGGAGGTGAAAATGCCGCCAAGCCCCATGGCCCTGGCGTCCTTGGGGGCCACGTATGAGAAGCCCTGGGCCGCTGACCTGCCGGCGATGCACGCGCAGAGAAGAAGAAGGACCACGCCATGCTTCATGTTGCCGCTCCCCTAGATGCCATACTTGCTGAGATCGAGGCCGGCGGCGGAAATGATGCTTCCGAGATTCGTGCCACTCGAGGTGGAGGGAGGGGTATAGGGCGGCAGGCCAGGGCCTCCGTTCATGGCGGCCCAGAGCGCGCTTGCCTTGGCGTCGGGCGTCGCACCGGGGACAGAACTCACGAAGGCCGCCACGATGGCCCCCTGGACCGATTGCTCCGGAAGGATGGACCCCGCGGCCCCTGACGCGCCAAGGCTCGCGCCAAGGCTGTCGTAGGCAGCGTTCGCCGCGCAAAGGGCCCCGATAGTGGCCGCGAAATCCGCCTGGCTCGCGGTGGCGCTCGCCGGCAGGGACTGGGAGACGAAATCGACTATTGTCGTCGAGTCAAGGCTGGAGAGATTCGTTGTGGAGAGGCTGTCCAGAGCATTGAATATGCCGTTGACCGCATCGAAGGCCGGAGTGGTCTTCAGCTCTATGAGGGCCGCGAGGGCCGCGGCATCCTGCCGGGTCGCGGCATCTGGCGAGAGCATCTGGCTGTCGAGGCTCGCAAGGGCGGCTGCCCTAAGCGACGCGTCGCCGGCAAGGTCGGAATAAAAACTGGGCGACGAGCTCAGGTCGCTCATGGCCGAGACAGGCATGCTCGCCAGTTCGGAGGCGCTTGGGGTCTGTTGCTGGCCCAGGCCCACCGTCTTGAGGAGATTGACAGACAGGAGCTGGTCGCAGGACGACAGGACGAGGCAGAGGGCCAAGCCTGCGGCCGCCATGGTCACGGCATTCCTCAGGATGATGCCCACCTCCGAGAAAAGATTTGACTTTTTGTCTGGTTTCACCAGCATAGCGCATTCCCCCGGTTTTACAAGTCCATTATAGCGCCTTCGCTGTGGGTTTCACGAGCTAATGCGCGCTGAAGCTAGCCCTCGCATCGGCCATCGCGATGAGCTCGCCCTCCTCCCGGGCCGCGCCAGACAGGTGATGCTCTGGGGACAGGATGCGGCACTCGATCTGGTCACCAGCTCCCCGAGTGGCTGGTACCCCATCTATCCTGAGCTTTAAGTAGTTGGCCGAGGTCCCGAAGCGCTCCGCCTCCCGGGCCTCGCCCGGACCTTCCGGATCCCCGCCTCTCCCATGGCCTTCAAGAACCGCGTCGACCGTCGAGCCTATCCAGCGGCCGATATAGGCGGAGCGCCCGCTCAGGGCAAGATCGTTCAACGCGTCCACGCGCTCGCCGGCGACCCTTTCGGGAACCCTTGGCAGCATTGATTGGGCCCTCGTGCCCGGCCGGGGGGAAAAGGGGAAGGCGTGAATCCAGGCAAAACCGCAGCGTCCGGCGAGTTCCAGGGTGTCGGCAAAATCGGCCTCGGTCTCGCCCGGGAATCCCGCGATGAAGTCGGCGGCGAGGAAGAGGTCCCCCTTCGCCTTCCGCAGCGCCTCTACACCCGCGAAGACCTTGTCCCGGCGGTATGCGCGGGCCATCCGGGCGAGAACGGCGTCGGAGCCCGACTGGACAGGCAGGTGCGCGTGGGGCCTCACGCGAGGATGGGCGAAGACCTCAAGGAAGCCATCATCGATCCGTTCGGGCTCGAAGGAGGAGATCCTGAAGGAAATGGTGCTCGTCCCCGCGATGAGGGCGGATAGGAGCTCGGGGAAGCCGCGCCCGCCGTCCCTGAACTGGGAGATGTTGACGCCGGTAAGGATGACTTCTGCCCGGCCTGCCTCTTCGAGGACGCGGACCCGCTCAAGGGCCTTGTCCGTCCCGAGGCTGACCGAAGGCCCCCTGGCGAGGCAGACGCGGCAGTAGGAGCAGCGGTTGTCGCAGCCGTCCTGGATCTTCAGCGCCGGCCGGGAGTGGAAGGAGAAGATCTCTGGCTTGAACGCAAACCTGCCTTCCTCGCGGCAGGCCTTGCCCATGGCGTCCACGGCCAGGCCGGCACGCCATTCGATGACGGCGTCGAGGAGGTCGCCGTGGCCCTGCCAGCGCTCGGCGAGCCATCCCGCGAGCTCGAGCACGAGGGCCTTTTCGTCTCCCGGCACCACGATCGCCCTCTCATTGAGGGCGGAGATAGACGCGCTGTCCATCTGTGCGTAGCAGCCAGTGACGATGACCACTGATCCCGGCCTCGACACGAGGGCAGAGCGGATGGTCCGCCTTGCCTTCTGCTCGGCCTTGCTCGTCACGGTGCAGGTATTGACGATGAAGAGGTCGGCACCCTCGCCAAAGCTCGTGACGCGGGCGCCTGCCTGTCGGAATGCATCGGCGAGGGACTCGGACTCGAGCTGGTTGAGCTTGCAGCCCAGGGTCCGGAACGCGACGGAGAGGAGCATTGCTAGTGGATGCGGGAGCGCATCCGTTCCCTGCCGTCAATCGCATCCTGGAGCCTGGGTTCGAGGCTGAGGGCCTGCTCATAGGCCGCGAGGGCGTTGCTGGGGTCGGATGCCTTTTCGCGGGCCCAGCCGAGCCTGGTCCACCAGCGCGCGTTCCCAGGGGAGTATTGCAGTGCCGTGCTGAAGGAAATGTCCGCATGCCCGTAGCGCGAGAGCCTGAGGTAGACTTCCCCCATGTAATAGTAGGCCAGCCCGACACGGCCCCCCTCCGGAACAGCGCTCACGTAGTTCTGGAAGTTGCGCAGGGCAGCCTCGTTCCGGCCGAGATGGAAGGCGGCCTCGCCCAGGGCCTCGGTGAGCCGGGCATCACGCCGCAGGTCGTAGCCCTTGAGGGCGTAGTTCTCCGCATCGGCCCATCGTTCGAGGGCAAGGAGGCTCCAGGAGATGACCACATAGGCTTCCATGTTGTCGTTCGCCAGGGCAAGCTCATCCAGACAGGCCCTTCTGGCCTCATCGTACTTTCCGTCGAGGTAGAGCTTCAGGGCATCGGGCCTTGCCTGGGCCGCGGCCGAGCCCAGAGTGGAGAGCAGAAGCGCAAGGGTGATGGCGGCGCGGAGCCCTCGCGGCCGTCGTGGCTGTCGCCGCGCCGGGGCAAGTGCCTTTGCCAGCCTAGGCCGGGGAACTGCCATCGATGGCTGGGGCGGTCATCCGGCAGGCCCCGTTGAAGCGGCAGCCGGTTTCCATGGTGATCTGGGGTGCTGTTACGTCCCCGTCCACCGAGGCGCAGGCGAAGAGCTCAACCCGCTCCCGGGCGACGATGTTGCCGATCACGGTGCCCTTCACCGATACGACGGTGGCCGAGATGTCCGCCTCGACGATGGCGTTCTCGTCGATATAAAGCTCGCTCTCGGAGCGGACGACGCCGCTCACGCGGCCCTTGATCATGAGGGGCTTCTTGAAGTTCATTTCGCCCGAAAATTCGACATCGCCCGCGAGGACGGTATCGAGCTGCTCTTCGTCGACGACGTTAATCTGGACTTCGGTCATACAAGAGGGGATCATACGGGATGACGGGTGCCTTGGCAAGCTATGAGTGGATGAGTGCCTCATGGATGGCGGCCAGCTGCTCGGGTCTGAGGGCCTCGGCGCGGACGTCGGTCCTGATGCCGAGCAGCTCGAGGCTCGCCTCGATGGGGTCGGGGCCGGCCTCGCCGACCTGGGCGCTAGCGGCCGCCCGCGCCCAGACTCCGGGATTCGCCTTGAGGTTGTTGCGGAGCATCTTCCGGCGCGAGGAGAAGGCCGCCCGCACGAAGGCCGAGAAGGCAAGGCGGTTTCCCGCCCCGACGGGATTGGGCCTTGGCGTGAGGGTGACGACGGTGCTGGTCACCCGCGGCGCGGGCCAGAACGAGCTGGCGCCCAGATCAAAGGCCATCCTCACCTTGCAGGCCGAGGTGCACAGGACCGAGTAGGCCGAATAATCCTTGGTTCCCGGCACGGCTGCCATCCTTTGGGCCGCTTCCTTCTGCATTGTGAAGACAATCCGGGGAGGGACAAGGCCGCCTTCGATCAGGGAGCAGACAATGGCGTTGGCCGCGCTGTAGGGGAGGTTGCCGAATATCCTGTCTGGGGCCCCATTCTCCTCGAGCTCAGCCTGCCAGGTCCTCAGGAAGTCGCCTTCCACGAGGCGGAAACCTGGCCTGCCTCCAAAACAGCTGTTCAGGAGCCTGACGAAGCCATGGTCTATCTCGAAGGCCGTGACCTGCAGACCCGCTTCCAGGGCCATGGCCGTCATGGCTCCGATGCCGGGGCCTATTTCCCAGACCCTGGCATTTCCTTCGGCCTTGAGCTCATCCAGGATACGGCTCCGGGCCCGCCTGTCCACGAGGAAATTCTGGCCGAAGCGTTTCGACATCGCCAGTCCCTCAGCCTCGAGGAGGGCTTTGAGGGAGCTCGGGGCGTCGTAGTCGGGGGAAAGTGGTCCCGCCCGACCTGGGACCGCGGCCAAGGCTTCTTCGATGTTCGGCATGGGGCCGAGCATACACGAAGGCCGCCGCGGCGACTACGGCGCAGCTGGCTAGGCACTGGCTGGCCCCGTCCTGAAGGGGCAGGGCCGGGACCGAGGCGGCGGCACGCATGGTACCGACCAGAAGGCGGTAGAGGCCATCCGAGACTGGCACGACGAGCCAGACCGCGGCCGGCAGGGCCGAGCAGAGCAGGGCCGCGCCCATGCCCCACCACATGAGGGCCAGGACCAGGGGAGCGGCGAGGACTGAGGCGATTATGCCGGCTGGCTGGAGGGTCCCGAAGCTGAACACGAGGATCGGGGTGACGGCGAACTGGGCACCAAGGGAGGCGGCAAGCGCCTTCGAGACGGGGGACGGGAGGTAGGGATCGAGGATGAACTCGAAGCGGGGCGAGAGCAGGGCGAGGCCAAGTATGGCCGTGTAGGAGAGGGTGAAGCCGGGACTCCTCGCGGCAGCGGGGTCGAAGGGCAGGGCGAGGATGAAGGCCATCGAGAGAAGCTCAAGCCAGGTCTGGGGCCGGTCGAGCCTGACCGCTAGGGCGGCTATCCAGACCATGAGCACGGACCTGAGCAGGGAAGGCCCAGCTCCGGCGAGCCACATGAAAGCCAGGGCGAAGATGGCCGCGCCGAAGCGTGCCCGGAAGGGTCCAAGGAGGGGCCGGAGGCAGGCGAGCGCCAGGACGGCCAGGACCGATAGATGCTGACCCGAGAGGGCGAGGATATGGCTGCAGCCGGCGGCCTTGAAGGCGGCCGCATCCTCGAGTTCGAGGTCGTCCTGGACGCCGATGAGGAGGGCCTCAAGCAGGCCGGCCGAATCCCTGCCAGCGCGCTTGAGTGCCGTCCTGCATGAATCCCGGAGCCCACTCCGGATGAGATCCAGCGCGCTACCCCGGTCAAGCAGCCTCATCTCTCCGGGAAGGGCGAATGCCACGGGACCCGAGTCACCTTGCCGGAAGTCGCCGCGCAAGGCAACACGGGCGCCGGCATCGATGGGAGCTCCACCCCTGACCAGGACCCTGATCGGCTGCCTCCCCCCAAAGCCGAACTCCAGCACCGCCCTCGCCCTGCCCGAGGCGAGGATGAGAGACTCGGGCTGCACGAGGTAGCTCCTGTAGCCGCCCCTCGTGGCGGCCGAATCACAGCTGAGCCTTCCTTCGATACCGGCCACTCGCAAGGAAGCGTCTTTCCCCGCGGAGGGGGACCTGTCCTCGAGCTCGCGTCCCAGGATGGCTCCGGCCAGGAGGCCAACGGCGAGGGCCAGACAGGTGGCGCCAAGCGAGCGGGACCGCCGCGCGAGGGCCATTGGCGGCATGGAGCCGGCCGGTCCGGACACGCAAAGGACGATGCCGGCTGCGGCGGCGATGAAGGCCGCGGCGATTGCGGGGCCCGAGACAAGCGATGCAGGGTAGAAGCCGAGGGCCAGTCCTGTCGCCGCCGCGGCCGGAACCGAAGGCAGGGGAAAATCGCGCACGCATTCCTCCCTAAAAGGGAAACGCGAGCGGGGAGGATCGGGGATTGAAAGCGCCGCGGGCTAGTTCGGGACTATCACCATTTGAGCTTGACCAAGGCTTCCCGGGCAGCCCGTTTTATCGTGTCGGAGTATTGCAGATAGCCTACCTGGAGGAGGTAGTCGAATGCCGTCTTGTCGCCCAGCTCGCCGAGCGAGGCGCAGACGGCGAGGATGAGGCCTTCGTCGTAGGGCGCGCCCTGTTCCGTCTGCACGTTGATGAGCTGGAGCTGGATGGCGAGGGCCTGGGCCGCGTCGGTTGAGCCCATCGACCCGAGCAGGGCTACCGCCTCGAGGAGCTCGGCCTTCGATGCGGCCCCCTTGGAATAGTCGGCCTGCACAAGGCGGAAATGCCTTATCGCCAGGGGGGAGGCTTTTTGCCACCTTAGCTCCATCAGCTTCTTCGCGGCGGCGAACCTGAGCTCCCTGAGAGCCTGGATTTCCACCGGTGAAGGGGCGGGGCTGTCGAGCGCGGCGGCCATTGCGCTCTCCGCGAGCTCACCCCTGGCGCCGTCATCGAAGTCCGCATTGGCCATGCCTGCGGAGAACGCGGCCTGCTTCTCGATCGGCGGATTCCTGACGATCACACGGAGCAGGTAAGCCTTGTAATCGCCCTTGATCGAAGCCAGTGCCTTCGCGGCCTTGTCGGCCAGGCCCGGATTGTATCCGGCGACATAGGCCGAGAAGAGTACGGAGAAGGAGGAGCCGTCGCCCAGCCTTGCCAGGGCATCGATGCATGCGGCCAGGGCTGGGTATTCCGGAGGCATGCCCGAGCGGAAGAGGCTGTTCTGGGAGGCGAGAAAGGCATTGAGGTTTTCCGCCACCCGGCTTTCTCCGGCTCCAGTGAGGCCAAGCGAGGTAAGCGCCGAGGCCCTGATGTCCTGGTCCCTGAAGGCCTGGAAGAGGGCCCAGAGATCGTCGACTGCAGGGGCGTAGGCAGACTCCCCGACCTGGACGGATGCGACGAGTGCCAGATCCTTCAGTTGAGGGTCGGGACCCAGGAGGGCGGAGTTGTCGACAGCGAAGCGCAGGGCCATGTCGTAGAGAGGCCCCATGGCGACGTCCTTTCGCTGGGCGGCTTCCTTGAGGAGCTCGAGCTTTGTCACGAGGCTCGACCGTGCGAAATTTCGCCGGTAGGCGAGGACGATGGAGTCTGCGTCCTGCGCCCCGAGGGATAGCGCGAGGCAGAGACCGATAGCCGCCGCGAAGATGCGTTTCATGCCTTCCCCCTGCGATAATCTCTCGCGTCGTGGGCCGTATCGGCGGCGCTCTCGGGCTCCAGGGATTCCTCCCCCCTGGCAGTCGCTCGCTCCTCGGCACGGACATTGTAGACGTATGCCCTGATCGCGTTGCGCGTCCTCGGGCTCGGAGTGACAGCCTCGATGTGGAGGACGGACCGGTTCCGCTCGGAATCGTAGTCGACGCTCCGGACGGTGCCGCTCATCACGATGTTGCGTTCGAGGAGGGTGAACTGGATCTTTATCTGGAGGCCGGGCACGGCCTTGCCGCCTATGGCGACCGATGCCCCGTCCTCGGATATGTCCTGGATGACCGACCTGAGGCCCGGAGCCCGCTCCGCCTTCTCGTACGCCCCCTCTATCCGCTTTAGTAGGTACATATAGGCGGGAATGCGCGAGCGGGCACGTACGGACTTGCGCTTCTGCGTGCGGAGGAGTGACTCCGAGTGCGAGACCTGGATGACAGGCACGTTGCGTATGCTCAGGTCGTCCATGACATAGCTGTCAAAGACATAGCCTGCGTCCTCGCGGCGCCAGAAATAGATGGAGACCTTTTTCCCCTTCCATTCCCAGTCCTTCGGCAGCCGGCTTCCCGAGGGAAATGAAAGGACGAGGTAGCGCGCGTGGTTGTCGATTATCGTCGAGTTCATGACCCCCACCCCGTGCACCAGGATGCGGACCCTCTGGCCTGCGGCGATATTCCTGCTCGACCTTATCCCGTATTTGTAGCGGGGCAGGTCCAGCTCGAGCTTTTTGCGAAGGGCGTAGACCCGGTCCATGAGGGCGACCCCCTCGCGGGTGCGGTCCCTGCCCTCGTCCCTGAGCCTGCTCAGGAGGACCACTATCGCGCGGTCGAGGTCGCGCGGCGACCAGAGTATGTTGGTGGTGTCGGCTATTCCCGCGAGGGACGCTGCCTCGCGCAGGGTCTTCGACTCCGCGAAGGAGAGCCCTGCCTCGTGGGTCTTGATGTTGAACTCAAGCCACGAATAGCGCTTTGACCCACGCATCGCGAGCATGAGTACGACGGCGCACAGCACGAGGACGGGTGCACCGAGAAGCAGGAATATTGGCATGCGTTTCGGCTCTCTCGCTTGTGGCCGCCTCGCGGCCCGCCTTCAGTATACTATACAACCATAAAAGTTGGTATTCGGAATGGAGGATCTGGAAATGGACGAAATCGAGCCGGGTTCGGCGCCCCCCCAAAAGGTCCAGGACGCGGAATCCGCAGCGAGGAGGCGGACAGGGATCGGCCGGTTTGCCGGCCAACTCGCCACCTTGAGCCCCGGAGGGCCCGCCAGACCCCTGCTCGAGGCTGGACTCCTGTTCGCGGCCCTCTACCTGACAGCCTACCTCCCCGCAGATCCGATGGCCATCGGGAGCTCCCTCGGCCGTCCCGATTTCCACGCCCTCGTCATGGCCACCCTCATTCCAAAGGCCCTCCTGGTGCTCTACCTCATCGCACGCTCCGACGGTCTCGCCGCCTTTGGCCTTGTCAGGCCGCGGATCCTCGACGGCGCCCTCGGCCTGCTGTGCGCCATGGGAGCCGTCAGCGTTCTCATCGTCCCTTCGCTCATCTTCTCCATCCTGGGCCTGAGGAACCCCCTCATCGACGCAACCAGCGGGCCCAAGGTCCCGCTCCTCCTCCTCCTGCCCCTTGTCCTGGCCTCATCGCTGGCCGTCGGCTACGGGGAGGAGCTCTTCTTCAGGTCATACCTCATCCGCCGGCTCCGCCAGGCTGGACTAACAGGCCCCTGGGCCGCCCTGGTCTCCAGCCTGGTCTTTGGCAGCGCCCACGGCCTCCAGGGTCCGCTGGGCCTCGTCCTCGCCACACTGCTCGGCCTCTATTTCGCCTGGCGATGGCTGGATGCGGGGAATATCCACGAGATCGCCCTAGGACACGCGATGTACGACGCAGGGGTCATCCTTTTCGCCCTGCTCCGCTGACGCGATCCGCCTCCCGGGTCTATACTACCTCCATGCAGCCTACAGACAAATTCAGGAGCGACCTGGGCCAGTCGCTCCGTCGTGGAGGGTCCAGCGAAAAGGCCCAGCTCGAATCGCTGCGGGCATTCTTCCTGCGCTCCTTCCCGGCCGTCAGCGATGAAGCGAAGGCCGCCCTCTTCGCGGTCTTCCTGGAAAAGAGGCGCTCCGATCCGGAGGCCGCCACCGCCTGGCTCGCCGGCGCCGGGAGCGTCCTCCTCATGGACTATGACGGCACGACCTTCTCCAGGGAGGACTGGGCCGACATCCGCGAGGCTGTCACCCTTGACGCCGAGCGGATCGACATGGACCTCCTCGAATACGTCATGACCCTGGTGCTCGACCACGGGGCCCTATGAACTCGGGCGGGGAATGGTTCGAGGACGAGGACTTCTGGACCGCCTACGCCCCCCTCATGTTCGACGAGGCGCGATGGGCCGAGGTGCCCGCGGTCGTCGATGCCATTGAGGCCCTTGTCGCCCTCAAGCCCGGAAGCGCCGTGCTCGACGCCTGTTGCGGACCGGGGAGGCACAGCCTCGAACTCGCGTCGCGGGGCTACCGGGTCACGGGCATCGATATAACCCTTCCCTACCTCGAGGCCGCTCGGGAGAGCGCCACCGCTTGGGGAGTGGAGGCAGAGTTCCTGCGCGCCGACCTCAGGAGCTTCGTGAGGCCCAGGGCCTTCGACCTTGCCCTCAATCTCTACACGAGCTTCGGATATTTCGCCGATCCCGCAGACGATAGAGCCGCGCTGGAGCGACTTCGCGCATCCCTCTCGCCCGGTGGGGCCCTCGTGCTCGAGACTGTGGGCAAGGAGGTCGCCGCGAGGGATTTTGTCGATGGAGAGTGGTTCGAGCGGGGTGAATGGATTGTGCTGACCCAGTTTGAGGTGGTGGGTGCCTGGGAAGGGCTCAGGAACAGGTGGGTCATGATACCGAGAGAGGGAGGGGCCGGCGGCAAGCAGGCGGGCGAAGCCGGCAGGAAGGTCTCGGCCGACCGAAGCTTCGTCCTGCGCCTGTATTCGGCCACCGAGATGCGCTCTTCCCTCATGGAAGCCGGGTTCAGGTCGGTGGAGCTGTACGGGAGCCTCGAGGGCAGCCCTTACGACCAAAGGGCGAAAAGCCTGGTTGCCGTGGCGAGGAGTTGATATCTGCGAGATCGGCTGTACAATTAGATCCATACGCGACCCTTAAAGGGGATGCGCGACATCACCGCCGACCGGAAGGCGCCATGAGTGAAAACATCGGCCTGAAGCTTGCAAACGGCGAATTCTACCCCGTCCTCCAGACCGGCATCGCCGCCCGGAAACGACTTGTCGTCACTACCGTCCAGGATCGTCAGGCCAGCGTCCAGATCGATCTCTATCGAGGCTCGGGACCACGAACCGAGGGAGCGAACTACATCGGCAGCCTGGTCATCGAAGGCATTCCTCCCTCTCCCAAGGGTGAGCCCGATGTCAGGCTGGATCTCGGCCTCGACGTGGACGGAACCCTCTCCGCCTACGCAGAGGAGTCTTCCACGGGAGCGAGCCAGAGCCTCAAGGTCTCCCTCGAGTCCCTCGCCGAGGAGGAGAAATACGAAATCCCCGATTTCGAGTTCTCAAGGGAAGGCGAGGCCGAGGCCAAAAGCGAGCCCAGCTTCGCTGACGAGGATTTCGCCGAGACCGACATCCTTCCAGGCGACGAGGCCAGCGTCAGGCTGCTAGCCGATGAGGGCCCTCCCGAGGAGGCTCCTCCCGCGCGCCCAGCCCCCTGGCTCATCGTTCTCGCTGTCATCGCCGTCCTGGTGATCATCCTCGGCCTGGCCTATTTCCTGCTCCGCGGAATCGGATCTCCCAGGCCCACCGTGGCTGTTCCCACGCCGAGCTCCCAAGTGGCCCAGCCTAGGCCGGCGCCCCCGGTAGCGGTCAGCCCGAGCCCGGCCGTGGCGCCGAGCCCGGCACCTGAGCCTGCTGCAGCTGTTGCGGCCGGAGCACCGGCCCAGGCCACTCCCGCCGAGACTCCGGCCCGCCAGAGCGGGGCCTATTATCGCATCAAGTGGGGGGACACGCTCTGGGACCTCTCGTACTCCTTCTACAGGAACCCATGGCTCTTCGGGAAGATCGCCAAGGCGAACAAAATCCGGAATCCCGACCTCATCCTCTCAGGCAGCAAGATATGGATACCGCCGCGATAAAATGCTAGGCTCGGGGTCCCAATGAGACCCGAGCCCCGCATCAGCACTCTCCTTGCAATCGTGCTCGCCTTCGCGCCCCTCCTCCTCGCCTCCTGCCAGGAAAGGCAGGCCTTTGGCATGGGGGAAGGGCGGCTGTCTGCCATCCTGGCCGCTAAGGACATGGGGCCTATCCTTGCCCTCGACGAACGCAGCCTGGGCGAGAGCGGGTACTTCGGTCCTGCCGGCTTCTACTACCTCGCGCGCTGGATAGAGGCCAGAGCCCCCAAGGCCGCCGCGGCCTCGGCCCAGGAGGCGGACGCTGGCATTGCGGCCAAGCTCGCCAATGGCGACCCTCCCGGGGCTCCGGCGCCTGACCCGGGGGTCCTGGTCAGGCGCCTGCTCCGCTCCGCATATGACCGGGCCGATGGCATCGTCAGGATAGAGGCGGGCCGGCTTCTCGCCCTCCGCCTCTCCGATGCCCAGAAGTGGGAGGAGCTCCTTGCCTTCGCCGAGGAATACCGCAGGTCGATCGGCTCGGAATGGCCGGTCGAGCGGGCCAGGCTCGATGCGCTCGAGGCACTCAAGGACGATGCCGAGCTCATCCGCGCCACGAGCAGGCTGCGAGCCGACTTCCCGACCGAGGCAAGCGCAGACGCCGATGCGCTGCTCTATTTCGAGGGGGTGGCGGCAAGGCGCCTCGAGCGTCCCGGCTGGCCGAGCTCGCTACGGCTAATCCTCCTCGAGCGGCCCAGCTCGGCCTGGACGCGCAAGGCCCTCGATTTCGTCGAATCCCTGGAACCGCCGGCGAAGGAGTTCTCCGCTTCCGAGCGCGACGCCGCCCGCATGCGGATCCTCGTGCGCGACCGGGACTACGGTCCAGCCTTCGACGCGGCGATGAAGGTGAGGGAGCTCGTCCTCTCTCCCTTGAGTTCGCCTTTTGTCATCGCCGACGCGGCCAAGGCCTTCCTCTATTCGAATTCCTCGCGCGAAGGCCTGAGCCGTTTTTCCCGCCTCGAGGCCGAAGCCTTCCAGAAGGCCCGTCTCGCCCCTGATCCCGCAAGCTCTGCCCGCGCCGCCCGCGTCGCGTGGACAGCTGCATTCTACCGCGCGCGGTTCTATCGTGCCCTCGAGCTATGGCCCGAGGCCGTCGATGCCTTCTCCCATGCCGTCGACCTCGCTCCCGCCCCGGCCGACGTCGACGATGCCCTGTGGTACGTGGTCGAATGCCGCGGCAAGCTCGCCATGGCGAAGACGAAAACGGCAAAGCCGGGCAGCGCGGCCGCGCTCAGGGCCGAGGCCCTCGCCCGGCGCAGGCAGCTGGAGGCCCTGGACGAGGCCTCACGCCGCTGGAGCGACCCCACGCGCTACGCCGACCTAGCCGACAGCCTCACGAGGGATGCCCTCCGCGCCCGCGACTGGTACATCGTCGATCACCTCTCGGAGTGCCTCGCCAGGCTCGCCTCCCCCTCGCTCGGGGCCCGCTGCAGCTATATCGCGACACGGGCCCAGGAGCTCGGCCTGTATCCTGAGAGCAGCCGCCTGCTCGGAAGGGACCCCGATTCGCCCATGGTTCGTGGCCGCGGGACGAGAGACACGCTCATGGCCAGGTACAGGCAGATCCTGGACGACCCGGCCGCCACCCTGCACTACCGCGCACTCTCCGCATGGAGGCTGGGCGCCGAGCCCCAGCTCCTCCCTGCCGACCTTCCCGATCCGCCTGCTCCCCGGGAAGCCGGGGCCCTTGAAGGCTTCATAGCAGGGTTCGTCGGATTCGGCATGGCCGATCTCGCCTACAGGGAGTCCCTGGAGCGGATGCCTGCCCTTGACCGAGAATCCGTCCGGAGGCTGGCGAAGGACATTGCCGACAGCGGTCGAATAGACTCCTCGATGAGGCTCATCATCGCCCTCATGGAAAGGTCTGACTGGGATCCGAGGCTCTCAGACTACGAACTGCTCTACCCGCGCCCCTTCATCTCCGAGCTCAGGTCGATCCGCCCCCGCGCCGACATCCCCGAGGCCCTGATCTTTGGCCTCGTACGATCGGAAAGCTATTTCAGCTTCGACGCCTACTCGAGGGCCGGAGCCATCGGCCTCACCCAGCTCATGCCCGGCACCGCGGCGGAGATCGCCACAAGCCTGGGCATGTCGGGATACGACCTGCGCACGCCCAAGGACAACATCAGGATCGGCATGGCCATGTTCGCCGAACTGCTCGACGAGACCGGGGGCAGGGCCTTCAGGTCGATGATGGCCTACAACGCGGGGAGGGGCAGGCTCAAAAAATGGCTCTCCGAATCCGGGGACCTGCCCGATGACCTGATGATCGAGGCCCTCGGCATCGAGGAGACCAGACAGTACTGCAGGAACATCCTCCAGGCGACCATCATGTACGGGGAGATCTACTACGGCGTCCCTGTGGCCAGCACGGTACGAGAGATCGTCGAGGGAAGAACAGACAGCGCAAGATGAGAGTGGGGTCCTCAGGCCAGTACCGGGGACTAGGCGGCGAGGGAGAAAAGCATCCCGGGCTGTGAGGCCGGCTGGCTTGGGTAGATGCGGGGGGGGGCGACTGCCAGGCTGTGGTACTCTGCCCCGTACTGCTGGATAAGGGCATCGACCCGCGCGGGGTTGGGCGAGGGCGAGGCTTCCCTTGCCGCGAGCGGCTGATCCTTCACGCTCTCGAGGCCGGCGATGAGCAGGTCAAGGATGTGTAGCTTGTCGATGGAATAGGCCGGCGTTCCGTCGAGGGCGGGTACCCCGCCGACGTGCTGGAAGTTTGCGTACAGGGCCTGGCTCGGCAGGACGGGCAGGGAAATCCGGCCGCTCGTGTATCGTGACGCGTACACGTATGAGACCGGAAGGTAATTGGTGGAAACCGCTTCGACCATGGCTCCATCCTCCGAAGATCCTATCGGCCGGTTGAAGCTCTGAGTTTACGAATATTAATTCACGCGAAAAGGAGAGCCTCAAGGCCTGCTATTTCCTCGATGCCTTGAAAAGCCGGTCGTTGATCGCCGCGCCGAGACCGGTTTCCGGAACCCGCTCCGCCCATATCTCGTCGAGTCCAAGGCCATCGAGCTCGTGCATCATCGCGAACAGGGAAGCTGCCGCCTCGACCATGTCGCCGGAAGGCGAAAGCACGCGCGTCGCCGCGAAGCCCGATGGCCCGCCTGAGGCCCCCAGGGATAAGCCCTCAAAGAGCAGTGCCCCGATCCGGGCCGAAGGCTTCCGCGCTTGGGCGAGGTCACCCCTCGCCATGAGACGCAGGGGCGTGCGGGGGGCGTAGTGGCTGTCAAGCTGGCCGGGACCAGCCGGCTGCTCTCCCTCTCGCATCGGTCCGGGAGCCTTCCGAGACACGGGGCCGATAATCGCCTCGATCATGCCCAGGTCCATCCCACCCGGCCTGAGCAGGCATGGAGGCTCCACGGTCATGTCCAGGACCGTGGATTCCACGCCAACCCTGCAGGGGCCGCCGTCCACGATGAGGTCAACCCGATCCCCGAGCATCCTCGCCACATGTTCGGCTGTGGTCGGCGAGATATAGCCAAAGGGGTTCGCGCTCGGCGCGGCCACGGCTGTGCCCGACCAGGCTATGATCGCCCGGGCCACGGCATGGGCAGGAAGACGAACAGCGACGGTCGGCAAGCCGCTTGTGACAAGATCGGGCATTTCGTCCCGTTTTGGGAGCACGAGGGTAAGCGGCCCCGGCCAGAGCGCTTCCATGAGGGCACGGGCCAGGGGAGAGGGCTTGCGGACGACCCGGTCGATGTCAGAGAGGGCCGAGATGTGCACTATGAGGGGATCGAAGCTCGGCCTAGCCTTCGCCTCGAACACCCTCGCCACCGCCAGGGTGTTGAAGGCATCTGCCCCGAGCCCGTACACCGTCTCGGTCGGCAGTGCGACAAGGCCTCCCGAGGCGATGAGGGCGCCTGCGCGCATGAGGCTCGCATCATCGGGTTTCAGGATTTCCACTTCGGCCTTAACCCGCTGCGGGCTTCGGATCCCCGGCATAGCCCTCAGGGCCGAGGCTCTCCAGCCGCCTGGCCTTCGCGAGGACCTCGGCCTCGAGGACGGAGGCGTAGGCCTCGAGCTTCGCCCTGAGCCCGGGACGGGAGACCGCGAGGATCCGGGCGGCGAGAAGTCCGGCATTCCTTGCCCCGTCCACAGCGACGGTGGCGACGGGAATCCCGGGTGGCATCTGCACGATCGAGAGCAGGCTGTCCAGTCCGTCGAGGGTCTTCGTGCGGATGGGCACCCCTATCACGGGAAGCACGGTCATCGAGGCCGTCATCCCGGGCAGGTGGGCGGCCCCGCCCGCTCCCGCGACGATCACCTCGATTCCGCGGTAGGCCGCCCCCCGGGCGTATTCGGCGAGCCTGGCCGGTGTCCGATGGGCCGAGACGATGGTCGTCTCACTGGCGATTCCGAGTTCAGCAAGCAGTCGGGAAACCTCAGCCATGACCGGGAGGTCGGAGTCCGAGCCCATGATGATGCCCACAAGGGGCCGTTCAAGTGCCGCCATGGGTTGAGGATATGCCATGCCGGTCTGACGCGGCTAGCCTTTGACCAAAGGAGGGATGCCTCACCAAGGGGCTTTTCCGCCTTCACTCTCGCTCCTGGAAACCCTATCCCCTATACTTGTCCGGAGGAGGCCTGAAGAACATGACTTCCCTGTCCGAGAAGCTCCCCTTCGTGCACCTTGTCCACGATATCGTCACCTTCAGATTCCTCGGCGATGCGGAGATCATAGACCTCTTCACTATCAGCGACATCTTCGAGGCCGAGGAGGACGAGGTCCTCATCGAGGAAGGAGAGATCAGTCCCTACCTCTTCGGAATCATCGAGGGCACGGTGAGTGTCAGCGTCAAGGAGAACGAGGGCAAGCAGGTCTATGTCACCTCCCTTGGGCCAGGGGACGTGTTCGGCGAGGCGGGGGTCTTCTCGAAGGTGCGGCGCACGGCCAGGGTGACCGCCCTCGGCAAGACGATCGTGATACGCCTGCACCGCAATGGCCTCGTTCACTTCCTGCGCGTCCACCCTGAGGCAGGAAACAAGATCCTGCTGGCGATCATCTTCAGCCTTCTGCGGAAGCTGCGCCAGGCGAACCAGGAACTTGCCTATGAGCGCAAGGAGGACCTTGGCCAGGAGGACATCGACTCCATGCTCCAAGGCCTCCTTGATGACAAGGCGCCCTAGGGCTTCTAGCGGGACGCCAGGCTGGCCGCCTGCTCTGATGCCGGCACATCGTTCGCGCAGCAGTCATCGAGTGCGGCCTGGACGGAAATGAGCTGCGGGGCATCCGGGCCCATGCCCACCTTGCCCTCGAGCTTGTCCTTCAGGAATTTGACCACCCGCGGCCAGGCCTGCCGGGAGGCTTCAAGGTTCGCCCCGGCCTGGCCATCCTGCTGCCTCAGGAAGGCGTGGCCCGCTCCCTGATAGACCTCATATTCGAAGCTCTTGCCAAGGCGCTTGAGTTCCGCCGCGGCGGGCGCCGCAGTCGAGGTGACCCTCGCGTCACTGCCTCCATAGAGGCCGAGAAGTGGGGCGAAGATCCCGGCGAGGGTATCCGTAGGCGGGGCCACACCATAGAAGAAGGCGGCAGCCCCGAGATCGGGCCTCAATGTCGAATAGAGAAAGGAGATCCCGCCTCCCCAGCAGAAACCGACCACACCGAACTTCTTGGTGGCAGCGGGCAGGGAGGTCGTGTATGCCACGGCACCATCGATGCGCCGCACGACCTCGGCTGGATCGAGGCTGGAGTTGATCGATCGGGCCGCGTCTACGCTAAGGCCCTTCGACCCGGAACCCCCCGGCGCCTTCCCGCTCAGGAAATCCGGGGCGATCGCGATAAAGCCTTCAGCAGCGAACTGATCGGCGACCGCACGTGCCCAGTCGTTGAGGCCGAATATCTCGTGCACCACCACCACGACGGGTGCCGGTCCCGGTCGCTCGGGATATACGACCCAGGCGTCAACCTTATCCCCGCCTGCAGCGGCGTAGCTGATCCATTCAGCATGGCGCGGAGAGGAGTTTAGCCTGTCCAGGGAACCGGCCTCGGCGGGCGGCATGGGCTGGGCCCAGGCCGCGCAGGCGAACACGCCCACCACGAGCGCCATGAGCACCCCCCTAATTCTCGGTATAATTTGAACCATGATAGTCCCCCTAAATGGCTATCCTTTGAACTCGCCATGTCCGGCCTTCATGTAGCCGAACAGCGCATCCAGGGACTTCTGGATTCCGCCTGAGTCGCGGTCGCCGCAAAGCCCGACGGCCTTCAGGGCTGTTGTCTCAAACCCGCCCCAGGCCTTAAGCCAGTCCTCCTTCGAGCCCTTCGGAGGATCCATTCTTTGCATCTGCTCGGCCGCCCTGGCGAAATCAAAGAAGGCCTGCGCGGCCGCGAAATAGTCCTGGGACGAAAGGGCCGCCTTGATGGCCTGGACCCTTGCCAGGTTATCGTGCATGACATTCACTGCTGCCGCGTGGTCGTAATCGGCGGCCGAAAGGGACAGGGGGAAGATAAGGAACAGCGCGAGACCGAAGGTCAGCATGACTTTCATCGATAAGTCCTCCGAGCGAGTCCGCGATCAGAGGAAGATAGCCATACCAGTGTTTTTTGGTCAACTTTTATCGGACATCGCCTAGGGCTCTGATGCGATCGCCCAACCCGTCGCAGCCGCGCCGCATTCGATGGCGAGGAGTTGGGCGAAGCGGGCGGCGCAGGCCTCGAGCTCCGGCAGGGGATCTGAGCTTGGCGCATAGATGAGGGCTAGAACCTCCCTGGCCTGCCCAAGGACCTTTGTGTCCAAAGCGTCCTTGACCGGATTGCCGCAGGGTTTCCATTCGCCCTCGATCATGGCGCAGGCGCACAGGAGGTCCTCGAGATCGATGAGCTGGCCGGACTGGTTGAAGACATAGCTTTCTCCGGGGAGGCCCCGGCGCAGCCTGAGCCCGAAGCCGGTCTTCGCGGCATCAAAGATGCTCGCCGGGTAGCCCCATTCGAGGCTGACCGCGTTGTTGGCGTCGACCGGGCCGTTGACGAGGGGAAAGGCCCCCTGGGGCGGCTGGCCTTCTCCCCTCTCGAGGGCGGCCGCGAGCAGATATTCGCTCGAGGGTTTCGACCTGCCCGCTGGTTTGTATTTCCCGTGGCGCAGCATGTCCCTGACGGCGCTCTTGCGCTGGGTGCCGAGGAAGGCCTCGCCCTTTGCCCGGACCGCCTCAAGGAGAGAGATAAGGTAATCGGGGGCGCGCTCGGTTGGGAGGCAGGTTGGTATTCCAGTCCCCCACACCAGGGCGACCCTCGCCGGGCAGGGGGAGAGCGAGGGATCGAAGACCAAGCCTGGTTTCTCTTCCATAGGTCTTGAGGATTATACGCTAGAGCCTACTCCGCGACCACCCGGACCATTCCCCTGGCGGCATGGGCCCTCTCCATGGCCTCTTCCCTGGTCGCACCGATCGCGGTGAGATGTCCCATCTTGCGGAAAGGCCTGACCTCGCGCTTTCCGTATAGGTGGACTGCGACGCCGGGTATCGCGAGGGCGGCCTCGAGTCCGAGGTACACGGGCCTGCCCGTGGCACCGGGCTCGCCGACGATGTTCACCATCATCGCTGGCCGCAGCAGCTCGGCGCTCCCCAGGGGGAGCCCGAGGAGTATCCGTATGAATTGATCGAACTGGCTCGAGGGGCAGGCCTCCATGGAAAAATGCCCGGAATTGTGCGGGCGGGGAGCGATCTCGTTGACGAGGATCTCTCCGTCCTGCTTCAGGAACATCTCCACACCAAAGAGCCCTACGGCCCCGGCACCCCGGGCCGAGATTTCCTTCGCCCTCTCGTCCAGGGCCCGGACGCAGGACAGGGCGAGCTCCTGGGCGAGTTTGAGGCTAGCCTCGCTCACCCGAGCCGGGGCCAGCACCGAATCGCAGAGGTTCGCGCGGTCGTCGAAGACCATCTCCACACAGGGATAGACGGCAGTCGAGCCATCGGTGGCCCTGGCCACGACAACGGCCAGCTCCTTCGAGAAATCGACCCTTTCCTCGGCGATGGAAGGTCCGCGCAAAGCCTCGTCCCGGGCCGAGCCAAGGACCAGCACTCCCCTGCCATCGTAGCCTCCCCGTCTCGTCTTCTGCACGATGGGGAAACCCCCGAGCTCGACGGCCGCAGCGGAGAGGCTGTCCTCGCCGGGCCTCGCCTCGGGCTGCGAATCGAGTATCAGCCACCGGGCGGTTGGTATGCCCCTCGCGTCAAGCAGGCCCTTCTGGACGGCCTTGTCACGGATCGCCTCGAGGACGGCGGCTCCGGGAAGCACGGCCTTGCCGCGGCGTTCCAGCTCGAAGAGGGCCTCGACCCCGACGGACTCGATCTCCCATGACAATGCGTCGACGCCCTCGGCGAATTCGAGGATCCCCTCGTAGTCGTCAAGACCTCCCACGTGGGCGACGTCGGCGAGCTCTGAGCCCGGTGATGGATATTCAGGCGTGAGGACCTCGAGCTCGGCGAGGTACTTGCGTGCCTCCTCGATCGCCATCCGTCCCAGCTGGCCACCCCCGAGTATTCCAATCCTGCGCATGGCCTATTCCTCTTCGTTCTTGCCGGTGACGCGCTGACCCGGGAGAGTCTCGAGGTCGCCCATGAGGCTCGGCTGGCGCGCTGCTGGCTGGGCCATAGGGCGACCCAGGACATCGGGGTTCCTCACGATGTCACGGGGCTTCGATCCCTTGGCAGGGCCCACGATGCCTTTCTCCTCCATCAGCTCGACGAGGCGGGAAGCGCGGTTATAGCCAATTTTCAGCCTGCGCTGGATGAAGGACGCGCTGGCGCGGCCCTGCTGGAGCACGATCTCGAGGGCCTTCTCGAAGAGGGGGTCGTCGTCTTCCTCGCCGAAGAGGGAAGGCGAATCGTCCTCCTCGTCGTCGATGAAGATCTCCTCGTCTATGTACTCGGGCTCCCCGAGGGTCTTTATGTATTCGACCGCCTTCTCGACCTCCTCCTCGGAGACGAAGGCACCCTGCATGCGTATCGGGAAGGGGTCCCAGGCGCTCGCCACGAGCATGTCCCCCCGTCCCAGGAGCTTCTCTGCCCCGACCATGTCGATGATGATCCTCGAGTCGAATTTGCTTGCCACCATGAAGGCGATCCGGCTGGGGATGTTCGCCTTTATCAGTCCGGTGATGACGTCGATCGAGGGCCTCTGGGTCGCAAGGACGAGGTGGATGCCGACGGCGCGGGACATCGCCGCGAGCCGCGCGAGGGTGGACTCCAGCTCCTTGCCCGTGGTCGCCATGAGGTCGGCGAACTCATCGATGATGACGACGATGTAGGGCAGGCGCTCGACCGCGAGGTTCTTCTCCTTGACCTTGCGGTTGTAGCTCTTCACATCGCGGACGCCCACGCGGTCGAGGAGGCTGTAGCGGCGCTCCATCTCGCAGATGCAGTACTGGAGGGCCTGGAAGGCTCGCTTGGGCTCGGTGATGACAGGCGTGAGGAGGTGGGGAATGTCATTGTAGAGCTTGAGCTCGACGATCTTGGGATCGATGAGGAGAAGCTTCACCTCCCGGGGCGATCTGCGGTACAGGATCGACAGGATGATCGAGTTGACGCAGACCGACTTACCCGAGCCTGTCGCGCCCGCGATGAGGAGGTGGGGGGTCTGGACCAGGTCGATGAATTGCACCTCCCCCGCGATGTCCTTGCCGAGGATGATCGGCACCTCCATCTTCGCGCCCATGAATGACGCATTCTCCACGATCTCGCGGAGGGAGACGATCGAGCGGCGCTCATTCGGCACCTCAATGCCCACGGCGTGCTTGCCCGGTATTGGCGCGACTATGCGGACGCTCGAGGCCGCGAGCCGGAGGGCGATGTTGTCGGAGAGATTTGTGATCTTCGAAAGCTTCACTCCCGGGGCGGGAAGTATCTCGAACATCGTGATCACGGGACCCTTGCGGATGCCCGTGACCTCGGCCTCTATGTTGAACTCGGCGAGGGTGTCCCTGAGGACTTCCGCCGACCTCTTTGTCTTCTCGTCGACGATCCAGTACTCTCCATCCGGATAGACTTGGAGGATGCCATCCACGGGGACGGCGTAGGGCTTGTCCTTCCTCAGGGGCAGGACCCTAGCGAGGGCGGCCGACTTCCGCGCCTCGTCGGCCTCGCTTCCCGCGTGGCTTTCCGGAGGGATCGAGATGAACTCGATAGGCATCAGGCCATCGACGACAATAGCCGAGGATGGAGTCGGCGCCCCTTCTTCCTCCTCCTCCTCGCTTGGAGCAGCGGCCTTCTTCACCGGACCCGGCCCTGTCCTGTGAGTCCCGGACGGGCCGAGACTCAGCCTTATCGGCTCCTCCCCCCCTCCGTGGCCTACCTTCGTGCCGGAGACTTCTGGCGGCGCTTCCCCTGCTGTCTCTGCTTCCTGTCCAGCCTCCTCGGTCTCCTCCAGGGATTCCGTGCTCCCGGCTTCCATGGCCCTCAAGCGGGGCAGGGCTGCGAGCTCGGGAACCTTGAAATCGAATCGAGCATCTCCCCCAGATCCTGCGGAGATCTCCCCCTGATCCTCCCCTGTCCTGTCCCCCTCGCCTTTCTCCTCGGCCCGGGGCTGGGGGGCGGGCAGGAGGCTCCTCGCGGGGCGGGCCAATGGGGGATCATGCCGTACCCCCGCCGCCGCGATCGCGAGACGGGCGACAAGAGCGGCGAGAAGGAGGGCGAGGGATCCCGCCGCGAGGCCGAGTGCGGGCAGTCCCGCAGTCTCGAGAAAGGGGTGGGCAGCGAAGGCCTGGGCTGGATCGGCCGAAAGGCGGGCAAAGGTCGCAATGGGCAGGAAAGGAAGGATGGAGCCGGCGAGGAGGGCAAGGGCATTTGGCCTCCATCCCGGCAGGAAGGCGATGATGGCAGCCCCGGCAAGCCAGGCAGGGACAAAAAGGGCCGCCCAGGAGAATGCGCCCCTGAGAAATCTGCCCAGGCCGAAGATGACGGCGAATGCCCCCGATTGGCCGTCAACCCCAGCGGCGATTATCGCCGCGAGGCAATACGCGGCCACCAGGGCGAGGGATGCGCCCAGGGTGATGTTTGCGGGTGACGTCGTGCGCGGATCGGACATGGGGCTGTGCTCCAGGAATGTGTATAGGTGAGTATCGGCCGCTTTGCCCGGCCAGAGAAGCGGGGAGCGGCGAGAAGCACAGACTAGCACTCCCCGAGCCACTTCTCCAGAGAGATTCCGCGAATTGGCCGGCCCCACCGCATTCCCCTTGCCCCGACTATAGAAAAATGCTTATATATCCTCTAGCTCCACTTGAGCCGTCGGGGAGATCAAGGGTATTCTCTTGGATCAAATCCTCCCCGCAAGGAACCGGAATGACCGTAGCAAAAGACCGTGTGGTCACGCTCGACTACAATCTCAAGGATGCCGACGGCGAACTCATCGATTCGTCGGAAGGAGCCGAGCCCCTCGTCTACCTCCATGGCAACGACAACATCATAAAAGGCCTGGAAAAACACCTTGAGGGCAAGTCGTCAGGAGACACGGTCAATTGCGTCGTTCCCGCCGTCGAAGCCTACGGCGAACGCGACGAGAGCCTCGTCTTCAAGGTCACCAAGGCCGAGTTCGGCCCCGAGGCCTCAATCGAGGTCGGGATGCAGTTCGAGGCCCACGGAGAGGAAGGAACCCAGATCGTGACCGTAGTAGGCATGGAGGGCGAGGACATCACCATCGATGCCAACCATCCCCTGGCCGGCGAAGAGCTCCACTTCTCCGTCAAGGTTGTCGAGGTCAGGGAGGCCACGGGCGAGGAGCTCTCGCACCACCATGTCCACGGCGGCTGCGACTGCGAGGGCGAGGGCTGCGGCGAGGGCTGCGCAGAAGGTTGCGGCGATGGCTGCGCCGACGGGGGCTGCGGCTGCGGCGACTAGCGGGGGGAGGAACCCTCTCTCAATGCGCCCAAAACCTGTCGATCTCCTCATAATCCTAGCTGCTTTGGTGGTGATAGCCATGTCGTCCATGGCTGTCTATTCCGGCAATTCCGCGACCCTCAGGGCAGTCATCACGGGCAGCGGCGGCGAGTGGGTCTTCCCCTTGGGGGCAGACCGGAGGATTCCGGTGAACGGGCCCCTTGGCACGACCTGGGTGGAGATCCATGGCAAACAAGTTCATGTGACCGATTCGCCTTGCCTCAACAAGACCTGTATCGCGTCGGGCGACATATCGGCAGCTGGCCAGTGGCTGGCCTGTCTTCCCAACAGGGTCTTTGTCCGAATCGAGGGGGGCGCAGCCGATGAACGGTCTGTCGACGCAGGGGCCTTCTGAGGCACGCTGGAGGGACAAGGCCGACATCGTGGCCCTTCTCGGCGCTTTCTGCTTTTTCCTGTCAGCGGTGGAATACATGGTGCCAAAGCCCCTTCCCTTCATGCGTCTGGGCATCGCGAACCTACCGATACTCCTCGCCATCGATCTCCTGCCCCTGCCCTGGTTCCTCCTCCTCGCCGTCGTGAAGGTGGTCGGCATGAGCGTCGTCTCGGGCTCGCTCTTCTCCTACATCGCCCTATTCTCGCTTTCGGGGACAATGGTTGCGGCCATGGTCATGTGGGGATCGCGCAAGCTCCTGGGACATCAGGTATCGGCGATCGGCGTCTCGATCCTGGGAGCCATGACTTCGAACGCCGCGCAGATCCTCCTCGCGAGCGTCCTTGTGTTCGGGGAGGCGGCGAGGCTCATCGCCCCTCCCTTCCTCGCGATGGGCCTCCTGACCGGCGCCGTCCTGGGGGTCTTCGCGGAGCGGTTCTCCCGCACATCGATCTGGTTCGCCCGGGCATCCGGGAGCCACGATGCCTGAAGCCAATGCTTCAGCGAGCCCAAGGGAAAAGGCGGCGCGGCGGCGCGGGGAGAGGCGCGAACGCTATGAGGCCCTGTTCCCGCCTTGGGCACTCGCTGCCTCCGGCCTCATTGTCTCCCTCGCCTTCCTTTTCCAGCCCCTCCTGGTGACGAGGGCCGTCATGTTCCTTTTGTTCGTACTGGCCGCCTATTTCTCGGGCAAGCGGATAGCCCTGTCCTCGACGCTGCTGGTTGGAATCGGGATCGTCTTGGCCAACCTCCTCGTCCCAATCGGCCGGGTGATCGCGCGCGTCGGCCCCTTCAGGATTACCGAGACTGCCCTCATGGAAGGCATCGGGAAAGCCATCACCTTCGAAGGCCTCCTCTATGCCTCAAAGGCCTGCATCCTGCCTTCCCTCAGGCTCCCTGGCCGCTTCGGTTCGATCGTGGCTGCCGCCTTTGTCTATTACGACCGCATCATCGAGTACAAGGGCTCAGTCCGGCCAGGGAGCTTCATTGCCGACGCCGACAAGCTCATGCTCAGGGTCTGGGAGGAACCCGCGACTGTGCGGAGGATCGAGGCGCCCGCACGGTATCCGGGGGCAGCCTACTTCCTGCTGGCGGCTTTGAGCGCGGCCGCCCTGGCTCCGGCCCTCCTTGCCCAGCTCCACGCCTAGGCTTTAGACGGTGAACTTGTCGGCCGCGGCCTTGACCTCGGCGATGAGGTCGGCGTTTCGGGTCGCCAGGCCTGTCGTGCTCATCACAGCGTCGTTTATCTCCTTCGTGCCCGCGCTGATCTCGGTGGTGTTGCTTACCACGGCGAAATTGGCGTTCTTGAGCCTCTGGACCTGATCGAGGATCGACGCGTTCCCCGAGGCCATCTCCTCGGCGCCTCTCGTGATCTCGCGCGTGATGTCTTTCATCCGGCTGAGAGCTTCGAGGACCTGGCGCCCACCCTCGCGCTGTTCCGACATCGATTGCCTGATCTCGCCCACCGAATCGCCCAAGCCCTGGTTGCTCTCAAGGATGGTCCCGAATGCCTTTACGGCCGCCCCGGAGGCCGACTGGACCGAGGAGATGGAGTCGGCGACGCGATCGAGGTCCCGTGAGATGTCGCCAGCCTGGGAGGTGGACTGCTCGGCCAGCTTTCGTATCTCATCGGCGACGACGGCGAAACCCTTGCCGGCGTCCCCGGCGTGGGCAGCCTCAATCGCGGCATTCATGGCGAGGAGGTTCGTCCTCTCGGCGATCTCGGTGATGAGGCTTGCTGCCTCGCTGAGGTTTTCGGAGTAACGGACGATGAGGGCCACGGCCTCGCCGACCTGGTCGATCCTCGAGCGGCCCTGGGCGCTCTCCGCGAGGCTGCGCGCGCTCGATTCGGCGGCCTTCTCCGCGTTCGCCGCCGCAGACTCGATACCCGCAATCATCTGCTCGACCGAGGCCGAGGACTCCGAGATCGCCGAGGACTGGGAGGCGATCATCTCGGAAAGGGATTCGATGCCACGCGTCAGCTCCTCGATTGCCGCCGAGACCTCCCGGACCGCCTCGGACTGCTCCTCAAGCTGGCCCTTGGTGTTGTCTATGCTCGAGTTGATCTGGATGACAGCGGCGCTCGTCTCTTCCATGGTCGAAGCGAGGCCATGTCCGGTTTCCTCGAGGGCGGTGATCCTCTCCTTGACTGTCAGCACGAGGGATCTGAGGTCGGTGACCAGATCGTCCACGCAGGCGGCCATCCGACCAAGTTCATCGCTGCCCTCCTTCTCGCAGATCTGCACTGAAAGGTCCCCGCTCCCCATCTTGTTGAGCTCGCTAAGGAGGCCCTCCACAGGCCTGGTGATGGACCGGATTGTGAACAGGACGAAGACGATGATAAAGGCCAGGACTGCCAGGGAAACGACCGCCACGATGAGTGTCCCGCGCGAGGCAATCCTCTGGGCCGAAAGGAGGTTTTCCCTTGTCTGGGAGACCGCGAGGTCGTTGAGCTTGGCCAGCTCGGCGGCGAGTGATCCGAAGCGCAGTGCGGCGACCTGTATTATGTCGGACCCATCGCTGGCGAATGAGGTGAAGGCCTTCACGGCCGATTGCGCAGTCTGGGTGTAGACCTCGAAGGCCTTGCCCACTCCCGCGAAGGAATCGGCGACCTCGCCCGCCGAGGGTAGGGCAAGGAGGCTTGTAAGGGACTGCCGGCTCTGGCCGATCGATTCCTCAAAGGTGTTCGCCTGGCCTGGAAGGCCCGCTGATCTCTCGGTCGCCGCCTGCTGGGTCCGGAAAAGGGCCACAAAGGAGGAATACACGCGGCGCTCCAGGTCGGAGCTGGCTATGATGAGGGCGGAGTTGTCCGACTGGTAGCGGACGGCCTCGGTCATGTCCTTGAGGGAGGTCCAGGCGATCAGGAGATTGGCCGCCAGGGAGATGATCACGGCGGCGGCCATGATGATCAACCGCGAGCGAATGCTTAAGTTCCCGGATAGACCTGCTCGCATGCGTGAGCCTCCATGCCTGGGCTTGGCTCGCCCGATTCTACACTAGGAACTTATCGGCGGCCATCTTTACTTCTTCAATGAGCAAGGTTGTGCGGGAGGAAAGTTCGATGGTCCCCCTGATCGCATCCTTGATTTCGGTCGTCCCCCTTGTGATCTCCTCGCTGTTGCCGACGACGCTTGAGTTGACGCTCTGGAGCCTGGCCACCTGCTCGAGGAGGGAGGAATTGCCGGCCGACATCTCCTTGGCTCCATGGGCTATCTGGCGCGAAATATCACGAAGCTTCCCCAGTCCCTCGAGCACATGCCTGCCCCCGGTCCTCTGCTCGGCGGTGGCCTGTCCTATCTCCCCAACCCGGCCCCCGACACTCCGCACCCTTTGCAGGATCGAAGCGAAGGACTCGATGGCCCCCGCCGAGGAGTCACGCACGGCGGTGATCGATTCGGAGACCCGAGCGAGGTCGGAAGAGATGTCCTTGGCCTGTGAGGTGGACTGCTCGGCGAGCTTGCGGATCTCGTCGGCGACAACCGCGAAGCCCTTGCCAGTCTCGCCCGCGTGGGCAGCCTCGATGGCCGCGTTCATCGCAAGGAGGTTCGTCCGCTCCGCGATCTCGGTAATCACCCGAGCCGCCTCGCCGAGGTTCTCCGAGGCCCGCACAATCGCCGCGGCCGCCTCCCCTACCTGGTCGATCCTGGCCTTGCCCTCGGCTGTCTCCTCGATGTTGCGCAGGCTCTCCTCTTCGGCGCGCTCGGCATTGGCCGCCACCGATTCGCCGTTGGCTATCATCTCCTCGACCGAGGAGGCGGAGGACTCGAGGACCTCAGACTGCCCGCCGATCAGGCCAGTCAGGGCCTCGATGCTTCTGGCCAGCTCCTCGATGGCGGCAGAGAGCTCGCCGACAGCGTCGGACTGCTCGCCGAGCTGTCTCCTCGTGCCTGCGATGCTCACGTTGATCTGGACGACCGTGGCGCCAGTCTCTTCCATGTTGGCAGCGAGGCCTCGGCCCGATTCCCCGAGCTCGGCCAGCCTCTCCTTGATCTTGCCAATGAGGGAGCGCAGGTCCTCGACCAAGGTGTCGAATCCCGAGGCGATCCTGCCGATCTCATCGCTGCCTGATATGTCCGACCTCACCGTCAGGTCGCCGGAGCCTGCCAGCTCGATTCGGGAGATGAGGCGGGACAGGGGTTCCCGAATCGACCTCACTGTGAGCAGGGAGAGGATGGTCGTGAGTGCCGCTGCCGCCGCTATGACGAGCGCGATCTCGAGGGAGGATGCGCTCGACTGCTCGCGGGATCTGGACGCGGCCGCGTTGCCGGCATCCCTGATGAGGGACTGGAAGGGGTCGAAGGTCTCGCCTAGGCGGACGAATTTTTCCTCGGCGAGAGCCACCGCTGACGCAGCCTTCAGGCCCAGAAGCTCATCGGAGACCGACTCCAGAAGATCGGTGTAATCCTTGAACGCGGCCGCGAGCGGCTCGGCGGAAGCCTCCGGCAGGGCCGACATCGCGTTCGATGACATGAGGGAGGAGAGGAGGCTCTGGGAGGCGGCGATGGCGTCACGAAGCGAGGCGAGGGACTTCTCCGCGTCCGGACGCCTGCCTGCCATGCCCTGGCTCGCCGTCCGGAACAGGGCGAGCTCGACCTCATCGCAGCGGTGGCGGAAGTCCCCGCTTATCCGCATAAGTCCGCCCTGGATGGACTGGACCTGCCTCACCGACAGGGAAAGTGACCTCGAGCCCATGGCGCTGATGCCGTACAAGGCGCCATAGGCGAGTAGGGTCACGACCCATATGAACACCAGCTTGGACAAGATACCGATTCGCGAGAACATCCCGGCCCTTCTGGCCGCCAGCGGCCTAGCCTTCCCCATCCCCAGCTCCTATCCCTTGACGACGAAATTGACGAGTTTGTCCCTGACGACGATGACCTTGAGGATGGGCTTCTCTCCAAGCCATTCGAGGATCTTGGGCATGGAGCGGGCCCTCGCCTCGAGATCCTTCTCCGCGGTTCCGGCGGCGGCGCCAAAGCGCTCTCGGATCTTCCCGTTCACCTGCACCACGATCTCCCTATGCTCGTCAACGCAGAGTGCCTCGTCCCAGGATGGCCAAGGCGCCCGCGAGAGGCCGTCGCTCTTGCCCAGCATCTCCCATAGTTCCTCGCACAGGTGGGGGGCGTAGGGTGCCAGAAGGAGGACGAAGTCCTCCCAGGCCGAGCGGGGCCGGGCCTCGAGCCTTGTCATCTCGTTTATGAAGATCATCATCTGCGAGATGGCTGTGTTGAAGTCGAGGCTGGCGGTGTCGAGCGAGACCTTCTTGATCGTCTTGTGCAGGAGCTTCATCAGCTCCGGAGACGGGCCAGCCTCGCTAAGGGGTCGCTCGGCGATTGCCCAGACCTTCTCGAGGAAGCGGCTCACTCCCACGAGGCCGGCCGTCGCCCAGGGCTTGGAGACCTGCAAGGGGCCCATGAACATCTCGTAGACGCGCATGGAATCGGCGCCGAACTCCCGCACGATGTCGTCCGGGTTGATGACATTCCCCCGGCTCTTGGACATCTTCTGGTTGTCCTCGCCAAGGATCATGCCCTGGTTCACCAGGCGGAAGAAGGGCTCCTTGGTGCCGACCGCACCGATGTCGAAGAGGACCTTGTGCCAGAACCGGGCATAAAGGAGGTGGAGCACCGCATGCTCGGCCCCCCCGACATAGAGGTCGACGGGCATCCAGTAGTCGATTTTCGCTGGGTCGGCGAAGGCCACCGGATTCCTGGGATCTAGGTAGCGCAGGTAATACCAGCAGGAACCCGCCCACTGGGGCATGGTGTTCGTCTCGCGCTTGGCGCTTCCGCCGCAGACGGGGCAGGTGGTCTGGACCCAATCCGCGATGGTGGCCAGGGGAGATTCGCCGGTCCCGCTCGGGGCGAAGCTCTTGGTCTCGGGCAGGGTGAGGGGAAGTTCGCTCTCGGGCACGGGGACTACGCCGCACTTATCGCAGTGGACGAGGGGGATGGGTTCTCCCCAGTAGCGCTGCCTCGAGAACACCCAGTCGCGTAGCTTGTAATTGATGGCGTGCGAACCGAGGCCCTCCTTCTGGAGCCATTCGGTTACCTGGGCCTTGAAGACCGAGGTGGGGGTGCCGTTCCAGTTCCCGGAATTGATTGCGATGCCGTCGGCGACCGTGCAGGCATCGGGCTGGTCCATGCAGCTGCCGAGCTTGGCCTCGGGGCTCCCCTCGGGGGCAACGACCTGGATTATCGGAAGGCCAAACTTCTTCGCGAACTCCCAGTCTCGGTCGTCGTGGGCGGGGACGGCCATGATGGCTCCCGTGCCGTAGGAGATGAGGATGTAGTCGGAGATCCAGATCGGGACCCTGCGCCCGTTGACGGGATTCAGGGCATAGGCCCCGGTGAATACCCCCGTCTTGTCCTTGGCGAGGTCGGTGCGCTCGAGGTCGCTCTTCCGCGCGGCCGCGTCGACATAGGACTCGACGGCGTCCTTCTGCTCGGCCGTGGTTATGGTGGCGACGAGGCTGTGTTCGGGGGCGAGCACCATGTAGGTGGCGCCGTACAGGGTGTCGGGCCGCGTCGTGAAGACCTCGATGGTCTCGCTGGCTTTCTCAAGCTTGAATCGGACGTTCGCACCCTCGGAGCGACCAATCCAGTTCCTCTGCATGAGCTTGATGGGCTCGGGCCAGTCGAGGCCCTCGAGGTCCTCGAGGAGGCGGTCGGCGTAGGCGGTGATCTTGAGTATCCACTGCCGTATCCGCTTGCGTGTCACCTTGGTGCCGCAGCGGTCACAGGCCCCGTCCTTGACTTCCTCGTTTGCGAGGCCTGTCTTGCAGGAGGGGCACCAGTTGATCGGCGTGTCCGATTCATAGGCGAGGCCGCGCTTGTAGAGCTGGAGGAAGATCCACTGGGTCCACTTGAAATAGTCGGGGCTGCAGGTCGCGACCTCGCGGTCCCAGTCGTAGGAGAAGCCGAGGGACTTTATCTGGACCCGGAAGTGATCCATGTTTTCCTGGGTCGTGAGCGCCGGGTGTGTGCCCGTCTGGATGGCGTAGTTCTCCGCCGGGAGACCGAAGGCGTCAAAGCCCATGGGATGGAGCACGTTGAAGCCGTTCATCCGCAGGTAGCGGCAGTAGATGTCGGTGGCGGTGTAGCCCTCTGGGTGGCCCACATGGAGGCCTGCGCCCGAGGGGTAGGGGAACATGTCGAGCACGTAGCGCCGCTTGTCCTTGGGGAAGGCCGGATCTTCGCTCGCGCTGAAGGTCTTCTCCCGATCCCACCTCTCCTGCCACTTCTTTTCGATGTCCTTGAACGGATACTTGCCCATGCGGCTCCCCTTGTGCCTCTCCTGAAAGTTAGCAGCGTGGATAGTAACTGAGGCGGGGGCCGCAAGGCAAGGATCGCTCGCGGAAGCCCCAGTTGCCGGCCTCCTTGAAGATGAACGCGGTGCGGGGTGTCGGAATGGCATTAAAAAACCGGCGCTCCGAGGAGCGCCGGCGATTGCTGCGTGCGATGGGCCTCTATCTGGCCTAGGGCGCGGGAGGTGCCGTCACTTCGCCTTCGGGTGAAGCCAGGACTCCGTTGACGCCTTCGGGGGCCATATTCTGGGGGGTCCCGCCCGGAGACGTGAATGCGTTGCTCTCGAGACTTTGCCCCGAGGTGGTGACGATCTTTGGCACGAAGACCTCGACATCGGGCTTGAGGCCTGCCATCAGCCGGGGCACCGAGACGAGGAGCATTTCCGCGCCTACCGGCAGCCTGATCTGCCTGACGACGGTCTTCCCGTCGGGCAGGCCCTCTATCTTGAGGGTGTGGCTCTGGCCGATCAGCTTGACCATGTCGCGGTCCACGCCGAATTCGAAGGCGATGGGCTCACGGCCGTCGACCGACACCGAGAGTCCGTCGGGGAAGGCCTTGTATGACCCGTCCTCGGCGTCCTTGTTGTCGACGAGGAGGGTGTGACCCTTGCCTCCCATGAAGGCCAGGACTATGAGGCCGATGTAAAGGGCCAGGGCAGCGCACCTCACAATGAGGCGCCGCTTCCTGATCTTGGGATCTGTTCCCTTGTCGCTCATTTCGCGCCTCCTGCGGCTGCAGCCGCGGCGGCTGGGCCCCGCAGGCTCTCGCGAGCCCTCTCGTTGGCCTTCCTGGTGCGCCAGGCGTATAGCACGAGGGACAGGGCGATGACGCCGTATCCTATGAACTGGCGGAAGTACTCGCCCACCATCGCCGAGCCGAAGAGGTTCTGGCCGGCGCGCGGCGATACGACGAATAGTATGTGCAGGAGAATTACGCCGATGAAGACGTTGGGGATGGTCGCTTTCTTGACCGAGGCTCCGCCGACGAGGATCGCGGCGACCGCGAAGAAGTTCGTCTGCGTGTGCGCGTTGTAGGTCGCGATATTGCCCATGTTCTGGAGGAACATGATCTGGCCAAAGCAGGCGAGGACCGTCGAGATGATGATGGCGATGATGCGGGTCCTGTCCACGGGGATACCCGCGGCCTCGGCGACGGCCATGTCATGGCCCACCGCGCGCATGTCCTGTCCGAGCTTTGTCTTCTTGAACCAGATGATGAACACGCAGAGGGCCGCGATCACTAGGAAGGTCAGGATGGGCACGGTGAAGGCACCCACCTTGAGAAGGAAGAAGTCGTCGAGGGACTGGCGCACACCCTCCAGATTGAGGGTGTTGCGGATGCCGTAGCCGCGCGAGAGGAGGATCGCGGGGTTCTTGATCGGCACCACGGAGCCCATCATGTAGAGGACGAAGAACTGGTAGATGCCGTCGATGAAGTAGGCGAGGATGTAGCCCGTGACCATCTCGCGGCCCTTGGCCCTGTTGAGGACGATGCCGCAGATGTAGCCCATCAGGATCGAGACTGGCAGTCCAGCGAGGGCGGCGAAGACAAGGCCATCGACGCCGGTGATGTTGTAGTTGATGGCGAAGATCAGCCCGATCTGTCCTGACATGGCCCCGAGGGTCATGCCGAAGTTGAGCCCCATGCCCGCGTAGATGGGCAACAGGAGGGCGAGGACGAGGAAGGAGTCGCGGCCGAGGCGCGCTATCATTTCCTGCCCGATGTACTCCAGCGAGAGGCCGGAGGGCTTGATCGCCGCCACCGTTATGATGAGGAAGATGAGTGCGACCGCGTTCTCTTGGATGAACCGGCCGAACGATCGTTTGCCGCTCATTTGGCCACCTTCGTTTTGCGGGTCAGCGCGTAGATGATGATTCCCTGGGAGACCACTATTCGCACGACCTCGGACATGTCGGTTTGCAGGGCCGAGTTGATGACCGAGGGCGTCATCGTGAGCAGACCCTGGAATAGGAAGGCGCCGACCACGACGTTGACCATGCTCGCCTTGTTCACCGATGCGCCACCGATGAGGATGGCCGCGACGGCCGCGAAGGGCATGGCGAGGGGCGCCGTGTACAGCTGGATGAAGCCGAAGCTCTGTTCGTAGACGATGATCCCGATCGCGCCGAGCATGGTCGAGATGATTACCGAGATGGTCCTCATCTTGTCCGAGCTTATGCCCGACGCCCGCGCGTAATCGGGATTGGAGCCGACGGCGGTGATCGCTGTGCCCGTCTTCGTCCTCATGAAGAGCCACATGGCGAAAGCGCACACTGCGACAAAGAGGAGCTCCCCGGTGGGGAAGGCGAAGAAGGGCCCGATCTTGATGGTCAGGAAGTCATTGAGGATCTTGAGCCAGTAGCCTTCGACGGTGATCGTGGTACGCAGGCCCTTGCCGGCATAACCCCAGATCATGTTCGGGCTCGTGTAGGGAAGGATGAGCCACATGATGCACATCATCATGACGCCGGCGAATCCGACGTACATGGCGATGGTCATCTCCTCGCCCTTCACCTTGTTGAGCAGCTTGCCGTAGAGCCAGCCAAGCAGGATCGCGAAAGGCATGGCGAGGACGATGGCCCCGAAGAAGCCAAGGAAGCCGACCAGGCCGAACTGCACCGACAGCGTCGCGCCCAGGAGGCCGGCGATGATACCGAGGGAGAGGCCGAAGTTGAGGCCGCAGCCAGACTGGATCATCGGAACCATGGCGAGGACAAAGACCGCGTTCTGGCCAAAACGGTTGAACATGTCGGAGAGCGAGGCGTCGATCCTTACCCTCACGAAGGGCGCGGCGACGAACAGCAGGAGGAGGAAGAAGAAGATGATGATTCGGGGCCAGCCGAAATCCGTGACGAGCTGCTTGAACTTATGCATCGACAGCCTCCTTGGCGGCGGCGGAGCGCTCGCCGGCCATGAGAAGGCCGAACTCCGCCAGCTCGGCATGGGGGGGCAGGATGCCAGCTATTCGTCCCTCGTCAACTATGGCCACGCGGTCGCAGATCGAGCGCAGCTCCTCGAGTTCGCTCGATACCATCACGATGGTCGTACCATAATCCTTGTTGTAGCGGTTGAGGGTATCGAGGACGAGGCGCTTGGCTCCGACGTCGATACCGCGTGTGGGCTCCGAGACGAAAAGGAGGTCGGGCCGCACGGCGAATGCCTTCGCGAGGCAGACCTTCTGCTGGTTCCCTCCCGAGAGCTCCTTGGCCTTCTGCTTCGGGCTTGTGCACTTGATGTCGAGGGCCTTCACGTACTCGTCAGTGATGACGCGCATGCCTTCCTCGTCGCGGAGCTTGAAAAGGCCGCCGAGGACAGGCCGGAGGAACCTGCCCTGGATCTGCATCGCCGTGAAGGCGATGTTCCATTCCAGGCTCTCGTCGAGGAGTAGACCCACGCCCCGGCGGTCCTCGGAGACGAATGACATCCCCATCTCGAGGGCCAGCCGCGGCTCATTGAGCGCGACGGTCTTTCCGTGGAGCTGGACACTGCCACCGCCCGGGAAGAGACCCATGATCCCGTTGGGGATGCCGAGCTTTCCCTGGCCGGCCAGGCCGCCGATGCCGAAGATCTCGCCCTTGCGGATCGAGAAGTTGACGTCCCTGACAGTCTCTCCGGGCATGTCCACCCAGAGATGCTCGACCTTGAGGATCTCGTCTCCGAACTGCTTCCCGGAGATGTCGTTCGCCCGCTCCGCGGCCACTGTCCTGCCCACCATCCAAGAGGCGATGTCGCGTACCGACACGTCCTTGGCGGGTGTGTCCTTGACGGCGATGCCGTCCCTGAGGACGACGATGCGGTCGGCCACCTCGATGACCTCGTGGAGGCGGTGCGAGATGAAGATTATCGCGATCCCCAGCTCGGCGAGGTGACGAAGGGCCTTGAGCAGGACCTCGGCCTCGGACTCCGTGAGGACGGCCGTCGGCTCGTCGAGGACGAGTATCCTGGTCTTCTCGCGGTTGATCTCCCGGGCTATCTCGGTGAACTGCTTGTGTCCGACCGGCATCTCCGAGATGAGCATGTCGGGATCCAGCTTTATGCCGAGCTTGTCGATGGCGCTCTCGGCCCTTTTCCTCATGTCGGCCCTATCAAGAATGCTCATGCGGTCCCCGAAGACCTCGTTGAGCAGGCTGGCCTTCATGGATTCGCGATTGAGCACGATGTTTTCGGTTGTGGTGAAGCCCGGGATGAGGCTGAATTCCTGGTGGACCATCCCGATCCCCGCGTCGAGGGCGTCGAAGGGGTTGGAAAAATGCACTTCCTCGCCACCGATGCAGATCGCGCCCTTGTAGCCGCCGGTATCGGCGATCACCGGCATCCCGAAGAGGATCCTCATCAGCGTCGTCTTCCCGGCGCCGTTCTCGCCCACGAGGCCGAGGATTTCTCCCGCTTTCAGGTCGAAGCAGACGTCGTGAAGGACGACGTTTCCATAGAATTCTTTCGAGATGTGCTGTATCGAAAGAAGCGGACTTTCCTGTCCCATAGGTACCCCTAAGAAAAGACAATCGCGCCCCCGTCCGCGTAGGCAGCGGGAGCGCCGGGTAGCCGCAGTCGCGGCCCCAAAAATGGAGGGGCCACTCAAGGCCCCTCCGCTGACTAAGCTCTTTGGATTATTTCTGGAACTTGATCTGGTAGTACTTCTCGGCGACCTTCTGGGCGGTCGTGGGGAGGTAGTAGCCCTTGGTGCTCATGACGTAGGTGTCCATGTAGATGAGGGCATGGTTCTTGGCGCGGACGCCGGTGCTCATGTCGATGTTGTACGCACCGTTCCACTTGGCGCCGGGGGTGTACTTGGCGAAGGCGGCGAACAGGTCCTTGAGGTTGTCCTTCTTCGCCTTTCCCTCGATCACGCGCTTCGCGAACTCGCCGAGACCGGCGGTGACGGTGAAGCCGTAGCTGTATGCCCAGGTGCCGAAGCGGCCTGCGCCGCCCTTGGCCACGACGGCCTGCTCAACCTTCTTGAGGATGGCGGGGAAATTGCCCGCTTCCTTGGAGAGGTCGATGCCGAGAGCGCCCGGATATCCCATGAGGGGGGAGGGAAGGTCGGCTTCGACGAAGACGCCGTTCTTCGAGGCGAGGAGCTGCTTGAGGAGGGGCTCGGTGTGGGCGTCATTGGTGCAGAAGAAAGCGACCTTCTCACCGTTGGGGCCGTACTTCTGGAGCCACTGGGGAACCTTCTCGAGAATGAACTGCTGGGCGCCGGCGACGCCGACGTCGGAGGTCGGGTCAGGGGCGGTCTCGAATGCGAACCTGATGCCGAGGTCCTTGCAGGCCTCTTCCATGATCGCCCTGCGGCGGCCAAGGGTCTCGTAGGACATGTGGCGGGGGAAGGAGATGTGGACGAAGGTCTTGGCGCCAAGCTGCTTGGCTGCCCAGATGATCGTATAGCCGCGGGACACATAGTCGGAGTTAACGGCCATGTCGGCTGCGGACTCGATGACGAGGGGATCCTCGTGCGGCTCGCCGGCGAGGAGGAGGATGTCGGGCCTCTTGGCCTTGAGGCGCTTGAAGGCCTCGGTGGAGCCGGGGACGGCCTGGTTGATGACGACGGCCTTCATGAGCGGATCGTCGGCGAAGGCGACCACGGAGGAGATGAAGGTCTCCTGCTGGGACATGAAGTCGTCCGGATAGGTGATGTGCTGGATGATACCGCCGTCCTTGACGGACTTGTATTCCTTGATCAGCTGCTCGGCGCCGCGAAGATCATCCTCTGACTGCGAAACCGTACCGGTGACCACGCCGATATGGAACTTCGCCTGCGCAAACGCGCCGCCGGCTACGATAATCGCCAGCGCCATGAAGATCGTGGCGATCTTCATAAATTTGTTCATGCTGCCTCCTTGTGGCAAAGGAAAGAATTGCGTGTAATTGTACCCTTGCCCATGCCCGCGTCAAGAGGCGCGGCCGATTTAAACCGGTACAACCACGGCCATGGATCAAATTTAGTAATCCGTATTTCGCTGAATGAAACAATCCCCCCCCCCCCTCGAAGCCTCCCCGTGGCCGGGATTGCCCCGATCCGCGGGCTGGGGCCTCCTCGGGGAGGTCTCCTCGGCCTCGGGCTTTGCACTGGCCATCCGACCGGCTATGATGAACCGAGCCAAATTCCGACGGGGGAAGGATGGGGATCAGTTTCCGCCGATTCTTCGACGAATTCTTTCTCTACTCGAGCCAATTCGTCGTGTTCTTCATACTCATGCTCTTCATCACGCCTTCGGCCGATTCCCTCCGCCCCGCCGCCCTCCTCATAGTGGGTGGCTTCCTGGTGATCCAGATCCCGCTGCTCGTGCGCCAGGGACACAAACCCCTGCTCCGTGTCCTCTTCTCCTTCATCACCCCTGTCGGCTATGTCCTGGTTCGAACCCTCACGGGAACATTCCAGGCCTACGACATGGCAAACATCTTCCTGTGGGGCTCGGCGCTCTATGTCGGCCTCTTCCAGGCCATATCCATCGCGGGCAGCGGTCGGGGCATAAAACGATTCGCCGAGGGCCTGCTCGCGTTCGGGGCGGTGATCATCTTCGTATTCTTCTATTTCTATCTGGATCTGAGGCTCGGTCTGGCGCGCCGGCTCGCAGCCGGCATGATCACCCAGATCGGCTACCAGGCAGCCCTCGACATCAGGTCCTTCCCTCCCGCCTTCCTCGATTTCCTTGAATCCCCGCAGAACGGTTTCATGATCCTCGGCGCTGGAACCTTCGGCATCATGATCCTGGGGAGCAGGGTCAAGATCATCGGCCTGCGGGCGCGCATATCGCGTCTGTTCAACTCCACCCACCGCGACGACAAGGCGACGGAACACGACGGAGCGATAGGTCAGGCGGCATCGGTCACCGTCATTTCGGCCGACATACGCGACTTCATGGGTCTGACCGAACTGGTGAGCGCGGACCGGGCCGTCGCGATCCTCAACCGCTACTACTCCCTCTGGGCCGTCGCAGCCGAGAGGCACGGCGGATCGGTCTCGGGAGTGGCGGCGGATTCCGTACTCATCGTGTTCGGCCTACTGGGCGAGAAGGATGCGGCCGCCCGGGCCCTCGCGAGCGCCCTGGACTTCCTCGCGGAGCTCCCGGGCCTGAGGGACGACCTGGTCTCGGCCTCCCTGCCGGCCCTCACCGATGTCAGCATCGGGATCCACTCGGGCACGATCGTCGCGGGCGAGCTCGGCCTGGCGGGATCAAGGAGGCTGGCTGTCTTCGGAGAGGCGGTGTCGGTGGCCACCCGGCTCGACTCACTCTGCCGCGAGTTCAAGCAGGACCTCCTGCTCAGCCAGCCGGTGTTCCGGCAACTCGCCCTCGAGAGCCAGTCGAAGCTCGTGAAGATCGGCGAGGTGCTGGTGCGAAACAGCACCCAGCCACTTCCCGTCTACGGCAGGAAGTAGCCCCCGCCCAAGCAGGCCAGGCCTGGGCGGGCGTGGCTTCAGGCGCTAAAGCGCTTGATCTTCTTGGTCGTCGTCTCTTCCATCCGCTCGCGCAGCACGGTCACCTTCGAGATCCTCTGGTAGGGCAGGAGCCTCTGGTTGACCTCGTCCACGGCCCGCTTGAGGCGCTTCTCGGCCGCTCCCCAGTCGGGCCCGACCGAGCTCGAGAAACGCTCGACGTTCGGGTAAAGCAGGGCCTCGATGCCTTCGCTCCGGGTCGATTCATTCTCGATGTAGCCGCGTATCATGACCTGCTCCACCTCGTCGACGAGCTGGAAGTGGTTCTCGATCTCCTCGGGATAGACGTTCTTCCCGCCCTCGGTGACTATGAGGTTCTTGGCCCTTCCCGTGAGGTACACGTAATTGTCGGCGTCCAGATAGCCGAGGTCGCCGGTCTTGAACCAGCCGTCCTCGGTGAAGACCTTGGCGGTCTCTTCGGGCAACTTGTAGTAGCCCTGCATCACCATGGGCCCTTTGACCGCGATCTCCCCGATGCCGCTTTCGTTGGTGTCGAGGAGGCGCATCTCCACCCCGGGGATGATCCGCCCAACGCTGGTCTCGCGATAGGCATCGGTGGGATTGAGGGTGAGTATGGGGGAGGTCTCGGTGAGCCCATATCCCTGGACGAAATCGATCCCGAGCTGGTTGTAGCGCCTGAAGACGCTCGGCGCGAGGGGGCCGCCCCCGGAGATGCAATTCCTGATGGTCGCTAGGGAGGCCTTGTCCAGGACGGCATGGAAGAGCTTCTTCCCGGGATTGACCCCCGTGAGCTTCTTGATCAAGCCCGAAAGGCCCATGAGCAGGCGGATGATGCCATAGACGACGATGCCCTTCTCCCTGACTCCCTTCATAATGCCGGCCAGGACCTTGTTGAACAGGAGGGGCACACCGAGGAACATGGTGATCTTCGCCTCCTTCAAGTCCTTGAGGATCTGCTTGGTGACCATGCGCTTCCCGAAGACGATCTCGGCGCCCACCGAGATTGCCTCGATGAAGACCGCGAGCATGGTGTAGGAGTGGTGTATGGGGAGGAGGGCGTAGAAGACGTCGGTATGGTAGATGGGAAGGTTGCCCTGGGCGAGGAGGCAGTCGGCGACGAAGTTGCTGTGGCTCAGCATGACCCCCTTGGGGGTGCCCGTCGTGCCGCTTGTGAAGAGGATTGCGGCGAGATCCCCTTCCTTGGGGTCCTCGAAGACAGGGGTATCGGGCGCATCGAGGCCATAGATATAGTCGGGTCCCGAGGCTTCGAGGGAGAACACCGCACGAAGGCCCTTGCACTGGGAGGCTATCTCAGGACGCTTCTCCTCGTCCGAAAAGAGGACGGCGGCGTCTCCTGCCTTGACAAGGGAGGCGATCTCGTCGGTCTTGAGCTGGTAGTCGATCGGCACGATGACCGCGCCTGCGGTCAGGGCCGCGAGATAGGCGACCGCCCATTCGGGGCTGTTCTTGCCGGTCACGGCCACCTTGTCGCCGCGTCCGAGGCCGAGGGCCCTGATCTTCCTCGCGACGCGCCTGACCATCTCGAGGCACTCACGGTAGCTCAGGCTTATCCGCCCGGGCTCATAGACGGTGAAGCATGCCCGGTCCGGATGGCGAAGGGCCGAAATCGCGAAGAGCTCGGGGAGGGTGGGCCATTCACCTTTGAAGGCCGAACCGCGATACTCGTCAAGGAACTTCCAGGGCAGCGCTCGCGTTGCTTTCATAGTCTCCTCGGGGCGCAATTGGCGCCGAACCTTTAGGCCACCGAAGCCAGCCACTGGTTGCAAGTAACTTTCGGCCTTGGCCTGGTGTTATCTCGCCATGGGGGGAACCGTGCCGACACCTCGATTTGCGAGCGGAAGCGACATGAAGACCAGGATTCGAGCGCTCACCGTGCTGCTCGCATCCCTGCTAGTCGGTGCCATCTTCATCGCCGCGACCTTTATTCTAGCTTCTTGCGCCTCAAAGGTCGATGCCTCCCTCCAAGAAGACGGAGGCCTCGAACTTTCCATTTCCGCCTCCGTGCCGCCCCTCGTCTCTGCGAAGCTGCGGAAGCTCGGCTCCCTCGCTCCCGACGCTGCCCTGTTCGACGCGGCTGCGATGCGCCAATCCCTCACCCAGCGTCCGGGCACGAAGGTCATTGACCTGGTGGCCCCGACTCCGGATTCGATCCGCCTCGAGCTGTCCATAAGGAGCTTGGCCGATTTCATCGAATCCCCGGGAATGAAGGAGGGAGGCCTCATGCAAATGAGCCGAGGCCAGGGATGGACTGAGTTCCGCGTCCATCTCGAGCGCGGCCATGGCCAGGCCCTTTCTCTCCTCTTCCCGGCCCTGGACCCGGCCCTCGTTGACGCGCTTTCGCCCCCTGCCCTAGATGAGGAAGCCACAAGCCTTGGCGACTATCGCAAGATGCTCTCTGGTGTTTTCGGGGAAAAGAGCATGCCTGAGCTAAATGCCGCCGCTATAGAGATCGCCCTTCACGCACCCAACCAGGCGACATCTTGGGGAGGGGGCAAGCTATCCGGCTCGACCCTTAACATCAGGCTGCCGATCATTGAGCTGCTGGTGCTGGAAAAGCCCGTGGATTTCTGGCTTCGCTGGCGGTCGTAAAAAAAGGCCGCGATCACCGCGGCCCTTCCTGTGCTTCATTAAATTGTCTTTAAATTGTTTTTCATTACGCACGCATCTTTCTGACAAAAGAAACAATTTTTACATGCGCTTTTGCAATCATTTTGCGCGGGCGCCTATATGAAAGCACGTGCCGTGCCAAGGAGTGGCGATGATGCAAAAAAGCGCGAAAAAAGATTATTCCTTACACTGCAAATCATTAGGACCGGAGCTTCGGAAGCCATTGTCGAGCCTTTAGGTCCCACGAGGAATCGCCCCTGTGCGCATTTTCTCAGGGATACCCGAGTACAATGCTCGTCCTTCAGTATGTCATTATCTAGCAACTACTTGAAAAACTGTGCCTTCAGGTGCCTCTTGGGTAGTATTTCACACCCCCGCGCCTTGGTCCTCGATCCCAGGGTCGAGACCTCGACCCGTCTTGAGCCTCTTGTTGAGGGCGGTCCGCGAAAGGCCGACCATGTCGGCGGCTATGCCCTGGTTCCCCTTCGCGCGGCGCAGGGCTTCTCGCAGGAGTTCATCCGTCGCATCCTTGATCGTGGGTAGCTTGTCCCAACCAGAGAACCGGGTCTTCCCGTCCTCGCCGACGATCCTGGCCCGCATGCCCCTCCCCCCGGCCCTAGTCTTCTCCCTAAAACTATCAAGAGCAAGGGTGTTTCCCTTGCTGCGGCTCACCGCGTCGTACACCATCGACTCCAGCTCCCTTATGTTCCCGGGAAACTCGTAGGACTCAAGCAGGACAGATACCTCGTCGGGAACGATCGGCATGTTCCTGCCGAGCCGCTCGGCCGCCGCCTTGGCGAAGTGGGCAAGCAGGAGAGGCAGGTCGTCAAGGCGTTCGCGCAGGGGGGGCAACTCCACAAGGTGGGTCTGCAGGCGGTAGAAAAGGTCGAGGCGGAAGGCGCCGGAGGCGGAGGCCGCGCGAAGGTCCCGGTTGGTGGCCGTCACCAGGGAGGCCGTGGTCGCCTTGGGAAGGTCGGCGCCTAAGGGATAGTAGCGCTTGTCCTCGATAAGCCGCAGCAGCTTGATCTGTGATCCGGGCGATAGCTCGCCGATCTCGTCCAGGAAGAGGGTACCCCCCTCGGCCCGCTCGATAAGGCCCCCCCTGTCGGTGTCGGCACCCGTGAAGGCGCCGCGTCTGTGTCCAAAAAGGCTGTCCGAGAACATCGTGTCGTCCAGCCCGGCGATGTTGAGGCTCACGTGGGGACCGGCCCTGCCCGACAGGAGGTGCACGGCCTCGGCGACAAGCTCCTTGCCCGTGCCCGACTCGCCTACAACGAGGATGGGCTTCGGGGATTCGGAGACGGTCTCCACATAGCGCAGCACGCTGAGCATGCGTTCGTTGCGGGTGATTATCTTCGCGAAGGCTGGCGACTGCGGCGGCTTCGCGGCGAGCAGGGTGTCCTTGAGGGCAGAGTAGTCCCGCTGGAGTTCGCGGATGGACAGGGCATGCCTGATGCTGGCGGAAAGCCGTCCCGACTCGGCCGTCTTCGGGACATAGTCGAAGGCCCCGAGCCGCATGCACTCGATCGCCGAGTCCAGATCGCTCACCGCCGTCGCGACTATGACCGGCACCTCGGGATGGCGCTCACGCACCTCCTGGAGGATCCTCTGACCCGGGATCGCCGGCATGAGGAGGTCCAGGACCATGACCGCGATCTCCCGCTCGCGCATGATGTCGGCGACCTGGCGTGGATCGCTGCAGGAGAGGACCTCGGGGAAGCCCTCGAACTTGAGGAGCCGCTCCATCCGCTTGAGCACATCGGGATCGTCATCGACGACGAGGATCGGTTTCCGGGTGGAATCTGTCATGTGCTGCGCTCCTGTTCCGTGACTGGCAGGACGATTCGGACGACCGTCCCCTCTCCCGCCACCGAGTCGATTTCGATGTCTCCGCCGTATTCGCGGACAATGCCAAGCGAGACCGAGAGTCCTAGCCCCGTCCCCCCCCTGTCGCGCTTGGTCGTGAAGAATGGCTCGAAGATCCTTGAGCGTATCGAGGAGTCGATTCCCACGCCTTCGTCGGTGCACTCAAGGAAAACCTTCCCCTTGCTTGGATCCGAGAGGGCCCTCATCCTGACGGAGCGCTCGGGCCCGGGCAGGGACTGCAAGGCGTTCTCGAGGACGTTGACCGCGACCTGGGTGAGCTTCTGGAAATCAGCCCTGGTCGGCGGCAGGCCCGCCGGTGCCTCGAGCGAAAAGCTCCGGGTCGAGCGCTCCACGAGTGGTCCAAGCAGGCGCGCCGCATAGGCGGCGACAGCGGATAGATCCACGGCATCGAGGGGCATGTTCGAGCTGTCCCTCGCGTAGTCCTTCAGGTCCTCAACGATCTTCTTGATCTGCTTGCCTGCGGCATAGGTATCGTTCAGCAGCTCGGGCAGCTCGTCCAGGAGCTCCTGGGCGCTCCAGCCCCGCACGCTGAAGCCCCCGGTGTCCAGCATCAGCCTGTACACGATGGGCGATATCTCCTTCCAGACCTCCGAGATGATCGGGAGATTGCGGAGCACCGCGTTGTTTGGCGTATTGATCTCGTGGGCGACTCCGGCGGAGAGGACTCCGAGGGTCTTCAGCTTCTCGAACTCGGCGACGCGCCTGCGGGTCTCGATGGCCTCCGATACGGCCCGCTTCAGCTCGACATGGGTGTCGACACGGGCGAAAAGCAGCTCTGTCGGCGCGAGTTTCGGAAGATAGTCGCTCGCCCCCGCGCGGAAGGCCTCGGCGACCGATTCGGAGCTGTCGCGGTCGGTCATCACTATCACGGGAAGTTCGCTCAGCGACTTCCTGGTCCTGATCCGCTCGCAGACGGCGAGGCCGTCACGCCTGGGGCTCGATGCATCAAGGAGCACAAGGTCGATCCGGGGGTCCTCGACCGCGATGGCGGCGACCCGTTCGGCCGAGAGCTCGGGGAGGACGGCATAGCCGCGGTCCTCGAGGTAGTGCTTGAGCGCCTCGAGGAAGACCGGATCCTGGTCAAACACCAGCACTCGGCCACGCCGCTTCCCGTCATCGTGGGTCTCCGCGAGGTCGACAGCCGCGTGTCGCTGTGGCCTGCTGCCGAAACCGAATCGCTCGACGAGGAGGCTGGTCGTCGACTTCCGCCGCGACTCCCTCTGCTCGAGGGGCCAGGCGGGTTCCAGGGGGAGGCTCAGGACGAATTGCCCGCCATCTCCCATCCTCTGATAGGAGAGCTTCCCGCCAAGCCCCTCTGCAAGCAAGCGGGTCACAAGGAGCTCGAGGCCCGGCCCGAGGGTCTCAGGATCCTCGATGCCTCCCGAGGAAAGGACACGCGAGAGCACCTCCTCAGATGGAGGGGGGGCGGAACCGGCGAAGACGAGCCTGACCTCGCTGCCCACGACGGCGCCGCGGATCGAGACCATGCCTTTGGGGCTTCGCTTGAGTGCATCGGCGAAGAGGTTGTAGACAATCTGCTGCAGAGATTTGACGTCGGTGACGATCTCGAGTCCCGGGATGTTCTTCTCGATTCCGATGTCCCTCCCTGCGGCGAGGTGGGCGGCGACGCCGGCCGCCCCCTCGACCGCTTCCTTGAGGGATATCCGCTCGGCGACGAGGGCTATGTCGCCATGCCGGAGCCTCGCATAGGTCGCGATGTTCGCCACGCTGTTGAGGAGCCTCGTTGATTCCGCGTGGATAAGGGATACCAGCCTGAGCTCCTCGGCCCCTGCCCCTTCCCCCATGAATTCCCAGAGCCTGTCGGCCAGGCCGACAATGCCGTACAGGGGAGAGCGGAACTCGAGGCTGGTCCCAATGAGGAATTCCTCCTTGACCTTGTTGGCCCGCTCCAGGAGCTCGATCGATAGCCGCTGCTCCTTCTCCTTTTCGACGCGCATGGAGTTGACGGTGTCAGATATCCCGAAGGAGAGGAGGAGGACCTGGGCGAGGCCGCCCAGCTGCTCGCTCCTCGACCAGATGAGCTCCGATCCTCCCGAGAACAGGCCCAGGGTGCGCAGTTCCGCGACCGTGCCTCCCAGGAATACGAGGATCCAGGCGCCAACGAAGTAATAGGCCTGGCGCTTCCCCTTCTGGGCAGACCTTATCCCGGCCAGGAGGACATTCGAGAGCCCGGAGAAGACCACGATGCTGCCCAGCTTCATGGCCAGCCTGAAGTCGAGCACGGTGAGCCCGAGGAGGAGGAGGGGCACTGCGGCGACATGGAGCATGAGCACTCTGTCCATGGCCGGAGCGCTTCGGCGCGTGTCCATGTAGGCCCTCGCGAAGAGGCAGACACCGACGAGCATCATGCACAGGAAAAAGGCGTTCATCCGCTGCCCAAGCCACGCGTTCTCGGGCCAGAGTATGGCGAGGCCCGCCCCGTTCGCGGAGAGCATGTAGAAGAAGAAGCCCAGAAGGTACACGAGGTAGAAGGCGTAGGACCTCTCCCTGAGGGAGATGACGATGAAGAGGGTGTATAGGAAGACGGCGAGGACGACGCCCAGGATGATTCCCACAACCGCCGTGTTCGCAGCGTCAGTCCTTATATAGGAGTGGGCGTCCCACAGAGAGGCCCGCACGCGCAGCGCCTGCTCTGAGGCAAATCGCAGGTACACCGTCTTCACCTCGCCGGGACCGACGGTCAGGCGGAACACGAAGTCGGAAAGTGCGTGGCGGAGTTCCCCCACAGGTTCAGTCGCGCCCGCTGTCTGGGTCTCGGTCCGTCCGTCGGGATCGACCACATAGACGGCTACCGAATCCGTGGTGTTCGGTCCGAGGGCGAGAAGCCAGGAGCGCGCCGAGGCGGCGCTTCTGACGGAGAAGCAGAGCCAGATGGCGGTCTGGGTATAGCCGCGGTTCAGGTCGGTCCAGCCGCGGATCGGCCTGAAGAGCCTGAGGTCGGGAACGAAGTCGAGGGAGGCAGGAGCCTCGCCAGGACTGCCTTCCTCATGGATGAGGACCAGTCCCGCGAGATCCACCCGTGAGGTCGAATCGCGTAGCTCGACCATGGGTGCGACGCTCTTGGCGCTCCCCGCGGGGTATGCGACCGAGGCCCTGAAATCGGCGCTTGCGCATTCGCCGTGGCCGAGGAGGAAGCAGGCGAGGGAGAGGCTGAAGACAAGAAAGCGCATGGTCATGGTTTTGGGACAGTATGCCGGAGACCATGGCCCTTCGCCAGTGCCACAGGGAGCCCTCGCTGTCCCCTAGCCCTGTCTTGTCCAGGAGGGCACAGCGGCCTTCCTGCCCAGGGCAAGCCTTATGCCCTCTAGGAGGGCCTGTCCCGCGGTCCCATCCTTCTCCGCCGAGGCCTTGGCCACGAGGTCCTCTTCCAGTTCCAGGGCGAAGGCCCTCCGGCCGACATGCTCGGGATAGTGTGCGTCGGAGCCGGAGATGAGGGGGAAGCCACCGCTCAGGGACTCATGGGGGGCTCGCATCGCCTCAACTGCGTCATAGGGCCCCGGAGGCAGGAAGCCCAGCTGGCTGGAGACCGAGAACACTGGGCGATCGACGTGGGCCGGGATGACCAGGGCACGCCGCCTCGCACCCTCGGCACAGAGTTCGTCAAAGCCCAGGCTCAGGGCCAGACCAAGATAGTATCCGGGGAGACCGAGGATCTCGTTCGACCCGTTCACAACCACCTGGTCTCCCAGCCTTGCGGGGTCGTGGGGGACTGTTGGCAGGCTGGCCCTGAGGAGCTCCCCGAAATCCAGGGCCTCCTCGACGGTGCCGAACAGGAAAAGGACGTGGACCTCCTCGATGCTCGAGGCCTCGATGCCGAAAAGCGGGGCGAGCCCTTCCCGGCTGCAGGCCTCGGCAAAGGCGGGGCAGTTGAGGGCAGAATTGTGGTCGGAAAGGCCGAGGATGCCGATGCCCCGGGCCCGGGCCCTGTTTGCGAGGAGGCTTGGCGAAAGCTCGAGGCTTGCGCATGGGGAGAGGCAGCTGTGGTTGTGGAGATCGGCGAGAAACGCTTTCCTCAAGTTCGGCTCTCGCCCCCCAGCGCGGTCCAGAGCCTGCCGGACAGCTCGAACTGGCTGAGCTCCGTGGAGAATACCCCAATCTTTTCTTCACGTGCCGTCTCGAGCAGATCGGGGGCCAGGGCCCGTCCATTGCAGATCACGATCGCGCTGATCCCGGCGAGGCTCGCGACCGCGATGGTGTTCCTGTGCGCCTGGATCGTCACCAGGACCGAGCCCGAGACGGCGTGGGCCATGACGTCCGAAAGCAAGTCCGAGGTGTAGCCTCCGAGGAGGGGCCTGTCGACGAAGTCGGTCTGGACGCACTCGAGTCCCGGAACGGAAGCAAGCTCGCTTATCAGCATCGAGAAATCTCCTTGTGCCTTGCCTTCTTGCGCATGCCGAGTATGCCCTAGAACGCCTTCCCGCGGCCAGAAGCGTGCAGAAGGGCCGGGCGGCCTTGGCTGGACCTCGGCGTCTGCCGATATTTGAGTCATGCGCGCAAAGAAGGGAAAAGCCTTGGTGGTCCTCTCGGTCCTGCTCTCATCCGGCCTCTTGCTCCAGGCGGAGCGCTTCGCCTTCATCCACGTGAAGGGGGACAAGTTCCGCGTGCTCTCGCGGGTCGATGAGTCCGTCTACATCAACCGCCAGCTGTCGCACGGAGCTGAGATCCTGAACAGGATCTCCTTCGAGGTCGCCGACGCGGCTCCCGACGGAAGCTGGGGGGAGCTCGCCGGCACCTTCGAGACCTCGGAGCGGAGGAAGGGGGAGAGCGCCTACCTAGTGTCCGAGTCCTACGACTCGCGCTTCAGGCGCGACAGGCTGGGACGCTACACGATCCCCGGCGAGTACTACATGCCCGTGGTGAGGAACGTGCCGGTCTTCCCCGACAGGGACCTCGCGGTCGGCGACACCTGGACGGCAGCGGGCGAGGAAAGGCACGACCTTCGCCCCTTCTTTGGCATACCCGACCCCTACTCCATTCCCTTCGAGGCGCGCTACCGCTACGAGGGTCCCGTAAAGAAGGATGGGAAGGACCTCAGGCTTGTCACGGTCTCGTACACCATCTTCGTCCGACCGGGGCCGCCTCGGGCCTATGAGAAGATCTTCCCCGTCCAGATCGCCGGCTTCTCAGACCAGAAGATCTGGTGGGACCCCGTGCTGGGCCAGCCCACCTCATACGAGGAGCGCTTCGACCTCGTGTTCGACTGGTCGGACGGGACGAACATCGAATACCGGGGCAGCGCGGGCTCAGACCTCTACGAGGCCCAGCTCATGGACAGGGACAGCATCAAGGCCGATGTCGAGAAGGCAGTCGAGGGCATGCCGAACGTGTCGGTCGCGAAGACCACCGAAGGCGTGACCATCAGCATCGAGGACATCCATTTCATGGCCGACTCCGCAGTTCTGGCCCCGGAGGAACTCGCGAAGCTCTCGCGGATCGCGGAGATACTCAAGCGCTACCCCGACCGCGACGTCCTCGTGGCCGGGCACTCCGCCGCGGCGGGTTTCGCGGGAGGAAGGAAAAGGCTTTCCGAGGAACGGGCCCAGGCCGCCGTCGAGAGGCTCGTGGCCGAGGGGTCAAGGAGCCCCGACCGGATCAGAGCGATTGGCTATGGGGACGAGCGCCCGGTGGCCGACAACTCCACGGATTCGGGCAGGGCCCGCAACCGCCGCGTCGAGATCACCATCCTGGAAAACTAGGAATGCCGAGGCCTAATCGAACAGACCGGCCTCGGCCTTGGCGACAAGTTCCTCGATACCCATCGCGAGCATGACGACGCTACCGAAGTTCTCTGGCTCGCTGGCAAGGAACAAGGTCTCGAGGCCATCGCTGCGCTGGTGATAGTCGCGCGGCTGGGGCGGCGGTCCCGAGCCCGGGACTTTGCTCACCAGGGAAAAGACCTTGAGCACATGGTTTAGACCCTTGCCAGAGCAAAAACCGGTGAGATCGGTGCAAGCGGCAAGGGGCGGCTTCTCGAGGCGGATGCCGCAGCCATAGGGACCCGGTCCTGTGAGACAGGCGTCGATCTCGGCCTGGCTCATCTCCGCGCGTGCCAGGACCGCAGGAATGAAGGGAGAGGACAGGAGCTCGACTGCCTGCTCGGCGAAGCGGAGCTTGCCGCCCCTTGTGCCGGCCGAGAAGGTCCTCTCCGAAGGCGCGGCGATGAGGCCAGGTCCCGAGACCGAATCGAGGTTCACCAGCATGACCCGATCGGCTCCAAAGACCCCGACAGCGGGCGCGAGCACGCTGCGGGAAAACTCCGAGGAGCCGCGCAGGCCGTTCTCCTCCGAACCCGTGAATACCGCCATGAGGACTGTGTCCCGAAGATCCAGGCCCGAAGTTCCGTCGAGCGGCAGTATCCTAGTGAGGGCGCCAAAGATCACCGCCACTCCCGAGAGGTTGTCGTTCAGCCCGGGATTAAAGGGGAGATCGGCCGACCTCGAGGAGATCAAGGCCTCAAGGCCTGCCGTCCCGATGCCGAGGACGATGGCAGCCAGAACCAGGAATCGCAGGACCCAGGCGGCCACGCTCGCATCGAAGGGATCGATGTCGGCCAGGCCGAGGACAAGGGCCGTTCCAAGCACGGCCGCCAGGGCGAGATAGGCGATTGTGGGCAGGAGGCCTATGCCGTTCTTGAGCGCCTCCATGAGCCACCTCGGGGGAGCCGCGGAACCCATCATCGGAGGGAAGCAGCGGGCGCTGTCATAGTGGGCCGCGAGGACCAGGAGGCGTTTCTTCCCCGATTCGCGGAACCGCGACTTCCAGGCATCCTCCTGCCTCGCCCTGAGCTGGTCGGCCCCGGGCGGGGCGAGGGTGCTTATTATCACATTGGCCGAATCGGCGTTTGGCACAAAGAAGGAGACCAGGTTCCAGCCCCTGACGCCCGCGGCTATCCTCGAGAACAAGCAGACAAGACAGGACGCGAATGCCGCGAGGGTGAAGGGCCAGGGAACCCTCCCAAGGAGTCCCAGGTCCACCGAATGGCCTCCCAGGCCCCAGACCGCGGCTGCAAGCAGGCCTCCGGTCCAAGAGGCGAGGAGGAGGCCAATGAGGGCCACCCCGTGGATCGCCACATTCCAGGCCCCGCTCGAGAAGTCGACGGCGAAGCCCTGGAGTTCGGTCCTCGCATGCAGGCCCTGGCCCGCCATGGCCGAAAGCTGCCGCGCGGCCCGGGGCTCGAAGGAGGTCCCGCTTCCGCGGTGCGGCATCTCCGCGAAGGTCCGGAAGAAGGATTCAAGAAGCCCAGCGAGTCCACCCCGCCCACCAGATCCTGCCCGCGCCATGTCCCGCCTCCTACTTCCCGGTCCGGATTTCCCGACGGGTCTTGCCCTTGACGGCGTAGACCTTCATCGCCTCGCTCTTCCCCTTCAGCTGGGCCGTGTAGGGCCCCTCGAGATCGACGCCCAGGCAGCCGGCGACGCAGCTCTCGCCGATGACGATCTGCCGGTCGATCTTCCTGGTCAGGTGCTCGATGCGGCTCGCGATGTTGACGACGTCGCCCAGGGCCGTGTATTCCATGCGCCGCTCGGTGCCGACGTTTCCCACGATGGCCTCTCCCGTATTGATGCCAATCCCGTATCCGAAATCCCAGTCGACTCCGAGGGAGTGCACCCACGCAGTCATCGTCTCGAGGCCGGCGACGAGGTCCATGGCGCAGTCGACGGCATGGGAGCAGTGGTCCTCGCTGGGCTCGGGCGCGCCGAACACCACCATGATCGCGTCTCCGATGAACTTGTCGATGAATCCTCCGTGCCTGCCGATGGTCTCGATGCACACGGAGAAGAAATTGTTGAGTATCGTTATGAGCACGCGGGGATCGACCTTCTCGGCCAGGGGTGTGAAGTTCCTGATGTCGATGAACATGATCGTGATGTGCCGCTTCTCGCCTTCCACAGCGATCTCGCGGGCCATGATCTTGTCCACGAGCTCGTCGGAGACATAGCGTCCGAACATGTCGCGGATGTGCTCCTTCTCGCGCGCCTCGCGCAGGGCGTCTTCGAAAAGCCTGTCGAAGCGGCGCGCCGCCCCCCAACCAACGAGGCCGGTCGCCGCGAGCATGACGGCCTTGAGGGCCTCGTTGACGAGGTCGTTGCGGATGGCGAGGCCGCCGGCGGCGACCATGGTCACCCCGAAGGAAGCCTCGAGCTGCATCACGACGATCATTCCCGAATAGGCGAGGGCGGCGAGCACACCTGTGTACAGGGTATTGAGAGGGTCGTGGCGCCTGACGGAGAACAGGATTATTGGAAAATACACGGCGAAGGAGCTCGAGGAGACGAGGCTCGCTATCGAGGAGTCGGCCGCGAACCTGGTGAGGTAGGTGCTTGCCGAGACAAGGAGGATGTCGACAGTGGCGGAAATGAAGCCATACCAGCGACGATAGCCCCGGCCGACGATCAGGATCATGAGGAGGCCCGTGTAGAGGGCCGCGATGCCCACAGCGATCAGGTTATAGATGTCGGAGAAGTTGAAGCCCTCTCCAGTGAGGGCCATGAGCGTGACCATGATCGCCATCGCGACCAGGAGAATGACCCTGAAGATCGCTATTTCCCGCTCGCCCTTGACGCGGTCTGCCGATAGAAGCTCGTGCATTGGTTCCCCTTTGAGGTCCCGCTGAGTATAACCGGCCAAGACAGGGGCGCAAGGTGGAAGGGCCTAAAGGCGGGCCCATTGCTACGCGCGATGCGCGAACCTTGCCGTCCCCGGATCGGGTCAGGGCGCCCTGTATTCGACCCAGCTCACCTTCCCCGACCTGACGGTGTCGCGGAGGCTCCTCTCCACCTTGCTCAATCCGGCCCCGCCCGATTTCACCTCGATGAAGGCGACCTCCTCGATCTTCCCCTGGGAGGCCCCTACGAAGGCGATGTAGTCGATAGGCTTGCCTATGAACCTGAGCTCTCCGGGATCAAAGGGGAAACCCGGCAGATAGGGAGCAAGCTGCTCGGCGAGTTGGCCACCAAGAACGGCCCGGGAGCGGCGCACCGCGTCGCCGCGTTCCTCCTCGAGGCGGGCCGGCAGATTGCGCTCTGCCTCGAGCGCGCCAGAGCGTCTTCCAAGCCGCAGTCCGATGAAAAGGCCCAGGGCGAAAAGGGCCGCAATCAGCACAACGGCGATGATGGCGAGAAATGCCAGGGCGGGATCTGTTGAAAGGGTCTTGTCGATCATGGCAGGGCGGAGTGTAGCGGCTGCGGGCATCGGGGCCAAGTCCGCATCCCCAAGGCAGACGAGGGATCGCCGAACGCACTATACTCGTCCACGCATGTCATTCCTCATCACGAAGCCCGGAGAGATGCTGTCCCGCGGGCTTGCCGAGCTCGATGCGATCCTCGTCACCGGCGACGCCTACGTCGACCACCCCTCGTTCGGGGCGGCCCTGATCGGGCGCCTCCTTGAGTCCGCGGGCTACCGGGTCGGCATTCTCGCCAGACCGGACCCCGACGACGTGGAGGCATTCCGCCTCCTTGGCCGGCCACGGCTCGCCTTCCTGGTCACCGCTGGCGCCATCGATTCGATGGTCTCGTCCTACACAGCCAACAAGAAGCCAAGGGCCGAGGATGACTACGCCCCCGGGGGCAAGTCCGAGCTCTGCCTTCGCGGCGACGGGAGCATCGGCCGCGGGAAGCTGGCGAGAACCCAGGCTAGGCCAGACCGCGCCCTCATTGTCTACGCGACCAGATGCCGGGAGGCCTTCAAGGGAGTGCCCATCGTGGTCGGGGGCCTCGAGGCCTCGCTCCGCCGCCTGTCCCACTACGATTACTGGTCCGACTCGATCAGGCGATCCATCCTCCTCGACTCGAAGGCCGACCTCCTCGTCTATGGCATGGGGGAGACCGCGATCCTGGGGATAATGGCCGCCCTGTCGGAGGGACGGCAGCCCGGGGAGATCAGGGGACTGCGGGGGACAGCCTGGCGCTCCTCGAAGCCGCCCTCACTCGGAGAAGGGCTCTCCATAAAGCTTCCCTCCTTTGACTCGATAAAATCCGACAAGGCGCTTTTCGCCGAATCCTTCCGCACCCAGTACAGGTCCTCCGACCCCCATTGCAGCAAGGCCCTCGTCGAGGAATCCGGAGGGCGCTGGGTTGTCGTGGAACCTCCCGCCTTCCCCCTCGATGGGGAAGCCCTCGATCGCCTCTATGAACTGCCCTACGAGAGGGACGCCCACCCGATGTATTCGGCCTTTGGAGGCGTGCCCGCCCTGTCAGAGGTCAGGTTCTCCCTCGTCTCCAGCCGCGGCTGCTTCGGGGCATGCTCTTTCTGCTCCCTCGCCTTCCACCAGGGCCGCATCCTCACAGCAAGGAGCAGGGGCTCGATCGTCGCCGAGGCGAGAAAGCTGAGCCAGCTCCCCGACTTCAAGGGCTACATCCACGACGTCGGCGGGCCGACCGCGAATTTCAGGAAGCCCGCCTGCGAGAAGATGGGCCGCTCCGGGGCCTGCCCGGACAGGCGCTGCCTCGCACCCGATCCCTGTCCAAATCTTCGGCCAGACCATTCGGATTATCTGGCCCTCCTGCGTGAGCTGCGGGGCCTGCCGGGGGTCAAGAAGGTCTTCATCCGCTCCGGGATACGCTTCGACTACCTCCTGCTCGAGGCCGATGACACATTCTTCAGGGAGCTGCTGGAGCACCATGTCTCCGGCCAGCTCAAGGTCGCCCCCGAGCATGTCTCGCGAAGGGTCCTCGAGCTCATGGGTAAGCCGCGCCGCGAGGTATACGACGCCTTCGCGAGGCGCTATCTCGAGCTCAACCGCGAGCTTGGCCTGAAGCAGTACCTGGTCCCCTATTTCATCTCCGCCCATCCTGGAGCCGGCCTCGAAGAGGCCATAGAGCTCGCGGAATACCTCAGGGACGGGGGTTTCGTCCCCGACCAGGTGCAGGACTTCTATCCCACGCCGGGCACCCTCTCCACCGTCATGTACTGTACAGGACTGGACCCCATGAGCGGGGATCCTGTGCATGTCGCGCGCGGCGCCCGAGAGCGAGCCCTGCAGCGAGCCCTTCTCCAGTACAGCAAACCCGAGAACCGCGAACTGGTGCGTGAGGCACTGGTCGCGGCGGGCAGGAGGGACCTTATCGGCACGGGAAGAAGATGCCTCATCAGCTAGGGTCCATCGGCCGACAATGAAATAAGCCTTGCACTAAAGTTTTTAGAGATTTAGACTCTATTGGACTGAAGTGCGAGCCAAATGCAGGAGGGTGAATGTCCAAGCGTCGAAGGAAAGTCCTGCTGCTCGATATTGGGGAAGCCACATCTCCTGGAGCCTCCCACGAGCCAAGACAGGGAGAGTCCACCCTTCGCGCATTGTCCGGGGAGAAGCTCAGCCCAGAGGCGATAGACCCTGATGGCGTGGATGACCTGGTCCTGATGCGGCACTCCAGCTACCTCGAGCTCAGGCGGATGGAGAAGGCGCTCAAGACGGGAGAGGAGCGCTTCAGACAGATCACAGACAATATGGTCGATCTGATCAGCCAATACGACACCCACAACGTCCTCCTCTACGCCTCGCCTTCCTTCGAGTGGATCCTTGGCTACAAGCCGGAGGAACTGATCGGCAGGGTCGCGACCGATCTCCTCCATCCCGATGATTTCGAGAACGCCGTCCGTGAGATCGGAGAGATGCTGAAAAGGGGCATCGGCTCGGTGCAGTTCAGGTACCGGAGGAAGGACGGGGAATACCGCTGGTTCGAGTCCACTGGAAGGATCATCACCGATGCCGAGGGCAAGTTCGCGGGATCGATCATGGGAAGCCGCGACATCACCGAGCGCAAGATCTCCGAGGACAGGCTCCACACCGCTTTGGGCGAGAAGGAGACCCTCCTCCACGAACTCCAGCATCGGGCGAAGAACAGCCTGGGCATCGTGCATGGCCTCCTCGGCATGGGCATGGATGAGACCGAGGATCCTGCCTCGAGGCGGGCATTCAGAAGCGCCCAGGACAGGATCCGCGCGATGGCCTCGATCTACGGCCAGCTCAACCGGAGCGCCGACCTCAAGCGCGTGGACTTGAGGGTATACCTCGAGGAACTCTCGGCTGCCCTCCTGCGCTCATACGCGGACTCGGGCAGGATACGTCTCAAGACCAGCATCGCCGACGCGAGGATCGACACCACAAGGGCCATGCCCCTGGGCCTCATAGTCAACGAGGTCGTCACCAACTCCCTGAAGTACGCCTATCCAAACGGGGAGAGGGGCGAGATCGCCATAATCCTGGAGAGGGAGGACGCAGGCCTCCGCCTCGTCGTTTCCGACCGCGGGGTCGGATTTCCCTCCGGAATCCAGCCGACCCAGGCCGACACTACGGGCCTTAAGCTTGTCGCTATGCTCTCCGAGCAGCTCAGCGGGAAGCTGACCATCAAGAGCGCGCAAGGGGTCGAGGTCGCCCTGGTCCTGTCCGGAGACTGAAGGCCGGCGCCCTTCCCGGGGCCTCCCTAGGCCCGTTCTACCTTGCAGGCCGAGTACTTGAACGGCGCGATCTTCGAATGGGGATCGAGCTCGTCGCGAGTGAGCCTGTTAACCGGAGACTCCTCGAAATGGAAGGGCATGAAAAGTTCCCCAGCCGATACTTCCTCGCTGCAGCGGAGCTTTGTCTCTATCGATGACCTCCGTGAGCTTATGCGCACCCTTTCCCCGTCGGAAAGTCCCAGGCGGGCGGCGTCGGCGGGGTGCATGAGGACATAGGCCTCGTTCGCGTACTCCACGAGGACAGGGCAGCGCCTCGACATCGTCGCAGAGTGGTACTGGTAGAGGATCCTCCCCGAGTTGAGCACAAAGGGCCAGGCGGAATCGGCGAGTTCGCTCTGTTCTTCATAGTCGACGGGATTAAAGCTAGCCAGGCCGTCCTCGGTGCTGAAACGATCGAGGAAGAGGGTCGGAGTGCCGGGATGCTTTGAGTCAGGGCAGGGCCATTGGATACCGCCTCCCCCGAGTCGCTGGTAGTCGAGACCGCCAAGGATTGGCGCAGCTTGGGCGATCTCATCGAAGACCTCACTCGCCCCCGCATAGCTGCCGATTGGCCTCCCCATCCTTTTGGCGAGTTCCTGGAGTATCCAGAGGTCCTCCCTCGCTTCGCCCGGGCTGTCAACCGCCCTCCTCACCCTGAGGACGCGCCTGTCCGAATTGGTGAAGCTGCCCTCCTTTTCCGCGAAGGAAGCGGCGGGAAGGACGACGTCGGCGAGGGCCGCCGTCGCAGTCATGAAGATGTCCTGCACCACGAGGATATCGAGGCTGCGCAGGGCCTCCTCGACATGGGCGGAATTTGGGTCGGTGATCAGGGGGTTCTCCCCCATGATGAGCATGCCCTTGATCTGCCCATCATGGGCGGCCTTGGCGATCTCGATCGTCGTCAGCCCGCGACTGCCTGAAAGCTCGCCCGGGTCGACGCCCCAGAGCCTGGCGATCCTCGCCCGGTTCACCGCGTCAGAGCTCGGGATGTAGCCGGGATAATAGATGGGGGAGGCGCCGACATCGGTAGCGCCCTGGACATTGTTCTGCCCGCGCGGAGGATCGATGCCGCAGCCCTGCTTGCCTATCTTGCCGCAGGCGAGCATGAGGTTCATGAGGCTGAATACCCCGTGGGTTCCGGTGGTCTGCTGGCTCATGCCCATCCCGGTCGCGATCATCGCTGTCGGCGCCGTGGCGTAGAGCCGGGTTGCCTCGACCAGGTCTGAGGGCGCGACTCCGGTGATCCCGAGGACTCGCTCGGGGGTATAGGCCGCGACGAGGGCCTCGAGCTGGGCGAAGGAGGCCATCCCTCCATGGACGCGGCGCTCGATGAAGTCCCTGTCAATCCATCCCCGCTGGATCACCAGCCTCGTCATCCCGTTGAGGAGAGCCACGTCGGTGCCCAGCCTCGGCCTGAGCCAGATGTCGGCATAGCGCGCGAGGGGGGTCTCCTTCGGATCTATGAGGACGATGCGTGATCCTGCCGCCTTTCCCCGCTTCACATAGGTGGCGGTCACGGGATGTGTCTCGATGAGGTTATCCCCGATCACGAGCAGGCAATCAGCGGTCTCGAAGTCCTCGATCGAATTGCTGCCCGCTGCGTCGCCGATCGCCTTGAGCATAGCGGTCACCGTTGACGCATGGCAGAGCCGCGTGCAGTAGTCGACATTGTTCGTCCCGAAGGAGACCCGCACGAGCTTCTGGAAGAGGTAGTTCTCCTCGTTCGTGCATTTCGCCGATGAATAGCCAGCAAGGGCCCCGCTCCCGTACTTCCCCTTGACGGCCAGGAAGCCCTCGGCTGCCCGGCCGAGGGCCTCATCCCAGCTCGCCTCCCTGAGCCGGCCCTCCTCCCGGACCAGGGGCTTCATGAGCCGCTCGGGGCTGTGCACAAAATCGCTGCCAAAGCGTCCCTTCACGCAGAGCCGGCCGTCATTGGGAGACTTGCCCTCGATCCCCTCCACCCTCAGAATCCGGCCGTCCTGGACGAGGAGCTCCATCTGGCAGCCGACGCCGCAGTAGGGACAGGTCGTGGGCACATGGGCCTCGACACTCGCGAGATCGATTTCCCCGCGGTGGGGCTTCTCGACGATCGCGCCGGTAGGGCATAGCTGGATGCATTCGCCGCAGCCATCGCATTCCGAGGCCCCCCAGGTTCCCGTGCCTGCCAGTATCACTGAGCGGAGTCCCCGCTCGGCCATCTGAAGCACGCCCTTCCCCTGGACCTCGGCGCAGGCCTTCACGCAGCGGAAGCACTTGACGCAGCGGGAAGGGTCGAAGGTGAGCACCGGTGATGACGAGTCGACGGCCCGGCCTGCCTCAGCCATATCGAGCTTCGGGAAGCGCCTGGCAGAGGGCTCTGCGAGACCGTACCGCTCGACGAGTTCGGCGAACTCGTCCCTGAAGGTCCCGTCCGTGCCGCAGTCGACCTCTGAAAGGAGGTAGTCCAGGATGAACTTCCGGGCTTCCTCGAGCTCCTCGTCGAAGGCAGTCACGACCATGCCCGCCTTGACGTAAATGGAGCAGGAGGTCACCAGGCCACGGCTTCCCTCTACCTTGACGACGCAGAGCCTGCAGGCCCCGGTGGGGCTCAGCTTCCTGTGCCAGCAGAGGCTGGGAATGGGGAAACCGGCCTCGCGGGCCGCGACGAGGAGGAGCTCTCCTTCTCGCGCCAGGAAGGTCCTCCCGTCGATGACAATCTCGACAAAGCCAGCTTCGGTCATACCTGCTCCTCGCGCCTACAGGGAATCCTGGAGTCGTGCAAAGGCGCTCTCGAGGGGAAGTACCGGCGATTGGCCGAGGGGGCAAAGCGAGGTCGAGGCCATGAGCCTCGCCTCGGCCACCATGGACCCGAGCAGCATCTTCCTCTCGGCCTTCGGCGTTTCCACGAGCCTTGCCGCGGCCCTGGCGAGCCGGTGGGTGCCGACCCTGCAGGGTATGCACTTGCCGCAGGACTCGTGCCGGAAGAAGTCCATCATCGAGGAGATCATGGCCGAGAGCGAACGTCGAGGGCCGAGTACCATGACAGCTCCGGAACCAAGGGTGAGCCCCAGCTTTCTCAGGCCGTCGAAGTCCATGGGGAGGTCAAGGTCTTCGCCCGGGACGAAAGTGCCCGCCGCCCCGCCCAGGAGCACGGCGAGGGGCCGACCGCCTCCCCTGACCCCTCCCGCGAAATCCTCGACCAGGCTCCGCAGGCTCGTCCCGAATTCGACCTCGACAAAACCAGGTTTCTCGACGTCACCGCTCAGGCAGAATATCTTTGTCCCGGGTGACGAGGGCGTCCCGAGGGCGAGATAGGCCTCGGCCCCGCGTTCGGCTATGAAGGGCAGGTTCGCGAAGGTCTCGACGTTGCTGACAAGGGTCGGGGTGCCCCTGTAGCCGACCTCGGCGGGGAAGGGCGGCTTTATGCGGGGATAGCCCCGCTTGCCCTCGAGGGATTCCAGGAGGGTGAGCTCCTCCCCGCAAAGGTAGGATCCCGCGCCGCGGCGTAGCTCAATGTCGAAGGAGTATCCGCTCCCGAGGAGGTTCTTGCCGAGGAAGCCGCCTTGCCGGGCATCGGCAATGGCCTTGCCGACGAGCTCGATGGATCGACTGTATTCGCCACGGATATAGATATAACCGGCCCCGGCACCTATGGCGTAGGCGGCTATTATCATGCCTTCGACGAGGACGTGGGGCTCACCCTCCATGATGACCCTGTCCTTGAAGGTCCCGGGCTCCCCCTCGTCGGCGTTGCAGACGACGTAGCAATCGCATTCCTCGCATGCCTGGGCGGTGCTGCGCTCCTTCCTGCCGGTCGGGAAGCCGGCGCCACCACGCCCGCGAAGCCCAGAGGCCGACAGCTCGGCCACGAGCTCATCGGGCTGCCGGGCGAGGGCCGCCTTGAGGGCCGCATAGCCGCCCGCGGCGATGTAGTCATCGATGCTTCCGGGCTCGACCCTGCCCAGGTAGGAAAGGGCTATCCTTCGCTCCTCAGGCACCAGTGCCCCCCTTCACCTTGCGGTACGAGGCCAGGATCCGGCGGACCCCCTCGATGTCCAGGTTCTCGTAGACCTGTGCATCGACCATCATCGCGGGAGCCCCGGCGCAGCGGCCCAGGCATTGGGTCTCCTCGAGGGTGAAGAGACCGTCGGAAGAGGTCTCCCCGGCACGCAGGCCGAGCTCGCCCTCGATGAGACCAAGCAGGTCGACCGAGCCGAGCATCCGGCAGACCGGGGAGACGCACAGGCGGATGATATGTCTGCCCCTGGGCCTGAGGCTCAGCATCGAGTAATAGCTCGCAACGCCCCGGAGCTCGGCCATGCTCAAGGCGAAGCGTCGCGAGAGCTCCTTGAGGCCCTCCGGGGAAAGGTAGTTCTGTAGCGAGCTTTCCTGGACCTCGCAGAGCGCAGAGAGGAGCCGGTCCCTTGCTTCCATGCCCTCAGTATAGGCCCGGCCTGCGTGGCGGTCAAAACATGGTGGTGGGAATACGCGCAAGGAACCAGGGACCGAAGAAGTCCGAAGGGCTGGCCTTGACGGACGCCTGACCATGGGTTATATGTCTACTTGTTCATATGATCATATGATCTGGGAGTTTCCATGGCATCCTTGGCTACTGTCGGCGCAGACGCGGCGCTCTGTTACTGTTCCGTCCTTCATGAAGATCTCATTGCGGCGGCCAGGAAGGCCGCGCCGCCTTCCGCCCTCATCGCCGAACTTGGCGGGCTATTCAAGGTCTTGGCCGACGAAACGCGCCTTAAGATCCTCTCGGCCCTTGCGGTCAGCGAACTCTGCGTCTGCGACCTTGCCTCGGTTCTCGGGGCGAGCCAATCGGCAGTGAGCCACCAGCTGGCCGTCCTGCGCGCGGCCAGGCTCGTCCGCCACAGGCGGGAGGGCAAAGTCGTCTACTATTCCCTTGGAGACGACCACGTCGGCCGCATCCTGGGGGTCGGCCTCGAACACGCCGCCGAGCACTTCGATGACGGGACCGGGGCCAGATGATGACAACCTACCATCTGCGCAACGTCGACTGCCCGGCCTGCGCCGCCGGCCTTGAGCGGGGGCTCCGGAAGATCGAGGGGGTCCGTGCCGTGTCGATCGACTTCGGCACCCTTTCCATGCGTGTGGACGCCGCCGACCTGAAGGCCGTGGAGAGCGCCGTCAGGAATCTCGAACCCCTGGTCACCTTTTCGAGGGTCCTGGCCGAGGCTCCTGGGAGACCGACCGCCGAGGCTGATTTCGACCTCAAGCGGGAGATCCAGCCACTCGCCCTAGCGACTGCCGCGGGCTGCCTCGGGCTCGTCCTCGTCAACTTCACCCACCGGGAAGGCGCCGCTTCCATCGGCCTCGGCCTCCTCGCCTTCGCCTACCTCGTCTCCGGCTGGAAGGTGCTCCTCGGCGCCGCCCGGAACATGGTCCGCGGAAGGCTCTTCGACGAGCTCTTCCTCATGAGCATCGCGACCCTTGGGGCCATAGCCATCGGCCAGTACGAGGAGGCGGTTGGCGTGATGGTCTTCTACTCCATCGGCGAGCTCCTCCAGCATTCCGCTGCCTCGCGCAGCAGGGCCTCGATACGCAGCCTGCTGGACCTAAGGCCCGATTTCGCGAGGCTCAGGCGCGCGGGAAGCTGGGTCGAGGTCCAGCCCGAGGAGGCCGTTCCCGGAGACGAGTTCCTCGTGAAGCCGGGCGAGCGCCTGCCCCTGGACGGCCAGGTGATCGAAGGAGAGGCCTTCCTCGACAGCTCGCCAATCACCGGAGAATCAATGCCACGGCGGGCACAGCCTGGAGCCACCGTGCTCGCCGGCTCCGTGTCGCTTGACGGTGTCCTTGTCATCCGCGCCACTCGCGGCGCTGGCGAGTCCTCGGCAGCCAGGATCGCCACCCTCGTCGAGAGCGCCGCCCATCTCAAGGCCCGTACAGAGAGGTGGGTCACTGCTTTCGCGAGGATATATACGCCGATCGTGGTCGCTATGGCCGCGGCCATCGCCTTCCTCCCTCCCCTCCTGGTGGCCGGGCAGGGCCTGCGCGAATGGTGCTACCGCGCCCTCGTCATGCTCGTCATCTCCTGCCCCTGCGCCCTGGTCGTGAGCGTCCCGCTTGGATACTTTGGCGGCATCGGAGGAGCCGCGCGGAGGGGAATCCTGGTCAAGGGCTCCCAGGTCTTCGACGCCTTGGCGGCCTGCAAGGCCGTGGCCTTCGACAAGACAGGCACCCTCACACGCGGCAGCTTCTCCGTGCGTTCCATCACGGCTGCCCCAGGACGGACTTCCGACGAGGTCCTGGCATGGGCGGCTGCGGCCGAGTCCCTCTCCCGGCATCCGATAGCGGCCTCGCTCAGGGCCGAGGCCGAGTCCCGGTCCCTGTCCATCGGGACCGAGGATGAGGCCTCCGAGGTGAGGGAGCTGCCGGGAGCGGGCATCGCCGCGAGGATCGGGGGCAGGCTGGTCCTGGCTGGCAACGAGCGACTGCTCGAGCTCGAGGGAGTCGCACATCCCAAGCACGAGGGCGGGGACACCCTCGTGCTTGTCGCCCTCGACGGCGAGTATGCCGGGTCGATCGCCCTCGGCGACGAGCCAAAGTCCGACGCCCGTGAGGCAATCCGCGCCCTGCGCGCCCTTGGGGTGGGCAGGCTGGCCATGATCACCGGCGATTCAAGCCCAGTCGCACAACGCGTCGCGACAGAGGTCGGCATCGCGGAAGTCCACGCCGAGCTCCTCCCCGAGGGGAAGCTCGAAGTCCTCGGCAGGATGATCAGGGAGGTCGGCGGCGCCAGGGGCAGCACGGTCTTTGTCGGCGACGGGGTGAACGACGCTCCCGTCCTCGCCCTCGCCGATGTCGGCATCGCGATGGGCGCGGGCTCGGACGCCGCCGTCCAGACGGCGGACATCGTCCTGCTCACCGACGAGCCCTCGCGGGTGGCCGAGGCAATCGCAAGGGCCCGTCGCACCCGCCGGATCGTCGCCCAGAACATCGTCTTCGCACTTGGAATAAAGGCCGCCTTCCTTGCGATGGGGGCGATCGGCGTGGCGGTCATGTGGGAGGCTGTCATCGCCGATGTGGGTGTCGCCCTCCTCGCCGTCGCCAATTCCCTTCGCGCGATGAAATAAAGGCCCTAGGCCAGGGGGGCCCTCTGGTGACGCCGGAGGGCCCGGCGGGTGGACTCGAAGGCCACGAGGTCCCAGGCAAGGTCGTCAAGCTCGAGGAGCTTGACCGAGCTGGATTCGCCGGCATCGATGTCGAGGGCGTCGGGATCGAGGCCCGGGGCCGAAGCCCTGAAGTAGAGGTCGCAGGTGGCATAGGGCACGCCCTTGTAGGGATAGAGGTTGGGGTAGGAAGCCAGGAACTCCAGACTGTCGGGGGCCCAGCCGAGTTCCTCCCGGCATTCGCGCAGAGCGGCGTCCTCTGCCCGCTCACCCGGCTCCACGAAGCCTCCGGGAAGGGCAAGACGGCCAAGTGCGGGCTCGCGCGCACGGACGAGGAAAAGCACCCGCCCTCCTACGATTATCACAATCCCGGCTGCCGTCGCGACATTGTGGAAATACTCGAAGCCACAGTCCGGGCAGATCCAGCGTCTTCCCCGGTCGGAGATGAGGCGGGGGCTCGCGCAGGCCGGGCAGAAGCGGAACGAGGATCCGGCTTCAATGAGGGCCTTGGCCACGGCTTCGTGGCGCCCCTCGGGCATCGCCTCCTTGCCCCCCTGCCCGGCCGTCTCCTCGACGCTCATGCCTGGCCTTCCTTCGACCATCGTTCCACCATCTCCTTGAGGGCCGCCATGCTCACGGGCTTCTGGATGAATCCGTCAAAATCCGGGTCTGCCAGGACATTCTCGGCATCGGAGCCCGAGAGGGCGAGGATCGGGGCGCGACGCCAGCCGCGCGCGGCTTCGCCGCGCCTGATATCCTGGGCAGCCATCCTTCCTCCCCTACCTGGCATTGCGAGGTCGAGGAGTATGAGATCGAAGACGGACGCGGCGGCAAGGGCGGCCGCCGCCCGGCCATCGCGGGCGAGTTCGACCTCGGCGCCGAGGCGGATGAAAAGCCGCCCCATGATGTCGAGATTGCCGGGGTCATCGTCGGCGACAAGTATCCGCATGCTGTGGCGGCTCCAGCAGCATCACGGCGGATTGAGCGAGGTACTGAAGCGCTTCCAGGCTGAGGCAAGTCGCTCCGCACGGCAGGTGGCCACGGCGGCGTCCTCGTCGGGAATAGCGAGCACGAGGCGGCGTAGGGCCGACTCGGCCCGTCCGGCACCCACTGAGGTGAAGTAGGGGCTCAAGGCCCGGGCCATGAGCCTCAAGGTCTCGGCGTCGCCCGACTCTGCTGCCCGCCCGAGCGAGGCGAGGAGGCGCGGGACCTCCTTCCTGGCACGCTCGAGGGCGCCTGAGCGCTCCCTTATCCCTCCGGGTGGAAGCTGGGGTGATACGGCCTCGCGCCGGTCTATTGCCTCATCGAGGACGAAAAGCAGCTTGGGGATGTCCACGGGCTTCGAGAAAACCGAGTCGAAATCGACCCCAGACCTGAGTACCTCCTCGGCATCAAATGCGGTCAGCGCCACGAGGGGGAGGCCAGGATCGAAGCGGTCTCCGACATAGGCCCGGAGCTTCGCCCCGAGCTCGATCCCGCTCATCCCGGGCATCTGGATGTCGAGGATCGCCGCGTCGTGCGGCCTTTCCTCCAAGGCGCGAAGCGCGTCGGCCCCGCTCGAAGCCAGGTCTGTCCTGTGCCCGGAATTCGCGAGGATCGCGGCCATGTATTCGAGGTTTACCTCGTTGTCATCCACAACCAGGAGACGGTAGACGCGGCGTCCGCCGGCCTCGGGGCTGGTCTTGATCGCGGGTTCGCCGGCGGGGACGAGGATCGTGAATATCGAGCCCCGGCCCGGTTCGCTCTGGAGGCGGATCTCCCCCCCCAGGGCTCGGACGATGTTCCTCGCAAGGGAGAGGCCAATGCCCGCGCCGCCCCGCTTCGTGTAAGGAGAGGCGAGCTGCACGAAAGGCTGGAAGATCCTGCCTTGGTCGGCGGCAGGAATCCCGACTCCCGTGTCCGAGACTGTCAGCACGAGATGGGGTACATTGCCCGCCCGCTGCTCGAGGCTAACCCCGACGCGGACCTTGCCCTTCTCGGTGAAGGAGACCGCGTTGTCGAGGATCGCGCCGAAGGCCCTCGCGAGGCGGTCGGGGTCGGTGGTGACCGTCCCCCCGGGCAGCTCTCCCACCTCGTAGGCAAGACCCTTCTCTGCCGCGGCAGCCTTGCTCCGCTCGCAGGTCCGCAACACAAAGCTGGCCACGGGAAATGCCAGCTTCCGCATCGTGGCAGTGCCGGTCTCGAAACGCACGAAATCAAGAATGTCCCCAAGCATGCCCAGGAGACCCTGGGCACTTGCGATGATGGAGGCTGCCCTCCTCTCTGGCTCGGCCTCGCCCATCTCTATGAGCCTTGCCGCGGCGAGGACACTGGCGACGGGGCTCTTGAGTTCGTGGCTCATGGATGCGAGGAAGTCGCTTTTGGACCTGTTGGCCCTGTCGGCCTCCTCCTTGGCGAGGGTCACGAGCTCCTCCATCGCTTTTCGCTGGCTTATGTCCTCGCAGACGACGATGGCATGGGTCACGAGGCCCGCCGGGTTGCGCACCGGGGAGGCATGGATCGCCGTCCATGGTCCGCCGCGGCTGTGGTCGGCGGCCGGTGCGTGGGCAGAGGCGATCCTTGCCTGGTCGCGGGCGTCAAAGCCGTCGCGGACGAGGGATCGGAGCTCCTCGCTCCTGCCTTCGGGGAAGGCGAAGAAGGAAAAGAGGTCGGCTCCGATGACCTCCTGGGGGCTGAGGCCCGAAATGCGGAAGAATCCAGGGTTGACGTACTCCACCCTAAACTCGCGGTCAGCGACCAGGATTCCGGCTGAGAGCTGGTCGACAGCCTGGTAGAGCTTCCTGAGCATGTCCTCAGATTTCCGTCTGAGTGTGATGTCGCGGATCACGCCGACAGTACCCAGGAAATCCGTACCGTCGCTCTTCGAGTACTCCCCGGCCGCCGTAACCTCGCCATAGGATATCACAGTGACGATCAGGTCCCCGGTGTTGCTCGGACTTGCCCCCGGCTTGCGGCGCAGCCTGACCTCGAGGTTCTCGGTCCTGCGTTCGATGCCCCTGCGCTCGTTGAACAGCTTGGGGCTCAGGGTCGAGCCGGTCTTGGAGCCGCGGAACATGTTGAGGACGCTCTCCCTGTCCACGGCGGCGACGTCGTCGTCGTGCAGGAGGACGGCAAAATGCTTCCCCAGGAGCTCGCTGGGGTCGTACCCCAGGAGTCGCACCGAGTTGTTGATGAAGGAGAAGCAGCCATTTGAGTCAAGCTCGTACACGATGTCGGGCAGGGCGTGGACCAGGTCCTCGTAACGCCGTTCCAGGGCGCCGAAGGTTCCGGTGAAGCGCTTGCGCAGGGCGCCCAGGGCCTTGAAATAGGCTGCCGTCCTCCGGGCGAAGTCGCTTCCCCCCCGCAGGAGGTAGTCGAAGGCCCCCTCCCCCAATAGCCGGGGGCTCTCGGACTCGAGGGCGGGATCGAGGAGGATGATCGGTAGGGGGTGCTCGGGCCCGGGCATGAAGAATCCGCGAAGCTCGGGCCAGCGCTGCAGGTCCACGAGGGCCGCGTCGTAGCGCTCTCCGAGGGAGGGATCGGGCGCGGGGCGCC
>JANXYO010000114.1 GCA_025356015.1 Spirochaetaceae bacterium
ATCTCGACCACCTTGAAGGCGCCGCAAATAGTCCTTTCTGCCCTGGAAAGGTCGCCAAGGAAGGGGCATACGGCTTTCAAGGCAATGACATCGGTGATCGGGATGGGATCGCGGCCAAGGGTCTTGGCTTGCCGGAGAAGCCTGATCCTCTTGGCGTACCACGAGTCAAAGGACTTGATCCTGCCTTTGATCGTGGGACGCAGCGAGACGGCCTCGAGCTCTGAGCGTATCTTCCGCTCAATGATGTTCAGAACCCTGGCATAGCCCTGTCGACGCGAATCGTAGGAAGTCCGAAGTTCCCCGCGGTCCGGTATCGCTTCGGCGTTTTCTCCCGGCATGGCCATAATCTACACCCCAATTGCCCAAGATGGTGCGCGAAAAAGGAGCCGGTACCCAGTTTGCGCCTCTTGGGGGCGCAGACCGGATTCCGGCTCCGCTTTGTGGCCTGGAGTCTAGCTTACTTTGAAGGGGTGAAGGTGTCCTTGGTCTCCTGCTTCAGCTTCTCGATGTAGCGGAGGACCTGCTGGTTGCCGAAGCGCTTGGACTCGCCGATCTTGCGGTCCTCTTCCTTCTTCGACACGATTCCCCAGATGGACTCGTCATCGATGTCCCTTACGGGCTCGAGTACTGCCTTGTCGTAGAGGACCTTGACGTCCTTGATGTAGATGACGAAATCCCCTCCGACGCTGGCGGCGTCCCGGGTGAAGAGGAATCCGTCGAGCTTGACCATGGGAACGGTCTTCGGGTAGAGGGGGTAGATCCTGAGCTCGCGGTTGCGGACGTCGCTCACGTAGCCCGGGTTCTCCCAGCGCAGTTCCTTCCAGCCATCGAAGTTGAGGTAGCCCATGAACATGGACTTCTCGTTCCCGTCTGCGTCCTTGAGGACCAGGGTGAGGCCGTGGGGGAAGTTGAGGCCCTTGACCGTCACGGCCACGGACTTGATGACGCCGACGTTCTTCACGATGCCGAGGGCGGTGATGATCTTCGTGTTCGGGTCGTAGCTGCCCTCGAAGCGGGTCAGGCGGGCGTTTACCGGGTCGGCGCCAGCGGCGCCAGCGGCGGCAGGGGTGATGTTGCCCTGGTCGTCGATGGTGGCCTTGGGCTCGAAAGCGGGGATCTCGTAGGGAGGCATCACCTTCGCCCAGCTATTGAACTCGGCGATGGGGAAGCGCACGCGGACGCCAAGGACGGTCTTGCCGGCGTACTGCGGGGCATTCGCGGTGAGGGCCGCCTCGGCGGTCTGGGAGAGCTGGGTCGTGGCCGAGTCGCGGGAGGAAGAGGCCAGGAGGACGTCCCAGTTGCGGATCGCGAGCGAGACGCGCATCTGCTTCTTCTGCTCATCGGTGTAGCTGGCGCCAGCGGTTCCCGAGAAATCCATCATCGTGGAGCGGTTCTCGAGGAACTTGCCCTGGTTCGACGGATCGGGAAGGATGTCAGCCTTGAGGAGGGAGAAATCCATGATGACGGCCTCGTCGGCCGAAACCGCGAGCGCGCACACGAATAGAAGCGCAATCAGGATGATAATTGAGTTCCTTCTCATTCAGTAACTCCTTTCATTGTGAGCGTTATCGTATTTCAGCTATTTGATAAAGAAGTATATGCCCCGCGAAATCTTTGTCAATTATTTTTCCGATTTTTCGAGGTATTTCCGGGGGCTTCGGCCATGGTTTCAGCATAAGGCTCGCGACCTCCAATTGTCAACGCGATGCGCGCCGCCTGGGGCACGGCGACAGCCAGGCTCCGGCGCAGTGCCTCGAGGCCCAGCTTGAGGGAAGGGGGCTCGGCAAGAGCGGCGTCGTCCGATATATCCACGTAGAGCCGCCCCTTCCTGTACAGGACGGCCTCGACCCTCGTGCCAGCGGGAAAGGCTGGCGCAAGGCCCGAGTTCCTCGGTCCCAGAAGGACCTCGGAGGCCACAAGCTCGGCCCTGGCCTCGCTTCCCCAGGCCCTCGGAAGATCCCGGACTTCGCCCTGTATCCGCCCATTGCGCGCGTCGGGGAAGAAGAGAAGGACCTCGGCCTTGCGGTCAAGCACGGCCCAGGACAGCAGGGAAAGAAGGAAGACGGAGGCAAGCACCGCAAGGCAGAGGTTGAACGGCACGGAAAGCCAGGCTCGGCCGTGCCGCCAGGCCAAGGCTGTGGCCCGGCCAATGAGCTCGAGGACGCGCCGCAGGGTCACAAGGAATCTGTTCATTGGGAGGACGCGCCTTTCATGCTCTCGAAGTATGCGACGAAGTCGGTAATGCCATTATATATGCCGTCTGACGCGCGCCGCAAGTAATCCTCCCGTGAAAGCAGCCTCGCCTCCTCGGGATTGGTGACGAAACCAGCCTCTACGAGGACCGAAGGCATCCTCGCGTTGCGCACGACGAACCACTCCTCGGCCCTGATCCCCCTGCTCTGGCTCTCGGTCCCGATCCTCGATTGCAGACCCTCGGTGATGTTCTTAGCCAGCATGATGCTCTCGGTGGTGAATTCCTCCTCGAGCATCGCGTTGAGGATGGGGGCGATGTCGCTCCGTGGTCCCCCCGGCTTGGTGGAATCGACGAGGGTGCGGCGGTATTCGGGATTGAGGTACCAGACCTCGAAGCCCTTGGCGTTCTTGTTGAAGGAGGCGTTCATGTGCACGGACACATAGATTATGGCCTCGTTCTCGCCGAGGGGGACGGCGTTCGCCATCGCTACCCTCTCCTCGAGGCTCGGGTAGCTGTCGCCCTCACGGCTGATCAGTATCCTCCGCTCCGGGTACCTTGCCTTGAGGGATTTGTACAGCATGAGGCCTATTTCGAGGGCCACGTCCTTTTCGACGACGCGAAGCTTCTTGCCGTCTAACGTGTGCTCACCGATGGCGCCCGGATCCTTCCCCCCGTGGCCTGGGTCGATGAGTATCGCGGCGACCGAAAAGTGGGCTTTGACCGCGGCATCGGCCTCGGCAAAGCGCCTCTCGAGGATGGCAAGGGTCGAGGCGGGGAGGCTCGGGCCCCTGTCCCCCAGCCTTGGCGCATCGACGGCGACGAGCCGGGAATAGTCGAGGAGGACCCAAGGCAGATCAAGACCCAAGCCAACGTGGAGACCAGCACGATCGAGGCTGCCCGAACCAGTCAGGGGATCCCAGGAAAGCCTCGCCTTGAGCCTGTCTGCCGCGGCTACCAGGGGAAGCTCTCCCGGCTGGACGGGGCCGGAAGGGGCGGTCTCGGCCTGAACGGAAGCCGCGGCGGGGGCGGCGGAGAGTCCTGCCCGAGGGAGGGCGAGGGCGAGTATCGTGGCGGTCAGAAGGAGTCTCGAGGAGAGGATCGTGCTCATGGCCCCAGAGCCCGTTCGGTGTCCAGGACGTACAGACCGGCCTGTGCCCCGCCCCTCGCGAGAGCGCGCCAGAACCGGGAGCCGAGGATGCGGCCCCCATTATGGCCGTAGCGGGCCCCGCCTAGCTCAAGGGCGAGGCTGGCCGACCGAGCGAGGCTCCTGCCCGCCCAGTCAAGCTCGCCCAGGGCCTCGGCGCCCTCGAGGGGGAGGACGACAAGGGGTCCGCCGGCCTCGTCGCCTTTGAGGCTTTCGGGCATCGCATCGATGATGTGTTCCAGGCTTCTCGGCAGCCTGTAGGCCGATGGAGGCCAGGCTGCGCCCCCAAGGCCACAGAGGCTGCCCTCTCCCCTGAGAAAAGCCTCTGTGGCCTCCTTGGCCGGGGCAAGGCGTATGAGGATGCAGCCGACGGCCGACTCGGCGGCGCGCACAGCCTCTGACCTCTCGCCTGCCTGGCTTATGACATTGCCGCATTTCTCGACATTGTTCGAGGGAAAGACGGTCATGTCCCCCGGAGCGACCCTGAGGAAGACATCCTTTATGAAAGGAAGGCGCTGGGCCTCGACGGCGCCGATCACCGCGGCGACCCTTCCGGGAATCGAGATGAAGGCGCGCTCGGCCGATACCCAGCCCCTGCCCTGGCCCGGCCGTGGCGGGGAGAGTCCGACAGCGGTCTCCAGCGCCTCCCTGGTCACCTCGATCCCGCTCGCATAGGGATAGGTCCAGCCCGACATGTAGCCGCCGGAAAGCCGGGCCGCTATCTCGCCGATCACGGCCTTGCCCCTGGAAGGGCAGTACTTTATGTCACCCTTGGCCGCCCCGCGCCCGATTCCGATCGCCCTCACCCCCGATTCGAACACCGAGAGCACCTCGGCCTGGATTCCCCTGCTCTGGGAGCTGGGCATCGTGTGGCCCAGTTCGACGAAATAGGGGGAGAAGAAGATGTGACGGTCTGCCAGGCCCCTGATCCTGATCTCGCCGTCCAGGACGATGGCGTCGACCGAGAATTCCGGTCCCTCGATGTATTCCTCGACGATGGCCCTGTGGCTGCGGCTATGGGCGAAGGCATCGGCCAGGGCCACCTGCAGCTCAGCCTCTCCCGCCACCGAACGGCAGCCCCTCGAGCCCATGCTGTCCGCAGGCTTGACGACGAGGGGAAAGCCGAGGCCCGCAGCTGCCAGGGATCCAAGGGCTCCCCCGCCCTCGCCCGCCTGGACCTCCACAAAACGGGGCGAGGAGAGGCCCGCGGCCTCGAATACGGCCCGCATCCGCAGCTTGTCCGATGCCTTGAGGGCGGTCTCGTGGGAAATGCCGGGCAGGCCCAGGCGCTCGGCGACCCAGGCCACCGAAGCCGAGAAATCGGTTCCCGCTGTGAAGACGCCGTCCATGCCCCCGTCCGCCCGGAGGCCTCGGGCCGCCTCCTCGAGGGCGACCTTGTCCTTGAGGTCGATCGGCAGGAAGAGGTCGGCGAGGCCAGCCCCTGGGGCCTCGGGATTGGCGTCCGCGACGACGACCCTCCAGCCCAGTTCCCTGGCGATCCTGATCGCGGGGAGCTGCATGGTGCTTGCCCCGAGGATGAATATGGTCATGATCGGGTAGTCCCCCCTCTTTTCACGCGTACCCGTATCGAGCCCCTAGCCTCCCCCGCGGCCGCCTCGAGGGCCCCGGCCTCAAGCCTGACCGCATAGATCTCAAAGGTGTCGCCGAGGCGGAAGAGCCGCGACGCCGCAAGGCCAAGGGCCCTGGCTATCGACCGGATCGGCCGAGGGGAGGCAGGCGATGTCAGTGCCCTGAACCCGGGCAGGCGTTCCGCGTGGTGGCCGGTTATCCTGAGCTCAAGGATCCCGAATCCGTAGGCCTCGAAGAGAGAGCCCACCCGGCTCGGCTCCCAGATCGTGAAGTGGTCCTCGGGGCTCCGCCTGAAGAAGCCCTCGCGGTCGAAGCGCGCCGAGGCGCCCTCGCCCGACGGAGTCGAGAGGGCGATGAGCCCGCCGGGCCTCACTAGGGCAGCGGCATTGCGCAAGGCACAGTCGAGGTCCTCGAAATGCTCGATAACGTACCACATCGTCAGTACCTCGAAGGGTCCCTCGAAACCCGAGGCGGCGTCGGGGTCGAGGAAGTCGCCAGCCGTGGCGCTGATGCCGAGCTCGGACCTGACATAGGCCACGGCCTCCTCCGAGCTGTCCAGGCCGACGCTCTCGTGTCCCCGGTCGCGGGCGGCCGCGAGGAAGGGTCCGAAGGCGCAGCCGACATCGAGGATGCGCAGGGATTCCCCCTTGCCGAGGCTCCTCGCCGCGTGAGCCTCGATGCGGTCCAGCCTCGGGCTGGCCAGGGCGAGGAGGTTCGGCCAGTCCTCGAGGTAGGTGAGACCATACTGCCGCTTGTATTCCTCGAAGAAATAGGACCTGTGATAGGGATCCTCCCTCCCGCCCGAGAAGCGGCTCAGGTAGACGAGGCCGCAGTCCCCGCAGCGGAAGATGCTCCTCGTCTCGTCTCGGTAGAGGGCGTTGCGGTCGAAGCTCGAGCAGGCGGGGCAGGAGCGTGGACCCGAGGGGGAGAGGCGGGCGATGTATTCGGCGAGGGATTCCGCCTCCTCGGGCAGGAGGGCGGTGGTGCGGGCGAGGAGCTCGGCCGGCGAGGACAACCAGCGCCTCAAGGCGCCAAGGTCGGGCTTCATCACCCCTATGTCGGCGAAGCCAGCCTGACGGGTGAGCGAGTGATGATAGCCGCTCGGGTCAAGGAGTATGACGGCGCAGCCTGCCCAGGCGGCCTCGAAGGCCGTTAGCCCGAACTGGGTGAACACGATGTCGTAGCGGTGCAGATGCTCCTTGAGGTCCTGGACCGGACCGAGGACAGTCACCCCGTCCAGGCCGAGGGGAGGGGCGCCTCGCCGCAGGGCGCCCGACACCAGGGTCAGGTCGGTGGCCCGCACAAGGCCTGTGGTGACAAGGAGGCGGGCCAGGCCGAGGGATAGGCCAGCGGGGTCCTCGCCGCCGAAGCTCACAAGGGCGCGGCGCAATACCCTGGGAGGCTCCCGGCGGTTCCGCGGAAGGTCGAGGAAGCCGAGGGAAGCCTTGTTTGGCCCCTGGCCCCCCAGATTCGGGACTGAGCCGGCCCGCGGCAGGATGTCTATCAGGTAGAGGGCGGCCCCGCGGGCCTCACCTCCCTCGTCGATCGCGAGGACGGGACCGAAGAGCTCCCAGAAGGCGAGCTCATCCCTGGTTATCGCGCGGCGGTCGAGGACCACCAGGTCCCAACTTCGGGTGGGCAGGGAGTCCCGGCCCTGGTCGCGGAGGCTCGTGACGAGGGAGATGCCTCCGAGTTCCCGGTGGAAGGCAAGCTCGAGCTCGGCGGCGCTCCAGGATGTCTCGGCCTTGGCCTCGGGCACATAGACGGCGGCCCCGGGACCCAGAGCCTTCGCGAGGCCGAAGCAGCGCATGAGGTGGCCCGAGCCGTTTCCCTTCGAGACCGAGGGCACGAGGAGGATTGATCTCAGCATTGTTCCTCCCGGGAACGCAGCAGCTTGATGACGTCGAGGCTCGCGATGGGATCCCCTCGGTAGAGGGAGCGGTAGATGTCAGCGACCGACCCGTAGTCGGCCTGGGTATCGACAGTGACCCTCGCCCCCGGCATCTGGTACTCTGGTGGGGCGTCGGAGCGGGAGATGGAGAAGAGCTCGGGATGGCTATACAGATAGGGGCAGACATGCTCGCGGTCATGGTCCCCGGTGGCCTCGGCCTCCGCGCGGTAGAGGGCCTCGGCCCTGACAAGCTCGACGCCCATGCCGACAGGCATGCCAAGATGGGCCGAGTAGTCGGCGCGCCGCCCTACCCTGCCGCCGGTAACCGCGAGCGCCTCCCACTCATCCCCATTGAGCAGGAGCGAGGCCAGTTCGAAGGATACCAGGGGATTGTCCCCCGTCGCCCTGACCAGGAGATCGATGCCGAAGCGCCTGAGCGCGATGCAGTAGCGAGCGAGGACATCCTCGGCCGGGCCTACGACCAGTTCGAAGCCGTTCCTTGCGGCGACCGGGCCGAGGGAGGCGGAGCTCGCCTCGTCGGTTGCGAGCACCAGCACATCGGCCGTGACAAGGGCGAGGCGCCTAAGCACCATGTCGCACACCGAGGCGTCGCCGAGCGGCAGGAGGGCCTTGCCTGGAAGCCGTGTCGAGCCGAGCCTGACCTGGACCACGACTCCGGTCATGGCCCCTCGTCCTCCCAGAGATCGACGAGGCTGGCCGCATCGGAACGGAAGCGGTAGCGGTTGATCCTCACCCATTCGCGGGCCGACCTGAATTCCGAGATCGCTGAGAAGAAGCCTCCCCGCCTCGCCCTGAGGTAGGCCCAGAAGCGGTGGGAGGGCATGTCGGCCGAATCTCCCCTGAACTGGGGCGCAAGGTTCTTGAGCCAGAACCACTTGTAATGGTCGTCGGGAGTGGCGTTCTCCTCGGGGGCCTGGTCGACATAATTGACCTTCAGGGCCTGGGCCAGGCGGATCTCCTCGCCCCAGAGCCAGGCGCGGAAGCCGAAGTCGAGCTTCTGCCAGTACGGGTTGCCGAGGCTGCCGTCGAAGCCTCCCGTGAGGACGAAGCGCTCGCGGGAATAGATGCCGCAGAAATCGAAGGGGAAGAGGGATCTCGCCCCGTCGTGGGCCGGAGGAAGGTTCAGGACCTTGAGGCTTGATCCATGGAGTGCGGGGGTGGCCGCCACGGGCACGGCCTCGCCGCCTGTGGCCGTGACAAAGGGGGCGGTGCACAGGATGTTCTGCGTGGCAAGGCGCTCGAAGAACCTGCTCGAAAGGGCCTGGCTCGAGAGACGCATGTCGTCCCAGAGGACAAAGACAAAGGGGCCGGCCGATTCCCTGATCCCGAGATTGACCCTTTCTCCCACGCTCGTCGGCTCCGAGAGGAGGAGGAAGCGCACCCGTGGATAGCGACCCGCGAGGGATTCGACGTCGCGCGTGTCGGCTCCCTCGTCGATCGAGACGATGGAATCAAAGCCGAGCCTGTCGAGCTCGCGGAAGACGTCGTTGCGGTAGAGCCTGGAAGCCCGGTTGAGCAGGACTACCGAGACGGGAAGGCCCGCTCCCGTGCCCTTCCCCTTCGTGCCGCCGACGACCGTGTAGTCCACGGAACGGGAACTAAGCGTTGTAGGTATAGTACTCATCGCAGCTCGCGCAGGGTGCGGGCCAGGCGCCCTGCACATGGAGGAGATGCTGGGCCTCGCCCGCCTCCCAGGCAGCCCGAATCCCCGCGGGGACCTCGCCTTTCGCCTCGAAGGCATGGCCGAGAACGATTTCCTTTCTTGCGCATTCGCGGCATAGAGTCACCGTCCCGTCTATCAGGATCGCCAGGTCTCGCTTGAGATGCCAGCAGGGCCGCCTGACCAGGGGAGAGAGGTCGGCCACGCTCCTCTCTGGCAGGAGGCCAGCGCAGGTCGCGTATTTCTGTACTATGACATTTTCTGTCTTCTTCTTCCAGCCTCGCCAGAAGGCCTCGAGCTCGGCCTCGTTGTCCCTGGTCCGGACTATCTGGGCATAGGCCGTCCTCGGGAAGAGGCCGATGAGCAAGTCAGCGAAGGCCGAGGCCTCGGCATATTCGGCATAGCCTGGTCCGCGCAGACGCGCGTAGAGCTCGGGACTCCAGGCGTCCAGGGAGACGACCCAGTGGATCCTGTCCCTGCCCGGGAGTCCGGCGAGGCGCTCGGGGATGCTCCGATCCCAGCCGATTCCCGAAGTCTCCACGATGAGGCTCAAGGCCGGACGAGAGAGCACTTCCTCGATAAGGCCGCCGATGTCGGGGTGGAGGCTCGGCTCTCCCCATAGTGAGATGTCGATGACGGCATCCCCCGAAAGTTCGACCACCTGGTCCAGGATGTCCGAGAAGCGGTCCCTTGGCATGTGGTCCTGCCGAGAGAGGATGTCGCCCCCGAACTTGGGGTAAGGGCAGAGCGCGCAGCTCTGCGGGCATGCACCAGAGACCTGGACCTGGACAAAGGCAGGCAGGCTGCGCAGGAGGTCGAGACGGCGGGGTATGAGGTCCAGAAGGCTCGGCTCGTCGGCTCCTCCCGCTGCCAGTAGGCGCTCGACCAAAAGAGTCTCGCGTTTCGAGTCACAGGCGAGGGTGAGCCTGAGGTCGCGGAGGTCGATGGGTGATATCTCGGTTTCGATGTCGAAGGCGTTTATGTCCTTCTGGATGACGGTGAACAGGGAGTCCCGCGCAGGGATGTCAACCGAGCCCCTGTCCATCCCGGCGAGGAGGGAGCGCAGGGCTGGCACGATCCTCGGGGAGAGGATCTCGGTGGCGAGGCCGAGGGGATATCCGTCGGCGAAACCGTACTGGGCCCGGTAGCGCCGGAAGTTGTCAAGCATGCGCAGGGCCAGGTGGGTGTCCAGGAAGGGCTGGTCGGCCCAGAAGAAGAAGACCGCGTCGAGGCCTTCCCCGAGATCGCCAAGCTTCCCGAGGACGGCATCGAGGCTCCAGGCCTCCCGCCTTTCCCTGGGGAAGGGGCCGTCGGGAAGGAGGGTACTGCCCTCGAGGACGAGGCCGCGCTCGAGGCCCGGCAGGGCGGCGGCAAAGTCCAAGCAACGCCTGTAGGCCGAGGCGCCTCCAGCGAGGGGATCAAGGGCACGCTGGGTGAGGGAACCTGAATAGATGAGTGCTGCAGTTTTCATGGTCAGTTTCGATTATCGGTCGCCGGCTAGGGCCATCCGCAGGCCAATTTCCCTGCGAACCACGATTTTGGCCGTCCCTTTAGGCCCGAGCCCCGATCCATTCCTCCAGCCATATTCTGGCTCGTCGATTTAAGATGCACCCCGCCACATGGATGTCAAGGCCGAGGAAATACGATATATTCTACCTGTAGGGTATTGTCCGCCCGGAGACCACCATATATAGTATCTGCCAGGGAAGGTCTTCATTCTATCATAAATGGCCCGGACGCTAAAGGCGGACCGGGGAGGGGAACATATGAAATTCGAGCGTCACTTCACCAAGAAGGATTCGGGCCCGTACCGCGACATCAAATGGGAGCGCCGGGTCAGCGAAATACGCAATCCCGATGGCAAGTCGGTCTTCAAGATGGAAGGGGCAGTCGTGCCCTCGACCTGGAGCCAGATCGCCACCGACATAATAGCGCAGAAGTATTTCCGCAAGGCTGGCGTTCCCGCAGACAAGGCCCGTTCCTGGGAGGCCTTTGTCCCAAAGAACCAGCATGTCCTGGCCGCGGATTCCCCCCTGCCAGGAGCCGAGCACGACGCCCGCCAGGTCTTCCACCGCCTGGCCTACACCTGGAGGATATGGGGCAAGAGCGCGGGCTACTTCGACACCGAGGAAGACGAGTCGGCCTTCTACGACGAGCTGCTGTACATGCTCGCCCGCCAGATAGCCGCCCCCAACAGCCCCCAGTGGTTCAACACGGGCATCCACGCCGTCTACGGGATCGAGGGTCCTGCCCAGGGCCACTACTATGTCGATCCGGCAAGCGGCGAGGTCACCAGGAGCTCCTCGGCCTATGCCCGACCCCAGCCCCATGCCTGCTTCATCCTCGACATCGAGGACGACCTCGTCAACGAGGGCGGGATCATGGACCTTGTCACACGCGAGGCCCGGCTCTTCAAGTACGGCTCGGGGACCGGCTCGAATTTCTCCAAGATCAGGGGGCTGAACGAGCCCCTCTCGGGCGGAGGGGTCTCGAGCGGCCTGCTTTCCTTCCTCAAGATCGGGGACCGCTCGGCGAGCGCCGTCAAGTCAGGCGGGACGACCCGCAGGGCCGCCAAGATGGTGATCCTCGACGCCGACCACCCCGACATCGAGGCCTATTCCAAGTGGAAGGCCGAGGAGGAGTACAAGGTCGCCTGCCTCGCCGCCGGCTCGGCCCTCATGCGCAGCCAGGCCCAGCTCCTGCGTGACGCCGTCACCACGGTCGAGGCGAGCGCCCTGCCCCCAGAGGAGCGTTTCTCCTTCGAGCGGAACATACCCTTGAGGAAGGCGGCGAGGCTGGCACTGCGCTCCGGCGTCCCCGCGCCCTTCCTCCACCAGCTCTTGTCCATGTACCGTCAGGGCGACTATTCCACAGACCTCCCCCTGTACAACACGGCCTGGGAGGGCGAGGCCTACAACACCGTGTCCGGCCAGTCCTCAAACAACTCGGTGCGCGTGGACAACAGCTTCATGAAGGCTGTCCAGGACGACGCCGACTGGGAGCTCATCGGGCGCATCACCGGCAAGGCCGTGAAGAAGCAGAAGGCCCGGAGCATCTGGGACACGATCGCGAAGGCAGCCTGGCAGTGCGCCGACCCGGGCCTCCAGTTCCACGGCACGATCAACGAGTGGCACACCTGCCCGGCCGACGGGGAGATCCGCGGCTCGAACCCCTGCTCCGAGTACTTGTTCCTCGACGACACTGCCTGCAACCTCGCCTCCCTCAACCTCATGACCTTCTACGACACCAAGACGAGGAGCTTCGACGAAGTCTCCTACCGCCACGCCGTGCGGCTGTGGACCACGGTCCTCGAGATATCGGTCGTCATGGCCCAGTTCCCCTCGAAGGAGATCGCGCGCAGGAGCTATGACTTCAGGACCCTGGGCCTTGGCTACGCCAACCTCGGCAGCCTCCTCATGGTCATGGGCCTCGCCTACGACTCAGACGAGGGCCGCTCCGTCGCCGCCGCCCTCTCCGCCATCCTCACCGGTGAGGGCTATGCCCAGTCCGCCCGGATGGCCGAGGCCTGGGGCCCCTTCGCCCGCTACGAGGCCAACCGCGACCACATGCTGAAGGTTGTGCGAAACCACAGGAGGGCCGCCCACGGCGCGCTCGAGGCCGAGTACGAGGGGCTCACCGTCATCCCCGCGGCCCTTGACGCCACCAAATGCCCCGCCAACCTGGCCAAGGCAGCCCGCGATTCCTGGGACCAGGCCCTCGCCATCGGGGAGAAGCACGGATACCGGAACGCCCAGGTGAGCGCGATCGCGCCAACCGGCACCATCGGCCTCCTCATGGACTGCGACACCACGGGGGTCGAGCCCGATTTCGCCCTCGTCAAGTTCAAGAAGCTCGCCGGAGGCGGCTACTTCAAGATCATCAACCAGAGCGTCCCGCCGGCCCTCCACGCCCTGGGCTATGACGAGAAGAGCATCAAGGAGATCGAGGCCTATGCCCTCGGGCACGGGACCCTCAAGGGCGCGGGCGGCCCGGGCGCCGCGGCCCCAGGCTCGGCGGACAGCGACCGCCAGCTCTCCTACGAGAGCCTCCTCGCGGCTGGACTGCCCGAGTCGGCCCTCTGCAGGGTCGAGGCTGCGCTCTCGACGGCGATCTCCCTCGATTCCTGCTTCGCCCCCCACGTGCTGGGAAGCGAGGCCTTCGCGGCCATAGGCCTGCCTGAGTCGACCTGGTCCCTGCCGGGCTTCAGCATCCTGCGCCACCTTGGCTTCAGCGAGCAGGAGATCGAGAGGGCCGAGCTCTTCGCCTGCGGGACGATGGGTCTCGAGGGCGCGCCCGGGCTCAAGCCCGAACATCAGCCGGTTTTCGACACCGCGACTCCCTCGGGAAAGAAGGGCACGCGCTCGATCCAGTGGCAGGCCCACATCGCGATGATGGCCGCTGTCCAGCCCTTCATCTCCGGAGCGATATCAAAAACCATCAACATGCCGAACTCGGCGACCTACGAGGACGTGAAGGGAGCCTACGCAAAGGCCTGGCGCTCGATGCTCAAGGCCATCGCCCTCTACCGGGACGGATCCAAGCTCTCCCAGCCCCTCTCGGCCCTGGCGCCCGGAGCCGACATGATCGCCGACTCGATACTGGCCCTCCAGACCGGGGAGCTGGACGACGAGACGCCCGAGCCGGAGAGGCGCTCGAGCCCTGCGGGTCTCACCAAGCAGCCCGAGGCCGACTTGCCAGGCATGCCTGCCGCTCCCCGAGGGGTGCGAAGATCCCTGCCAAACCGCCGCTCGGGCTACACACAGAAGGCCAAGATCGGCGGCCACTCGGTGTTCCTGCGCACCGGGGAGTACGAGGACGGCAACCTCGGCGAGATATTCCTCGACATGCACAAGGAAGGCGCCGCCTTCCGCTCGATCCTGAACTCCTTCGCGATCACCGTGTCCCTCGGCCTCCAGTACGGTGTGCCCCTCGAGGAGTACGTCGACGCCTTCACCTTCACACGCTTCGAGCCGAACGGCCTGGTGCAGGGCCACGACTATGTGAAGATGTCCACCTCTGTCCTCGATTACATCTTCCGCGACCTCGCCATCGCCTACATGAGCCGCCACGACCTCGGCCAGGTGAAGCCCGAGGACCTCGAGACCACCTCCACACAGAGACAGCGCCCGGCATTCGGCCAGGCCGGCTACAAGACCGCGGCCGCCATCGGCGGCTCTGCCTCGGGCCTGGGCAGCCAGGCTCAGGCCAAGGGATCCTCCACCCCTGGACAGGCCCCCTCGGAACAGGCCGCCAAGATCAAGGCCGACAGGGAGGGCTCGCGCAACGCGAGGCTCAAGGGCTACGAAGGCGACCCCTGCCCCGTCTGCGGCCATCTCACATTGGTCCGCAACGGGACATGCTTGAAATGCGAAACATGCGGGAGTACAACAGGATGTAGTTGAGCATGTTTCGCACTTCAAGATGACTACGGGCGCGGAAAGCGCACAGGCGCTTCCGGCGCCGCCGGAGCCCGCCGTCGCATCTACTCCGCCTGCCTTCCGGTCAATCGTGGATGAGGCTGACGGCTTTGCCCGAGGGGTCGAGGAAAAGAAAGACGTCTTCGATCTCCTCGACCTTTGTTCCAGCCTCGGTAGCCCTCGATGCCAGGACTTCGCTCGCCTCGGCGCTGGGAAGGCTTATCGTGAAATGCCTCATGCCAAGGGAGCCGGGCGGCGGTGGAGGCGCGCCCGCGCCCATCCAGGTATTAAGGCCCAGGTGGTGGTGGTAGCCTCCGGCAGAGACCATCCCCATCCTGATGGAAGGCGAGTAGCCTCGGTCGCCGAAGCCGAGGACTCCGGCGTACAAGCGGATCGCCTCGGGAACATCGCGGACATAAAGGTGGATATGGCCTATCCGGCTTGACTGTGGAAGGCCCGGGTCGAGGCTATCGCCAGGCCAGAGCTCCCGGAACAGGGCATTGAGGTCAAGGCTCTCGCGAGCGTCGCTCGTCCTGCCGTCCGCGCGCCCGATGTGGTCTGTCGGATAGTTGGGCCATCCGAGCCCGATGAGCCTCTCGACCGATCGCGCGAGCTCGCGCCTCGAGGGCAGGAGGATGGCGAAATGGTTGAGCCCCGTGGTCCACGGCCGGCGCCTTCGACGAGCTCAAGCAGGTCCTCGCCGCCCGCTGCGAGCCCCGCACGTCCATCCTCCTGCCAGTGGAGGACGAAGCCGAGGGTCTCGCGGTAGAACTCGACCTGCCGCTCGAGATGGGCCACAGTCAGGGATACGGTGCCAAGCCTGGTCCGGGGATCGATTGTCCCAAAGGCATCGGCCGAGGCGCTCCTCATTTCCATGCAACCCTCCCATTCGACGGCGGCTCATCATGGTCTGCTGGGCATCGCGGTCGAGAACCTGCATTGAAGATAGCCATGGCCGCGGCGATGGGAAAGCCCGGCTGCGGAACCACTAACAGCGCCTTAGGCGCGAGCGAACCCTCGCTGCACGGCACAGCTTCTGCTGCGCAGGTCGAGGGATAGCCTCCTCGACGTCTTGCCCCCGGTGTCCTCGTCGCTGATCCTAAGGCCCCAGCCGGCGATGATGGAGCGCGCCTTGTCGATGTTGCGCTCGCCTATGCGGTAGGTGGGAGTACTGACGGACCGTGGTGATGAGCAGGTCCTCGTCCGAGACGATGATCTCTCCGATCCCGAGATATCTACGAGCCGCTCCTCCATCGTTGACTGTCATCGCTAGTCGAGATCCTCCCTCTCGACTGGCAGGGTCATGCAGCGTGCCCCTCCGCCCCCGCGGGCGAGCTCGATCCCCTCGAAGCCTACGACGAGCCGGTGGTAGTCGGCGACTGACGCTCCGCTGATGCCGCCTGAGCCCGGCAGGAAGTCCTCGGCATCCTTGACCTCGAAGCCGGCCCTCGAGAGGGCCTCGAGGGTGTGCACGTTGCAGTTGTACATGACGATCTTGCCAGGGGCGAAGGCGAAGGAGTTTGCCCCCGACCACCACTGCTCGCGTTCCTGGAACAGGGGGTCCCCGCCACCGCAGGCGACGGGTTCGAGGTCGATGCCTGCGCCCCAGAGGCCCTGCAGGAGGCCCTCCTCCTCGGTGATCTTAGGGCTGCCGCCCCGCCGCGTGTCGAGTCGCAGGACCCGCGCCCTGCGCGGTCCGGTCACGACAGGCCCGTACACGAGGGCCGCGTCGCGGTCTATCACCGTGAAGACCATGTCGAGGTGGATGGTCGCCCTTTCCTTGGGCAGGAGGACGGCAAAGACCGTCATGGGCTCCCCAAAGGCCTTCCCCGCATTGACGGCGAGGCGCTCCACGGCCTCGGGGCTTGAGCGCTCGGAAATGCCGATGGCGAGGACTCGGGGTCCGATGACGATGATATCCCCGCCTTCGATGGTGATGAAGCGGTTGCGCTCTCGCGGCCCGTCCAGGAGAAGACCCTGGGCGAGGAAGTCGCTGTGGTGGGTGAAGATGAAACGGGTGACGATCGGCTCGATGAGCCGCACATCGAAGGCTGTCGCACCGGATATTGCGTAATCGCGGAATATCGCCGCGGAATCGCGCATGAAGTAGGCGTTGGGCTGGGGCCTCATGGAGAAGCTGCGCTGGGAGAGCATTCCCGAGAGGCTGTCGGGAAGGGAGGGCAGACCCTGGATCACGGCCTGCGCGATCTGTCTCGGGTCCATCGCCATGAGCTCGTCCATGCGGTTCTTGATGGGACAGAGCTGTCCGAGGGTGGTGAGGAACTCGAACTTGTTCCCTGTCGCAGAGATCGCCTGGGCCAGGAGCTCACCGAGCTCGTAGGTCTTGGCCACCGTTCCCAGGAAGGCCTTCAGGGTGTCGTATTCGGCCCTGACCGCAGCAAGGGGGATGATGTCGTTGTAGAGATCGGCCTCGGCCTCCTTGGGGGTCATGGCCTCGACCTCGGGACCGGGGCTGTGCAGGACGACCCGCTTGAGAACGCCGATCTCGCTGGTGACATTGAGTCCTGGCATGGCTCCCTCCCCCTTTACTTTTGCCGACTGTAGCCCAAACCGGGCCTCAGGGGCAATGGCAGAGCCTCGTCTAGCCTCGCCCGCCCAGGGCCCGGCGCAGGCCTAAAAGCGCGGTTTTTTCCTTTTTTCCCTGGCCCTCGCTTTCCGCTTCATGCATAAGCATGAGCGGCGAAGGCGCCCCCATTGCATGAAACCCCCACCAACGGGCCTTCATTTTGCATACGCATCCGTTTCCGCAATTCCCGGTCACTGCAGCGGATAATTCGTGGTATTGACAGGGATAAAGGGGGATTCCTATAGTGTCGCCGCGGCTCGACGGTAGGACGCTCCTGCGACCGGATGTCGCCGCCATAAACCCACATCCCAAGGAGTGTCCCGATGGCCAAGAGAAAGATCATCATCATCGGCGCGGCAGGACGCGATTTCCACAACTTCAACACCCACTTCCGCGGCAACGAGGCCTACGAGGTCGTAGCCTTCACCGCCGCCCAGATCCCCGACATCGCCGGCCGCAAATACCCCGCCGCCCTCGCCGGCAGCCTCTACCCGAACGGCATCCCCATCCACCTCGAGGCCGACCTTCCCAAGCTCATCAAGGAGCTCAAGGTCGACGAGTGCGTGTTCTCCTATTCCGACGTGCCCTACAGCCACGTCATGGGCGTCGGCGCCATCGTCAACGCGGCCGGAGCGAGCTTCAGCCTCCTCGGACCCAACGACACCCAGGTCAAGTCCACCAAGCCCGTGATCGGCGTCTGCGCCGTGCGCACCGGGGCCGGCAAGAGCCAGACCTCGCGCAAGATCGTCCAGATGCTCATGGCCAAGGGCCTCAAGGTCGTCGCCGTCCGCCACCCCATGCCCTACGGCGACCTCGTCGCCCAGAAGGTCCAGCGCTTCGCGACTGTCGAGGACCTCAAGAAGCACAAGTGCACCATCGAGGAGATGGAGGAGTACGAGCCCCACGTCGTCCGCGGCAACGTCATCTACGCCGGGGTCGACTACGAGGCCATCCTCCGCGAGGCCGAGAAGGAGGCCGACGTCATCCTCTGGGACGGCGGCAACAACGACTTCCCCTTCTACAAGACCGACCTCCTCTTCACCGTCGCCGATCCCCACCGCCCGGGCAACGAAGTCTCCTTCTATCCGGGCGAGGTCTCGCTCCGCATGGCCGATGTGATCATCATCAACAAGATCGACACAGCCAGCCCCGAGGGCGTCCAGACCGTCCGCGACTCCATCCAGAAGGTCAACCCGAACGCCATCGTCATCGACGGCGCCTCCCCCATCACTGTCGACCACCCCGAGCTCATCAAGGGCAAGCGCGTCCTCGTCGTCGAGGACGGCCCCACCCTCACCCACGGCCACATGAAGATCGGCGCCGGCACCGTGGCGGCCCGCAAGTTCGGAGCCAAGGAGCTCGTCGATCCCCGCCCCTACACCGTGGGCAGGCTCAAGGAGACCTTCGCGACCTACCCGAATATCGGCACCCTCCTCCCCGCCATGGGCTATGGAGAGCAGCAGGTGAAGGACCTCGAGGCCACGATCAACGCGACCGACTGCGACACCGTCGTCATCGCGACCCCCATCGACCTCAACCGCATCGTCAAGATCAAGAAGCCCACGGTCAAGGTCGGCTACGATCTCCAGGAGATCGGCAGCCCCAACCTCGCCGAGGTCCTCGAGGACTTCTGCAAGAAAAACAAGCTCGGGAAGTAATTCCTGCCCAAGCCCCACCGGCCGTCCCGCGGAAGCGAGGCGGCCTTTTTCATTTGATACGGGCGCGGGCCCGGGCCGCGGGCTGTGCTCCTGCCCACTCCCATGCTACAACCGTGGGGATGTTCGACAAGCTCTTCCTTGAGATCACAAGCCACTGCAACCTCGCCTGCTCCTTCTGCCCTCCCACGCTAAGAAAGAAGGAGCACCTCTCCCCCGACCGCTTCGAGCTCTTCCTGAGCCGCCTCGAGGGCTTCGGGAAGAATCTCTACTTCCACGTCAAGGGCGAGCCCCTCCTCCACCCCTCCCTGGGATCCTATCTGGCCGCAGCCCGAGCTGGAGGCTTCTCCGTATCCCTGACCACCAACGGCACCCTGGTCGAGGAGAGGGCAGACGAGCTCCTCGGCGCCGGGAATCTTGCCAAGCTCAGCATTTCGCTTCACAGCCACACAGGCGCGCGCGGAGCCGAATCCTATTGGCGAAGTGTCTCGGCCTTTTTGGACCGGCACCGCGAGAAGCCCGGCTTCCCGGTCAGCCTCAGGCTCTGGAGCCGTTCGGGCGGCGCCCTCCCGCCCGAGACGGCCCTGCTCTGGGAGCTGGTCAGGGCGCGCTACCCCGCTGCTGGAGACTGGGAATCCTCCTCCTCCGATCACCGGTCAAAGGAGCTCGACAATCGTGTCTACCTCAACCAGGCGGATCGCTTCGAGTGGCCCGACCTCGCCCTGCCGTCGGTCTCATCCAAAGGTTTCTGCCGCGGCCTCGGAAACCAGATTGGAGTCCTCGTGGACGGCACGGTGGTGCCCTGCTGTCTGGACGGCGAGGGCAGCATTGCCCTGGGCAATCTCGGCTCCTCCTCCCTCGCCGAGATCCTAGATTCGCCCGGTGCCCGCGCGATCCGCGAGGGCTTTGCCCGCCGTGAGCTCGTCGAGCCGCTGTGCCGGAGCTGCGGCTACCGCAAGAGATTCCGGCGCGCGAGCGACGGGGACTAAGGGACCGCCCGATGCGCGAAATCGCGCCGGGCAGGCCTTTGATCGCGCAGGCGGCCTTACTTTGAGTGGGCTTCGCCCTGGAATTCGATGTCATAGCCGCTCAGCCATGGCGATTCCGGGTCGTCTGCCTTTATGTACTCGAGGGCGAGATCCCTGCTGTCCTCGATCTTCCACGAGCTGTGATAGTCCAAGCTGGTCCCATTTCCGGTAACGGTTCCCCTGTCATTCTTCACAGGAATCGAGGTGAAGGCGACGTGCCCCACGTAGCGGAGCGAATGAGGCTTCACCTTCACCTGGATGCCCAGACCCTCGCAAGCCGGGCGAAGCCCGCGCCGCCTATGAGGCATCCCGATACCGCTCTCTTGCGGCCGGCAGGCCATCTAGCCTAGCATGGAGCTAAAGGATCGTGGGACTTCACTGATGCAGTCTTAGGCCCGAGTCCAGGAGGAGGCGAACATCAAAGCAAAGGCAGAGCTGCATCTTTCCGGTGACCTTCACGAGCCAGAAGGGGTCGCGACCGTCGAGATCGAGAAGCGGAGCGACAGCTTCCACTTCAGCTGGAAGGCCCTAGACTCCGCGGGCAGCGAGGTCGCCGAGGACTCGAGGTCTATCGCCTACGCGAGCATGACGGACTCGCAGAGGCCCCATCGCTACCTCGAGCAATACATAAGCACCCATATCCAGAAGACAGTGCTCAAGCGGAAGAACCGGATAAAGGTCGTGAGGTGGGAATGGCTGGAACGCTAGGGGGAGGCTTCAATCCTGGCCCTCAGGCTGAGGGGAGGCCCGCGTAGAGCCGCCCCCGTTGGGAAACGATCCCCTGTCTATTTCCCGGACCGGCCTTCCTGCACAAAGCCCAGTGCGAGGCCGTTCGGGTCGAGGGCCCCGAGAAGCCTGACCCCGTTTGGCATATCCAATGGCCCATAGGCAATGCTCACGCCCTTGGAGGCCAGCATGCCGATGGTCGCATCCATGTCGGGGACATTGAAGCCGATGGAGATGCCCCCGCCCTGGTAGGCCGGATCCCCGCCGGAGACGAACTCGATCTGGCCGCCAGATCCGTCGGCGAGGAATACGATCTCCATGCCGGGACGAGGGGAAAAGCGCCGCGCGATCGTAAATCCAAGGACTTCCTGCCAGAACGAAATCGATGCCTCCAGCTTGGCTGTATTGACTGTGACGAACTCGATCTTCATTGCCACTCCTTGGGTTATCGTTGAGAGGTAGGTCCGGAAGTCTAGAG
>JANXYO010000005.1 GCA_025356015.1 Spirochaetaceae bacterium
TCCTGAGCGAGGCCAAGGCCTTTGTTGAGAGCAAGAACTACGAGGGCGCGCTCAAGACCCTGGACGGGGCCAATGAAGAACCGGCCGCCCGGACTGCAGTAGTCCGAAGGCGGCCGGTTTTTTATTCTCTAGATCAGAGGGCCGGCTTGACCAGGGCCTTCTGGCTCCCGAATACGAGCAGGTACCACTTGTAGATCATGTTCCCTATTGAGATGACCGCGAGGATGGCCATGATCGCCACGAGGAGGCCGTCGAGGAAGAAGGTAAAGGCCTTCGCCGGCTCGGTCGCCGCCCTGTAGGAGTTCATGAAGATGAAGTACTGCATGTACGAGGCGGTGAGGGTCGTCACCGTGAGGAAGGCGCAGGGGACGAAGGTGACCCAGGCGTACTTGAGCTTGCCGCGCCTGATGATCCAGGTGGTGCCGACGCCGAGGGCGATGGCGCTCAGGAGCTGGTTGGAGATCCCGAACATCGGCCATATCGTCGAAATGTTGCCGGAGTAGATGAGATATCCCCAGCACAGCACAACGAGGGCGCTCGAGCTGTAGATGCCGGGCTTCCAGTTCCTCTCGGCGAAGGGCTTGTAGACCTTGCCGGCGAATTCCTGGATGAGGAAGCGCGCGACGCGGGTCCCCGTGTCGATCGTCGTCAGGATGAAGAGGGCCTCGAACATGAGGGCGAAATTGTACCAGTAGGCCATGAGGCCAGACATGCCCGGGAGTCCGGACAGGATCGAGGCCATGCCCACCGCGAGCGAGACCGCGCCGCCGGGACGGTTGGCGACGTTGACGCCGACCATCGAGGAGAGCTCGGCGATCCGGCTGGGGGCGAAGCCAATGGCCGCCAGCTTTTCCGGGGTGAGGGTGGAGTTGATAGCGAAGTAATCGCCGGGGATGAGGATGCAGGCGGCGACCAGGGCGATCATGGCGACGAAGCCTTCGGCGACCATGGCGCCAAAGCCGATCATCCGCACATCCTTCTCGGAAGAGATCATCTTGGGCGTCGTGCCCGACGAGATCAGGGCGTGGAAGCCCGAGATCGCTCCGCAGGCGATCGTGATGAACATGAATGGGAAGAGCTTGCCGGGGATGACCGGTCCGCCTCCCGAGGTGAACTGGGTCACGGCGGGCATGAGGAGGACGGGCGCGATGACGATGACGCCGATCGCGAGAAGAGCGACTGTCCCGAGCTTCATGTAGGTGGAGAGGTAGTCGCGCGGGCACAGGAGCATCCACACGGGCAGGATCGAGGCTATGAAGCCGTAGAGGGCCATGCAGACGACCAGGGTGTTGCGCGAGAGGTTGAAGTAGGGCTCGAGGACCGAGCCGGGGATGTAGTGGCCAAGGAAGACGGCGAGAAGCAGGAGGGCGACGCCGATGATGCTTGTCTCGGCTATCTTGCCCGGCCTGATCTTGTAGAGGTAAATGCCCATGAAGAAGGCAATGGGGATCGTCACGGCGATGGTGAAGGTTCCCCAGGGACTGTGGGTCAGGGCGTTGACGACGGCGAGGCCCAGGCCCGCCAGGGCGACGACGATGATGAAGAGGATGGCGATGGAGGCGGCGACTCCGCCCACGGGTCCGACCTCGTCGCGCGCTATCTGGGCGAGGGACTTGCCGTCCTTCCGCACCGAGGCGCCGAGGATGATCATGTCATGGACGGCGCCAGCGAGGGCGGCGCCGATGAGGATCCACAGGAATCCGGGCAGGTAGCCGAACTGGGCCGCCAGCATCGGGCCGATGAGGGGGCCGGCGCCGGCGATCGCCGCGAAATGGTGGCCAAACAGGACGATCCTGTTTGTCGGGTGGTAGTCAACTCCGTCTTTGAGCCTGATGGCGGGGGTCACGTTCGAGGCGTCAAGGGAGAGGATCTTCGCGGCGATGAAGGCCGAGTAGAACCTGTAGGTGATCGCATAGAAACAGCCCGCGGCCACGACGACCCAGAGCGCGTTGACCTTTTCGCCCGGATTGATGAGCCCTGTCACGACGGCGAAGGCCACCGCGAAGACCAGGCTGACCAGGCCCCAAAGAACCTTTTTCCACATGGGATCCTCCATAGCTGGAAAGACTTCGTGCGCGCGACTCGCGCACGGTGCCGAGGATTCTAAACCCGAGGTCGCTGGAATGGGCTTTTCTCGCGCGAAATGCGGCTTTCGCCGCACGAACGGCTACTTGAGCCCCATGAGCCGCCTGAACTCCGCCGCCTGGCGGCGGCTCACCGGGATCCGTTCCTCCCTGTCCTGGAGCTTGAGCATATAGGTCTGGTCGAAGCAGGGGAGAATTTCCGCGATGCGGGAAAGGTTGACGAGGAAGGAACGATGGCATCGGAAGAAGCGGTCGGCAGGGAGCTTTCGATGGAAGTCCGAGATGGAGGAGCTCATGCGGTACTCCTCCTGTTTCACGACGATCCGGAGCTCATGGCCCTGGGCCTCGCAGAAGACTATCGAGAGGGCCGGTACGACCACCATCGAGTCGTTTCGCGGGATGGCCACGGTGCCGACGCAGGCGCTCGGGGAAGCGCTTGACTCGAGGCGGCTGAGGAGGCAGGCGATCCTGTCCTCGCGGAAGGGCTTGAGCAAGTAGTCGAAGGCTTCCAGCTCGAAGGCCTCGACGGCGTATTCCCGGTAAGCGGTCACGAACACGACGGCCGGCAGGCGCCGCATCCCGCGCAGGGTCTTGCAGAGGGTCATGCCATCCATCTTGGGCATGTCGATGTCGAGGAAGACCACGTCGACCTCGTGCTTGCCCAGGAAGGCGAGGGCCTCGTGCCCATCGGCGAAGCTGGCCGCTATCTTCATGGAGCTGAACTGCTTCACGAACCAGCCCAGGTCTTCCCTGGCGGGCTCCTCGTCGTCGACGATTATGCAGTTCATGGCCTGCTAGCCCGCCATCTCTTCGACAACGAACTCGACCCTGGTCCCGCGCAGGAGACGCTGGATCTCGAGGCCCCGGTTGTAGACGATGAGGAGACGGCTGTTAACGTTGTTGAGGCCGACGCGGCCGCAGTGGCTGCCATTCCGGAGTCCTTCGATGATTGCCTGGGGTATGCCCACCCCGTCGTCCTCGACCGACACGCGCACCTGGTTCGGACCCTGGCGCCTCACGTCGATGAGGACTGTCCCCGAGCCCCTGCCCTTGAGGATGCCGTGCTTGATGGCGTTCTCGACCAGGGGCTGGATGACCAGGGAGGGCAGCCTGGCCTTAAGGTGCTCGTCGATATTGTAGACAACCTTGAGCTCGTCCCCGAACCGGGCGCGCTCGATCTCCACATAGGCCCGCACCTGCTCAAGTTCCTTCATGATGTCCACCAGGGTCGCGAGCTGTTCGATGTTGTAGCGCAGATAGGTGGAGAGGCTGACAATGAGTTCCCTGGCCCTGGCGGGGTCGCTGCGCAGGAAGGCGGTTATCGTGTTCAGGGCGTTGAACAGGAAATGCGGATTGATCTGGGCCTGGAGGGCCTTGAGCTCGGACTTCGAGGCGAGCTCGCGCAGGGCCCCGACCTTGCTCAGCTCGAGCTGGGTCGAGATAAGCAGGGACAGCTCCTCGACGAGTGGCTCGTTGCTGTAGGAGAGCCCCTCGTCACGGCGGAAGAAGAGGGCGAGGGAGCCCGTTATCCCGGTCGCGTCCCGCAGCGGGGCAAGGACGGCCGAACTGCAGCTGCCTCCGCCCCTGGCTCCCCAGATCTCGGCCTGGCTCCTGAGCCTCAGGGCCAGCCCCGTATCCAGCACGCGCCTGATCGCCGCCGATGCGGGCGCATCGCCCTCGGGCGAGCAGCCCTCGCCTTCCCCTGCATGGGCGATGAGCCTGTTCCTGTCGGTGATGGCCACGGCGATCGCGCCCGTGGCCTCGCAGATGACGGCGCAGGCGCTCGCGAGGGACTCGCTCGACATGTCCCGGAGCAGGGGCAGGGTCCGCCTCGCTATCTCGAGGGCCGCCTTGGCCTGCCGGGCCGCTATGACCTCCTTCTCCCTGAAGGTGTTCGTGATGATCAAGACGAGGACGCAGATGCCGAGGGAATTGGTCAGGCTCATGGGAAGGTAGATGCTGTTCACTATTGCGAGGGCCCGCTCGAAGGGACGGGCGAGGAGGAGGACAAGGCCCATCTCGAGGCTCTCAAGGACAAAGCCGGCGATGAGGCCCGCGAGCCAGCGCCTGTCCTTTGGGACCGTCTTGTAGACGAGGGCCGAGGCGAAGCCGGCTATCAGGGTCATGACCGAGCAGGGCAGGCTCGTCGTCCCCCCGAGGTCGTAGAAGAAACGGTGCAGGCCCGAGACGAGCCCCGCGGCGATGCCGACAAAGGGACCGCAGAGCATCCCTCCCGCCATCACACCGATGATCCTCGTGCTCGCGATAGAGCCATGCACGCGTATCCCGAGATAAGTGCTCAGGATACCAAAGGCTCCGAAGATGAGGGCCAGAAGCAGCTTCTCCTGGAAGTTGGTCTCGCCCTTCTGCACCGCGCGCATGAAGACGCCGAGATTGGTCACGAAGAAGGCGATGAGGACCACATAGCCGAGATTGGCGATGAGGCTTCTGATAAGCTCGAGCATCCCGCCTACCCTCCAGGCTTGAGCCACGAGCCGGACCGGCAGTGCCGGGAATCCTCTAGTCGTGCCGCCTTTGAATGTTTATACACCCCTTTCCCCGGGGGAGCCAGCGTCAAAGGCCGGGACTCAAGGCTTCGATCAGGTAATGTTCCAGGAACCCCTTGGCCGATGCGCACGCCTTGCCACGAAGAACGCGATCGTCACGGCGATCCCCTTGTCGATGAGGTTGGCGGGGATGCGGGCCCAGAAGGCGGCTGCAAACAGGGACTGGCCGACGAGGAGGAATCCCGCCACCAGGTAGTCGCTCGCGTGCTCGGTGACCCCTCCGAAGAGGAAATACGCGACAAAGGCCCCGATCACCGAGTTGGCGAGCGTCACCAGGAGGGCGCAGAGCATCGCCCCCGGCAGGGACGTCAGGTGCCGGGATCGGGCGAAGAGGCCGACGATGACGCCTGTCGCCATGTTGCAGAGGGCAAAGGGGATGAAGAGCCCGTTCCAGCCGTGGATGAGCTCCATGAATACGTGGGAGGAAAGACCGCACAACGCGCCCGCTAGGGGGCCGAAAAGGGCGGCGCAGACGGCGGTGAGGATCGAGTCGAAGAAAAAGGGACTGCCCAGCGACATATTCGCGTAGCTCATGCCGGCGTTGGCGAGGGCTCCCGCGATGACGAGGGCCGCTACCACGGCAGTTCTGTTCGCGCTAGCACGATCCGATGATGCCATGATACCCTTCCCTGCCACCGACTGTCCTTCAAGGATCACAAGCAAAAGACTATGCATCGAGATGCCGCGCCAATACAATCCACCGCCGCCCAGCTCTTCATCGGCCTCATCATCCTCGTCCTCGTGGCCTTCGTGGCCCTGACCTGGGACATACTCGGGAAGATCGACGAGGAGAGGGCCGTCTCCCGGCGTTTCTACGACCAGTGGCTGGAATGCCGCTCGGATGCGGTCGCCTTCCTCGCGGGAGTGTCGGACTGCGGTAGGCAAAGCCTCCTCGAGGAATTCCAGGCCTGCGACCTCCTGTACGGGAGGATCGGCACCGGAGCGCACATCGTCGCGGCCAGGCTCCTGCAGGGCGCGGGCATGATCGACCTCGGCCCCTCATGGGCGCGCCTGCGCGACTCCATCGGCCAAATCGCCGAGGCAGGGATGCCCGGGCCCGCGCTGGCCGAGGCCGGCCGCGAGACTGCTCCCCGCTTCAGCGCCTTCATGCGGGAGGCGACGGGCTTCGAGAGGGCATTCAGGTTGCGCCTCGCCCTCATCGACGCCGTGGAGCGAAGCCAGAGAAAGGCCCTCCTCACCCTCCAGCTGTCCGCGATATTGGCCCTCCTCGCCCTCGTCGCCCTGAGCGCCTGGGTTTCGATGGTGGCACACAGGGCCCAGGGGGAAGGCAAGCGCCTTGCCGAACTGGTCGGCGCCACCTTCGCAGCCCAGGAGGCCGAACGCAGGAGGATATCCTCGATCTCCACGACTCGGTCGCCCAGGAGGTGTCGGCCGCCCTGATGACGGCCCGCAGGCTCGCCGAGAACGACCAGGGGACACGCGCCACCCTCGTGGCTTCGCTCAAGTCGACGATCGATGCCCTGCGCAGGATTTCCTGGGAGATGCGGCCGCCCGAGCTCGAACGCTTCGGTTTCCAGGGTGCCGCGTTGCGCCTGCTTGACTCCTTCGCCGAGCGCAGCGGCCTGCGGATCGAGGCTCCGATCGAATGCGATGTCTCGGCCCTCGGGGAAGACGCGGCCATGCACCTTTACCGGATCCTCCAGGAGTCCATGGTGAACGTCCAGAAGCACTCGGGGGCGAAGCTGGTCCGCATAGGCCTCTCGCGCCCGGGCCGTTCCGTGGTCCTCGTCATCGAGGACGACGGCCGGGGCTTCGATGCCTCGGACCTAGCCCTTGACGGCCCGGCCCATCTTGGAATCGCGGGGATGAGGGAGAGGGCCCGTCTGATCGGGGGCAGCTTTTCCCTGAGCTCTGTCCCCGGCCGGGGGACTAGGCTCCGAGTGGAGGCGCCCTATGAACGACCAGCCTGAGAAGCGGCCCGTATTCATCATCGACGACCATGCCTCGGTCCGGCAGGGCCTCAGGGCCATCCTCGAGGACTCGGGCCGTTATGCCGTCGTGGGCGCCGTGGCCTCAGCCGAGGAGGCGCGCAGCGCCCTCGCGGAACTGGACGAGGCCGGCCAGGGGCCCTCGATCATCATTGTCGATGTGAACCTCAAGGGTCAGAGCGGCATCGATTTCGTCCGCGAGCTATCGCGTGGGGCCGCGCCCTCCTGCGTCATGATAAGCGTCTCGATCCGCTTTGATTCCGTCGCCGAGTCGATAGCTGCGGGCGCGCGCGGATACATTGGCAAGGACCAGGACGAGGGCTCGACCCTCAGGGTCCTCGACGCGGTCACCCGGGGGGACTTCGGGCTCGACGGCGAAGTCCTCGCGACGGTGATTGGCAACGCACTCCGGCTCTTCACGGCCAAGATGGGACTCGAGCGCTCGCGTTACGACTCCCTCACCCCTCGCGAGAAGGAGGTGTTTCGACTCACCATCCTGAACAAGAGCGTGGGGGAGATCGCCTCATCCCTGGACCTCTCCGGCAAGACAATCGACAATGTTCGCTCGGCGATCCTTGGCAAGCTCGGTGTCCAGGACCGCTTCGAGCTGTACCGCTACGCGATCCGCATCGGGGTCATCGAGGAATAGGCCGAGCAGGGTCTCTCCCGGGTTATTATCCCGGGTTTTGCTGCCCCCCCGCCTCTTGTGGAAAGCCCGCCCGAGGACGTACTGTGGCGCCACAATATCAACACAATTTACAAATGATTCAAAAAGCTGAACGCACGCATCGATGGCCGCCCCTTTCAAGGGGGCGGCCGTTTCACTTTTCAAGGCCCGCCATCGAGCGTCATGCGCCAGCCGGGGACCGGAGATAAAGGTCCGCGGAGCCAGGCCGCCTCCTTAAGCCTCGTCGTGGTCCGGGATGAGGGACTCGGCGCGCCGTATCGAGGGGACAAACCAGGCGACAATCCCGACGAGGGCCGTGGCCAGGCCACAGAACGCGAAGATCACGGCTATGCCCGATCCTGGGCCCACGCCGAAGACCGGCCCGAGGCTCCTCGTGAGGCGGCCTCCTTCGCGCATCGCGGGCTCGAGGACGCGGTCGGCCAGGGGGCCGGCGGCGAGGCTGGCGAGGGGGATCACCCCCATCGCGATGAGTCGCCGCAGCGCGAAGATCCTGCCCTGCAGGGAGGGGGCCACCTTCGACTGCCAAAGCGCCTGGTTCGAGGCATAGTTGAGGCTGCCCAGGGCTGCGCCCAGGAAGGCTCCGAGCATCCAGAGCCTGAGGCCGCTGCCCAGGCCAATGACGAGGAGACCGCCGAGGCCCGAGCCCGCCCAGCCGAGGAGGATGCCCAGGACGCGGTTCCTTGTCCCGCCGGAAAGAGCGATCAGGCCCGAGCCCACAAGGCCCCCCAGGGCTCCCGCGGTCTCCACCGAGGCGAAATAGATGGCATTGTTCCCCGTCCTCGCGAGGACCATGGGGCCGAGGAGGGAATAGCAGAGCGTGAAGAAGAAATTGCCCAGGAGGAAGGTGCACTGGAGCCCTATCAAGGGGGGACGGCGAAGCAGGTAGACCAGGCCTTCGCGGACGTCGCGAAGGAGGGGGCGCCGCGGCCCCGCGGCGATTCCGCGGGGCGGCAGCTCGATCAGGAAGAGGCTCCCGACGGCGAGGGCGCTCCCGGTCGCCGTCATGGCGAGGACTCCGGGCAGGCCCACAAAGCCCAGGAGGGAACCCGCGAGGAGGGGGGCCAGGATGCCCGAGGACATGCCCGCCATCTCGAGCAGTGACGCCGCCCGGGCGTAGTGCCTCTTCTCCACCATGAGGGTCACGGCCGCCGAGGTCGCCGGCCACTGGAAGGTCTGGAAGCTCCCGAGGACGAAGGCAGCCGCGTAGATCTGCCACACGGCGAGGGAGCCCGAAACCGCGAAGGCTATGAGAAAGAGGGTCACGGCCAAACTGGCGAGGTCGCTCAGGAGCATCATGAGCCGCCTGTCGTGGCGGTCGACCATGGCACCGGTGAAGAGCCCAAACAGGAGCATGGGTGTCATGTTGAAGAAGCCGAGCATGGCCACGGGTGTGGCCTTTCCCGTGCGCTGGTAGATCCACAGGGTGATGGCGAAGAGGGCCATGGAGCCGCCGAGGATGGAGAAGGCCTGGCCCAGCCAGAGCACCAGAAAACCCTTCATCCCCTTGAGCTTCGCGAACGCCACGCCAGCCACCTCCGCCCCGAGCACAATAAAGAGCGGGCTTCCTCGTGTCAAAGGGCGGGGCCAGCCGGGATCGGTCCTTGGCCCCGCTGGGCCGCGGCCGGCTGCGATCGTGTACGCTCTTGGGCCCTTATCCGAGCTTGAGCCAGTATCGCGCCACGATATAGGCCACGACGCAGCTCGTCATGACAAGGAACACGATCCTCACGAAGGCGGCGCCGCGCTTCAGGACCATGTGGCTTCCAGCCCAGGCCCCCCCCGCCTGGGCCAGGCCCATGGCCAGGCCGATCGGAAGCACTATCGTCCCCGCGGCCGCGAACACGGCGAGGGACACGATGTTGCTCGTGAAGTTGGCCACCTTGGTGTGGGCCGTCGCGGCGCGCATGTCGAGGCCCGCGAGGGCGACGAGGGCTATCGCCCAGAAGGTCCCCGTCCCCGGCCCGAAAAAGCCGTCATAGAAGCCGAGGGACAGACCGGCGATGATCCAGAAGGGGATCCATCCCATCCTGCTCCGCCCGGACTCGAGGCCGAACTTGGGGCGGAAGGCGACAAAGAGGAGAATGATGACCAGAAGCACAGGGATGAGGATGCGGAGGAAGGCGGCGTCTATCGCGCTCACCGCGGCTGCGCCCATCGCGGCCCCCGCGGCCGTCGCGGCGATCCCCGGAACCAGGTCCCGGAACCTTACTATCCCGGCCGCGCGGAACTTGAGGGCGGCGGTGAGGCTACCAAAGCTCGACTGGAGCTTGTTCGTGCCGAGGGCCAGGTGGGGCGGCAGACCGGCGGCGAGAAGGGCCGGGATCGTGATGATGCCCCCTCCCCCGGCGATGCTGTCGACAAAGCCAGCGACGGCGGCTGCTAGGGTCAGGAGGACGAAGGCGAGGGGCGATACGGGAAAAAGCATGGGCGGATTCTATCGGTTTCGAACTGGCTTCCGCTAGCCGACGGCTCAGGGCCGCCCTGAGGTTTCGCGCTCTGTGCCGGCGCTGCATCTCCATGCCTCCTCAATGATGCCATTGAGGGATGGCTACGGCGGGGGTATAGTTGGCCGATGAGAATGAGGAGTCCGAAGCCGGGGCCACGAGTCCTTGGGCTTGAGCGGCCGCTGCGTTACGCCGCCCTGCTCGCCCTCGTGACCCTGGCAAGCTTTGCCCTCATCCTGGCCGCCTACCGAAGGGCCACCAATGACGCTGTCGGCCAGCTCTATGCCCAGGAGAGGATCCTGGCCAGACAGGCGGCGAGCGGACTCACCGACTATTTCGACTATCTCCAGAGGATGCTCCGCTTCCTGGGCACCATCGACTCGGTGCGCGATATGGATGGCCCGGGAAAGGAGCTCCTGCGCTCCTTCTACAAGGCCCACGCGAGCGACCTGGCCTCGGTGAGCCGGGTCGACCAAAAGGGCTTCCTCAGCTTCACCTATCCCTTCGAATCGACGGCAGGTCGCTACTTGGCCTCGCAGGACCACGTCGCCCGCTTCCTGTCGAAGCGTGAACCGGTCCTGAGCGGCATGTTCACGGCTATCCAGGGCTTTCCGGCCATCGCCCTCTACTGCCCCATCGGGACCGGCGAGGGCTTCCGCGGCGGCATAGCCGTCCTCGTGCCCTTCGAGAAGATATCCAAACGCTACCTCGAGAGGATCGTGATCGGAAAGACCGGCGACGGCATGCTCCTCGACGCGAAGGGCTCGATCCTCCACAGCCCCTTGGTCCCCGCCTCGGGCTGGTCGATCTACGACCTCGACGGGCGCTACCCGGGTATGGGGGCCATCGCGAACATGATGCTGTCCGGCAAGGAGGGCCAGGCCTCCTTCCTCGACGCCCAGAGCGGGGCGAAGGAGTACAGCTACTTCGCCCCGGTCAGCCTGGTCGATACCACCTGGTCTGTCATGGTCCACGCCCCCGAGTCAGAGGCCCTTGGCTTCATCCTGAGCTTCCGCAATATCTGGTTCGCCCTCACGGTCTTCCTGTTCGCCGTCTTCGGGATCTGGGCCCTCCTGCTCATGCGCTCCTTCACGCGGCTGCGGAGCGCCAACAGGAGCCTCCTCGAATCCAACGGGGCCCTCGAGGCTGCCATGGCCGAGCTCCACTCGACCCAGGACAGGCTCGTGCTATCGGGCAAGATGGCCGCCCTCGGACAGGTGACGGCGAGCATCGCCCATCAGTTCAACACCCCCTTGGGCGCCATCCTCTCGGCCAACGGGAACGTCATCGCGGCCCTCCGCGAGGAGGTCCTGCCCGCCCTCAGGCTCTACGCATCCCTCCGTCCTGAGTTGCGCTCGCGCTTCGACCCCCTCATGCAAAAGGCCAAGGAGGCCATGATGGCCCCTCCCGACCGCAGGCTGCGCGCCGACCGACAGGCGATCGACAGGGCCGAGGGCCTCCTCGCGGCCAGGGGGCTTGCCGACTCCTTCGAGCTCGCCGAGTGCCTCGCCGAGATGGGGGCCCTGGACGAGGAGGGTTCCGTCCTCGTCCTCGCTGAGACCGAGGAGGGCAGGCGCATGATAAAGGCCGCGGCCGCGATCTCCGGCGCCCTTGGCTCGGCCATGCTGGTGAGATACGCCGCAGAGAAGGCATCGGGGGCAGTCGGGGCCCTGCGGACCTATGTGCGCGCCGATCGGGCCGAGCGAAAGGACCTGGTGAGGGTCCAGGACGAGCTCGACCTCCTCCTCGCCCTGTACGCCGAGTCCCCCGGTTCGGGCATAAGGATCGTGCGCAGCTACGCCGAGGACGCCCTTGTCCGCGGTGTGCCGGACCGCCTGAGCCAGATATGGGTTAACATCATCAACAATGCCCTGCACTCGATGAACGGCTCGGGGACCCTCGAGGTCGAGGTCAGGCGCGCGGGCGACACCATCGAGGTCGCCATAACCGACTCGGGCCCCGGCATCCCGAGCGAGGCCCTTCCCCACATCTTCGAGCCATTCTTCACGACAAAGCCCCAGGGCGACGGCAGCGGGATCGGCCTCGACATCGCGCGAGGCATAGCCCGGGAGCACGGTGGCGACATCTGCTTCGAGAGCAGGCCAGGCAGGACGACCTTTGTCGTCAGCCTGCCTGCGGCCGTCCCCGGATCAGCCTACCACGCATAGGAAGCCCAGAAAGCCCCTTAAGGCCCTCGAGGCGCCCTACTGGGAGAACCTGGAGTCGAGGGCCCCGAGCACCGAAAGCAGGGACTTGTCGGTCTCGGTGCGCAGGCGACGCCCCACGAAGGACGACATCATCGACGCGGGATAGCCCTCGAGGACGGCGACCGCGAAATCCTGGAGCTTCTCGTCCTTGGCCGCGTCGAGGATGACGGCCGCCGATTCCTCGCCTGGATCCTGGGACAGGGCGAAGACCACGCGGCGTTTGAGGGGCAGGCTCATGCCCGAGGCGAGGAGCTCCCCCGCGAGGGAGGCGGGCTTGTCAGAGCCCATGTCGGCAAGGGCCTCGATGATCCTGACCTTGAGCTCGGGATCATCGGCCTGGGCGAAGGACGAGGCGAGGGCGTCGGCCGCCTCGGGGCTCGAGGAGGAGAGGCTCTTGAGCGAGGAGACGGCCTCCTTGCGCAGCTCGATATCGGCCTCGCGGGTCGCGATGCGCGAAAGGGCAGCGGTAACCTGGGGCTTCCCCGCCCCGAGGAGGCCGAGGGTCCTCACCGCGAACAGCCGGAGCATCGCGTATTTCTCGCCACGCATCTGGGCCGTGGTGATCATGGTCTGCCAGACATTGGCCTGGGGGCTGTCGAAACCGATGGCGCCCAGGGCGCGAACGGCGTTCGTGCGCACGGCCAGGCTCTCGTTCTCGTTCGTGACGAGTTTCTGGAGCTCGTCGACGACCTTGGGGTTGTTCGAGGCGGCTGTGCGGTAGAGGGCCCAGGTGGCCATGCGCTTGACCTCGGACTGGGGCTTCTGGAGGAGGCCCAGGAGGCTGGGCACGGCCGTCGGATCGGCGAGGGTGGCGAGGATGCCCGTGGCCTGGACGAGGAATCCCTCGTCCTGGCTCGTGAGGAGGCTCCTCGAGAGGCTCCCCGTGACGAGGGCCTGGTTGCCCGGATAGAGCTTGATCAGGGTGGCCGAGGCCGCGTCCTTCACGCCCTGGTCCTTGTCGGCGAGGGCCTCGACCACGAGGCCGATGGCCACCGCCCCGCCCGGGCTCGAACCGATTGCCGTGAGGACCACGCTCTTGAGCGAGGGGTCGAGGTCGCGCTCCCTGAGGGTCTTCATGAAGGCGGGCATGATGCCCTCGTTCTTCTGCCGGCCCAGGGAGATGACGGCGGCCTTCCTCACGCCCGAGTCCTTGTCGCCGTTGAGCACGGCGAGGAGGGCCTCGGCCGAGGCTGGTGTGGTGAATGATCCGAGGCCGGTGGAGGCTATGCTGCGCAGGGGGGCCTTGTCCGATCCCGAAAGGTCCTTGAGCGCGGCCTGTATCTTGGGATCGGCGTTGCCCTTCTGGGCCAGGCCCGAGAGGGCGCTGGCCGCCGCCTCGAGGAGGTCGGGAGGCAGGGTGTCGCGGGAGGCCGGCTTCACGAGTTCGAGGATCGCGTCCAGGCCCTCGGCCCCGCCGATCGCCCCAGTCGCCTGGAGGGCCGCCTTTCGCACCGCGGGGTCTGAGGAGCCACGGAGCTGCTTGGTTATGACCGGAATGGCCGGCTTGTAGCCGATCTCTCCCAGGGCCTTCATAGCCTCGACGGGGAAGTCGCTTCCCGCGGCGAGGTCCAGGAGATAGGAGGCCGAGTCTGTCGACTTGAGCCTTCCTATCACCTTGATGGCCATCCTGGTGCGGCCGGGATTGGCGGTCCCTTCCTTGAGGATGGTGCTGACCATGGAAGTGGCGAGGACGCCCCGCTCGGCTGCGGGCAGGTCCTCCGGCAGAGGGTAGCCCTTGTCGACCATGGCGAAGAGGGCGTCGCGGCTCGCGACAAAGTCGCTCTCGCTCTTCTGGCCCTCCTTCTTGTAGGCCGAGGCCATCGAGGAGACGATCCCGCCGATCCGGTCCATCGCGTCCTTGTAGGCCGAGGGAGTGAGGTAGAGCTGGTCCCCCATGGCCTCACGCGCCCTGATGGCCTCGTCCATCGAGGCCGAAAAATCGAGGGCTATGAGCTCGCCAATGGCCCCCGAGCCCGTCTTCATCGCCTTCTGGACGGCCTGGAGCTTGGAGAGGGGTATGTAGCGCCAGTTGGCGACGATGAAGTCGAGGATCTCCTGGGCCTGGAGCTGGCCGTCCCTGACCCTGGACTCGGGGATCAGCTCGTTCAGGTCGCTCGTCTGGTCGACCTTGCCGTTCCCGTTCAGGTCGATATAGCCCGAGGGGAGCTCGGGAAAGAGCTTCTGGAGCTCCTGGGTGAGGGCCGACTGGACCACCACCACCTTTTGCTGGGCCGCGAGGTGAGCGGCGAGGAGTGCTGCGAGTGCCAGAGGGAGTAGCTTCGGCGCGTGGTGGGTCCGTGTCATGTGCGGCATGGTAGACTATGCGCCCTGCCCTGTCAAAGGCCGGCCTCGCCGGCCGCAGGGGACGGCGAGCCGCCACTGAGGTGTGGACGAAAGGATGCGCTTGCCATCGGCCAGGACCGCGGATAGGCTGGGCGGCATGACAAGCATAGGATTGAACCTGCCTCCCGTGGCCGAGCCCGAGGCCCTTTCCAGGAACCTGCGCAGGACGGCCGAATGGGGCTTCGACGCCGCCGAGTTCTGCCTTGACAGCGTGCCACTCATCATCGGGGGCGAGATCTGCAGCGACTGGCTCGCTCTGGTCAAGACGGAGCTCTCCTCCCATCCCCTCGGCTACACTGCCCACATCGGCCGGGACATCGACTGCCGCCTCATCGACGACTTCGACATCTCGCTCAAGGCACTCCTCAATTCGGTGAGGATCTGCAACGAGCTCTCGGCCCGGATCCTCGTGGTCCACTACGAGGAGCACTCGAGGGATTCGCGCCAGGAGGCGAACTTCCGCAAGGCCTACCGAGAGGCCGCCGAGCTCGCCGGGAACTACGGCATCACCATCTGCATGGAGAACATCGAGGTCGAGCTCGTCGAGCCCGTCGTCGGCTTCGTCGAGGCCATGGACCATCCGAACCTCGCCCTCAATTTCGACACGGGCCACGCCTTCCTGGCCGCGTCCTGGTTCGGCTTCGACTACCTCGCGGCCTTCGAGAAGTTCCTGCCCCGCCTCGGCCACATGCACCTCTCGGACAACACGGGCCGCTTCGAGCCCCTGCGGATCACCGACCGTGCCCGCTACGACAGCCTGCCCATGGGCAATCGCTTCACCTACGGAAGGGGAGACATACACCTGCCCCCCTATTTCGGGAAGGTCCCCTACGACGAGCTCTTCTCCCGCCTCGCCAAGACAAGGCCGGACTACGCGGGCAGCTTTATCTGCGAGTACTACTCCTCCTATTTCATCCCCTTCAACGCAGCCATCCAGGGCCGGGTGCGCGCAGCCATCGAGGCTTCACGGGCCAGAGCCGGGTCCTCCCGCGGCACAGCAATAGTGTGACTTGTCATTCATAGCCCTGAAGCCCTGCGCGCGCGCTGGCGATCCGATTGTCGGGGATTTTTAGTTTACAAGCCGCGGGGCTGCCCTATAATGAAATCGTTTGCAGGCCGAACCCTGGTTTCGGCAAAAGGAGGACTTATGCGATTTGGAGGGATGGTCGCGTTGGTGGCGGTGTTGCTCATCGCCCTGTCGGCGGGCGCCTACGGGCAGGGCGCAGCGTCCAAGGAGCTGACGGTCTACACAGCATTGCCCGAGTCCGAGACCCCGACCTATTTCAACGAGTTCGAAAAGGACACGGGCATCAAGATCCTCTTCGTGCGGCTTTCTGCCGGAGAGATCCTCGCGAGGGTCAAAGCCGAGAAGGGCAATCCCCAGGCGAGCGTCTGGCATGGCGGCTCCTATGACAATTTCATAGCCGCTATCCAGGACAACCTCCTTGAGCCCTATCAGACGCCCGAGCTGGCCAATGTGCCCAAGGAATACATTGACAAGAACGGGATAGCCAATCCCTTCTACGTGGGCGCCATCGCCTTCGCCTGCAACTCGGACTGGTTCAAGAAGAAGGGCCTCAGCTATCCGACCTCCTGGGACGACCTGCTCAAGCCGGAGTTCAAGGGACAGATCTCCATGGCCCACCCCGGTACCTCGGGCACCTCATACACGATCCTCGCGACCATCGTCCAGATGCGCGGCGAGCCCAAGGCCCTCGAGTATTTCAAGGCCCTGAACCAGAACATAAGGCAGTACACCAAGTCCGGCACCGCTCCGCCCATGCAGGTGGGCCTGGGAGAGGCGGCCATCGGGATCACCTTCTCGCACGATGGCCTCAAGCCCTCGGCCGAGGGCTACCCTGTCGCGCTCAGCTTCCCCAAGGACGGCACGGGCGACGAGATCGGCTGCATCGGCATCATCAAGGGCGGGCCCGCCGCCGAGCTGGCGAACGCGAAGCGCTTCATCGACTGGTCTGTCAGCAAGCGCGGCCAGGAGCTCTTCGAGATCAACAAGTCCTTCCGCCTCCCGGTCAACAGGACGGCGACCCCGCCAAAAGGCGCGATCAAGATCTCAGACCTCAAGGTGATCGACTACGACCCGATCTGGGCGGGGAAAAACCGCAAGCAGCTCGTGGCCGACTTCGCCAAGGAAGTCATCGGCGCCGAGGTGGCCAAGTAGGCCGGCTTGATAGGAGAACCACAGAGACGCGGAGGAAGAAGCGTGAAAATGGAAACAAGGGAATGAACGCCTTTGGTTCCGGCTCCCAGTCTTCGCTCTGCGCCTCTGCGGCTCTGTGGTTCAATTCGACATCCAGGCCCGGCGAGCGGCGCGCGGAGGGACGATGAGAGGCAGAGAAATGCGCAGACGTCTGGTCCACATGGCGAAGGACCCGGCCCTCTTCCTCATCGTGATCCTCGTGTTCGTGGGCCTGGCCCTCTTCGTGGTCTTTCCCCTGGCGAAGATTTTCCTGTACAGCATCACCAGCGATTCAGGCAGCCTCGACTTCGGCCCGGCCCGGGAAGCCCTGGCCGACCGGGGCTACGCGAGGACCTTCGGGAACAGCATGCTCCTCGGGACAATCACCGCCATCATCGCGACCATCGTGGGCTACATCTTCGCCTACGCCCTGACCCGGACCGACATGCCGCTGCGGGGCTTCTTCAAGGCGATCGCGACTATCCCCATCATCTCCCCGCCCTTTATCCTCTCACTGTCGATGATCTTCCTCTTCGGCCGCAATGGCCTCGTCACCAGGCGCCTCCTGGGCATCGACGACTTCGACGTCTACGGCCTGCGCAGCCTCGTGATCGTGCAGTCGATCTCCTTCTTCCCGATCGCCTACCTCACCCTCACGGGAATCCTCTCGAAGATAAACCCGGCTGTGGAGGAGGCGGCCCTCAACCTCGGGGCCTCGAAGCTCCACATCTTCCTCACCGTCACCCTGCCCCTCTCCCTGCCGGGCATAGCGAGCGCCGTCCTCCTCGTCTTCATCCAGTCGATGGAGGACTTCTCGAACCCCGTGGTGATAGCAGGCAATTTCTCGACCCTGGCCGTGGAGGCCTACCGCATCATCACGGGCATGTACGACATGCGCGGCGGCTCGATCATGGCCCTGATGCTCCTCTTCCCCACCCTCACCGCCTTCGTCCTGCAGAAATACTGGCTCTCTGGCCGTTCCTTTGTCACGGTGACGGGCAAGCCCGGACAGGCGCGGCAGAGGACATCTGATCCGGCCATCGTGTGGCCCCTCTTCGCCTTCTGCGCCCTCGTGGCCGCCGTGGTGATCCTCTTCTACGGCACCGTCCTCGCCGGGGCCTTCGTAAAGGTCTGGGGCATCAACTTCTCCTTCACCCTCGACCACTTCAGGTACGTCTTCTCGCTCGGCTGGGCTCCCATGCGCAGCTCCATCATCCTCGCGATGCTCTCGACCCCGGTCTCGGGCATCCTCGGCATGATCATCGCCTTCCTCGTCATCAGGAAGGTCTTCCCCGGCAGGCGCCTCATGGAATTCTCCTCCCTCCTCGTCTTCGCCGTCCCGGGCACCGTCGTGGGTATCGGCTACATCCTCGCCTTCAACGGCCCCCCCTTCTTCCTCACGGGCACGGCCTTCATCCTCGTCATGGTCTTTGCCTTCCGCAACCTGCCCGTCGGGGTCGAGGCGGGTTCCTCGACCCTCCTGCAGATCGATCCCTCGATCGAGGAGGCCTCGGCGATCCTGGGCGCGACGAGCGCCACGACCTTCAGGAGGATCAGCCTCCCCCTGCTCAAGCAGGCCTTCTTCTCCGGCCTCGTCTATTCCTTCGTCCGCTCGATGACTGCTGTGAGCACCGTCATCTTCCTGATATCACCCCGCTGGAACCTCGCGACCACCCGGGTATTCTCCCTCTTCGAGGCGAGCAAGTACTCGGACGCGGCGGCCTACATCGTCATCATGATCATCATCATCCTCGCTGCCATAGCCCTGCTCAACGGCCTCGTCGGCCGGATGGGCAGGAGCGAGCGCGGAGCTTAGGGAGGGAGGCGTGGAGACCATCGATTTCAGCGCGCGCAGCTCGGGGGTCGAGCTCCTGGGTATAACCAAGCGCTTCCCGAGCCTCGACGCCTCGGGCGAGACCACAGCCGTCAATGCCGTGGACCTCGATGTCAGGGACGGGGAGCTCGTGACCCTCCTGGGGCCATCGGGCTGCGGCAAGACCACGACCCTGCGCATGATAGCCGGCTTCGAGTTCCCGAGCGAGGGAAGGATCATGCTAGGTGGCAGGGACGTGGCGAGCGTGCCGCCCAACAAGCGCGGCATCTCGATGGTCTTCCAGAGCTACGCCCTCTTCCCCCACCTCACGATCTACGAGAACGTGGCCTATGGCCTCCGGGTCCAGCGCCTTCCCGCCGCCACCATCAAGGCCAAGACCGAGGCCGTGCTCGAGCTCATGCAGCTCTCCGAGATGGCGAAGCGCTACCCGAACCAGGTCTCGGGCGGCCAGCAGCAGCGCATCGCCCTCGCCAGGGCCATCGTCATCGAGCCCAGGGTCCTCCTCTTCGACGAGCCCCTATCGAACCTCGACGCGAAGCTGCGAGAGTACATGCGAGACGAGCTGCGCAAGCTCCAGAAGCGCCTCGGGATCACGAGCATCTATGTCACCCACGACCAGGCCGAGGCCATGGCGATCTCGGACAGGGTGGTGATCATGGACGGTGGCAGGATCAGGCAGGTGGGCAGCCCGCGAGAGATCTACGAGAGACCGGAGTCAAGGTTTGTCGCGAACTTCATGGGCAAGGCCAACTTCCTCCCTGCCACCTTTGAGGGGAGGGAGGGCGAGGCAGCCAGGGTCAGGCTCAAGGGCGGGAGGGCTGCTACCATCCCTCGGCCCGGCCCCTTGTCCCTCGGGACCGGGTCGGCGGCCCTCCTCGTGGTGAGGCCCGAGGGAATCCTCCTCAGGAAAACAGGCGGCATGCTTTCAGGCAGGGTCCTCCGAGCCACCTATTTCGGCGGGGTGGTCAGCTACGAGGTCGAGAGCGAGGGCCTCGTCCTCCTCGTGGAGGGCTACAATCCCCAGGTCACCGGGGTATTCGCCGAGGGCGAGGGCCTGGGCATCGACCTCGACCTCGAGTCGGTGCGGCTCCTTCCCATCGAGTCCTAGGTCTGGCCCCTCACCTGACCGAGGGCCGACCACTCCGCTGCCTCGCGCATATTCGAGAGGACAAAGTGGCCAACCTCAAGCTCCCTCCAAAGGGGCGGCTCGGTCCCGTAATCGTGCATCAAAGGGTCATAGGCGACATGCCGGTTCACCCGCTCCATGTCGGGGTCGGGCACGGGCACGGCGGAGAGGAGGGCCCTGGTGTAGGGGTGGAGCGGCCGCTCGAAGAGCCGCTCGGCCTGGGCCAGCTCGACGAGCCTTCCCCTGTGGATCACCGCTATCCTGTCGGAGATGAAGCGCACCACCGAAAGGTCGTGGGCGATGAAGAGATAGGTCAGCTTCCTGTCGCGCTTGAGCCGGTTCATGAGGTTGATCACCTGGGCCCTGATGGAGACATCGAGGGCGCTGATCGGCTCGTCGGCTATGAGGAGCTCGGGCTCCATGACGAGGGCCCTGGCGATGCCAATCCTCTGTCTCTGGCCGCCTGAGAACTCGTGGGGAAAGCGCGAGGCGAACTCGGGCAGGAGACCTACCTCGAGGAGGGCGCGCTCGACCTTCTGCCTCCGCTCCGCCTCGTCCTTGAACAGGCCGAAGTTGAGCAGACCCTCTGACACGATGTAGTCTATCTTCGCGCGCTCGTTGAGCGAGGCCATCGGGTCCTGGAAGATCATCTGGACCTTTTGCCGCAGATGCCTCTCGCGTTCGGCCGGGATGCGGCCGTCGACCCGTTCTCCCTCATAGCGGATCTCGCCGGAGCTGGCGGGATGGAGCCTCATGATGGCGCGCCCGATCGTCGTCTTGCCCGAACCCGATTCGCCGACGAGGGAAAGGGTCTCGCCCCTGAGCAGCTCGAAACTCACGCCCTGGACCGCGGTGAATAGTCGCCGGCCGACGCGGAAGTCGACCTTGAGGTCCTTCACCGACAGTATCGTGTCGCTCATGCCAGGCCTCCCCCGCCAGAGGCAGCCGAAGCCCCCGATTCCCTGCGCTTCATGCGCTCGCGCAGACGCCTGACAGTCTCTGGTGCCTCGATCGCCGGCGCCCGCGGGTCGAGGAGCCAGGTCCGCGCCCAGTGGCTCGGCGAGACCTGGAAGACAGGAGGCTCGTACTCGAAGTCCACCTTGAGGGCTCCGGGGTTCCTCGGCGCGAAGGCGTCCCCGACGATGGTCTTGAAGGCCGAGGGCGGAGTGCCCTTGATCGAGTAGAGGTCCTCGCCCCTCACGCCTAGCTGGGGCAGGGACGCGAGGAGGGCCCAGGTGTAAGGGCATCTCGGGTCGTAGAAGACCTCGTCCACCCTGCCCTCCTCGATCACCTGTCCCGAGTACATGACGGCGACGCGGTCGGCGACACTGGCGACGACCCCGAGGTCGTGGGTGATGAACAGCACCGACATGCCGAGGTCGGCCTGGAGAGATTTTATGAGGTCGAGGATCTGGGCCTGCACGGTCACGTCGAGGGCCGTCGTCGGCTCGTCGCAGATGAGGACCTCGGGCTTGCATGCCACGGCCGCCGCGATCACGGCCCGCTGGCGCATGCCGCCGGAGAACTCGTGGGGGTACTGTCTGTAGCGGAGCTCGCTCTCGCCGATGCCGACGCGCGCGAGGGTCTCGAGAACCGCGTGGCGCGAGGCAGCCCTGTCGAGTCCGCGGTGCAGGGCAGCGGCCTCGCGGATCTGCTCTCCCACGGTCTTCAGTGGATTCAGGGCGGTCATGGGGTCCTGGAATATCATGGCGATGCGCTTGCCCCTGATGGCCAGCCATTCCTTCTCGCTCGTGTAGCGCGCCAGGTCCTGGCCCTGGAACATGATGCTCCCCGACTCCACGCGGCCGTTCTTGTCCAGCATGCCCAGGAAGGACTTCGCGAGCACGCTCTTGCCCGAGCCGGATTCGCCGACGATCGCCAGGGTCTCACCCTGTCTCAGGCTGAGGTCGGCCCTCCGCACCGCGGCGAGCCTTCTTCCCCTCAGTGTGAAACCGATGGAGAGTTCCCTCGCCTCGAGGATGGCGGGGCCCTCGGGCGCTCCTCTGGTGATGGCTGTCATACGTGGTTCCTTGGATCCGAGGCGTCGGAGAAGCGGTTCCCGACTATGTAGAACGAGATGGTGATGGCTGCCACGATGGCCGTCGGCCACGCGAGCTGGTAGGGATACAGCATGAAGTTGTTCTTCCCGAGATTGACGAGATTGCCCAGCGACACGGTGTCCAGGGGGAGGCCCAGGCCGATGAAGCCCAGGTAGACCTCGGAACCGATCGAGTAGGGTATGGTGAGGGCGGCCTCCATGATGAGGACGCTCACGAGGTAGGGCAGGACGTTGCGCGAAATCATCCGATGCAGGGGGGTGCCGAGGCAGCGGGAGGCAACATTGTACTCGGCGTCGCGTATGGATATGACCTTGTTGCGCACGAAGCGCGCTATGCCTATCCAGCCCGTCGAGCACAGGGCGATGATGATGGTCCAGAATCCCGGCCGCAGGATGTAGGGCAACAGGACGAGTATCACGGGCTGGGGGACGTTGTTGAGGACGTTGTAGAGCTCGGTCATGGGACGGTCGAGCCTCCGCACATAGCCCCAGAGCGCCCCGACGACCATGCCGATCCCGACGTCGAGCACCGCGATGATGAAGCCGAGGAGCATCGAGGTCCTGGTGCCGTGCCAGGTCCGCGCCCAGAGGTCTCGGCCAAGGCCATCGGTGCCGAAGGGGTGGCCCGACTGGGGGGAGAGGTTCCACTGCGATGTCTCGAGGTCGACACGGTTGGGGTCGACGTTGGAGAAGACCGGGTAGAGGAAGCCCATGGCGCAGAATACGACGATGACCAGAAGAAGTCCCACCGATATCGGATTGCGGATGAAGGTCCGGAAGGTCGAACGCCAGTAGGAGTAGGGGGCGTAGCCTGTGAGCTCGGCGGCGGCCTCGTCGAAGGGAGCCGGCCGGAAGAGCCCGACAGGAAGCTGTGCGTAGTCGTTCTTCATGGTCACGCTCCCTTTCCCGAGCAGTCGGCGAGCTTTATGCGCGGGTCGACGAAGGCCATCAGGAGGTCGCCCAGGAAAACGCCCAGGACGCCGAGGACGGCGTATAGCAGGACGATGGTCTGCACGATGGGATTGTCCTGCTGGCGCACGGCGCTCACGAGCAGGCCGCCCATTCCGGGGATATTGTATAGGCTCTCGATGAGGAGGGAGCCTGCGATTGTCAGGAGTATCTGCTGGGGAAAGTACTGCACCAGGACGACCATGGCGTTCCGCAGGATGTGGCCACGCATGACCCGGGTGCGGGGAAGGCCCTTTGATGTGGCGAACTTCACATAGTCCCGGTTCTCCTCGTCGACCATGAAGCGCCTGAGCCAGATGGCGTACCAGCCGAGGCCGGCGAGGGAAAAGGAAATCGTGGGAAGGATCCAGGACACCGGCCTGTCCAGATAGAAGATCATCGGCCATCCCATGAGGCCCGAGATCCAGAGCTGGATGAAGAAGAGCCAGATGAGGCTCGGGATCGCCCGCACGACGGTCACATAGAGGGTGCCCATCCAGTCCGCGAAGCCGTCCTTGTGCCGGGCCATGAGGACTCCGAGACCGAGGCCAAGGCTCATGCTGATGATGATCGAGGCGAGGCCAAAGCAGAGGGAATAGGGGGCCTTCTCGGCGATGATGGAGCTCACGGGGGAGCGGGGGTAGAGGGAGATCGACCGGCCCAGATCACCTTTCATGAGGCCGCCCGCGAAATGCGCGAGCTGCACGAAGGGGTTGTCAAGGACGCCCAGGTTCCTGAGATAGGCGGTTCTCGCCGCCTGGTCCATGTTGACGTAGTCCTCTCTCGTGAAGTAGCCGCTGTTCGGCATGAGCCTGAGCAGCATGAAGACCGAGACCACCACGATTACCACAGTGACGAGCGACTGCCCGAGCCGCTTCAGAATGTACGAACCCATCGCTAACCTCTAACCGAAGACTCCGGGAACTTTCAAGCCGTCTTTCAGTGCTGTCGCGGCCGACGCGCCCGGGCGGGGAGGAGTTCCCACGCCCGGGCGCGCCGTCCGGCTAACTATTGTCTTCTGTCACTTGGTATTGACCGCGGCCAGTTCCTTGAGGAAGGCCGCCTTGAGCTGCTCATAGCGCTTGACCGTGATCGGATCCTTCTCGACCACCATGCCCTTGTACTTGAAGCGCGTGATCCCGAAGCCGCCCTTTGGCGAGGTGAAGGGCACGACCTTGGTGATGGTGTAGACCGAGCCGCCCATCTTCCAGGGAATGACATAGCAGCGGTCGAGAAAGAGGGCCTCGGCCTTGGCGAAGATCTTGTAGCGCTCGGAGAGGATGTACTTCTTCGCGGCCTCGTCCACGAGCTTGTCGTACTCGGGATCTGAATACTGGCCGTCATTTATCCCGCCGTCGGTGATGAGGCGGCCGAGCTGGGCGCTCGGGTCGGCGAAACCGAAGCGGAAGTTGTCGTAGATCATGTCGAAGCGCCGGGGCTCGACGCTCTCGGCGAACATGTCGTCGATGACCTGGCCGAACTGGACGTCGATGTTCTCCTTGCCAAAGGCATCCTCGAGCATGGCCTTGAGCAGGAGGGCGCGCTTGGTGTCGGTGGGGTCATTGAAGTGGACATAGAGCATCTGCAGGGGAAGCTTGCCGTCGACCTGGAACTCGGCGACGGGCTTCATGTCGACCTTTGCCGCCTGCACGCCCTTGATGTTGCCCTTGCCGTCGGTGAGCTCGGCCAGGGCCTTGGCGAGATACTCCCTGGCCTTCGCCTTGTTGTAGTAGTTGCCGGCCGCCCTGATCTCCTTGATCCCCGGGTAGTCTGAGTAGTCCCGGCCCTTCTCGTCGTAGATCTGCCCCTCGGGGATGACGGTGTTGCGGATGACCGAAGCGGGTTTGTAGGGATCGTCGAGCTCGTTGAGCTTCACGCGGTCGATGCCGTAGGAGAGGGCCTTGCGGAAGTTGAGGTTGTTGATGAAGGCCTTCCACTCGGGATTGGAGGAGCTGAAGTTCTGGACAAACCAGTAGGTGACCGAGAAGCGGTCGGCGGCTGGCGGATCGGAATAGATGCTGGCGGCCCATTTGGTGCCAGCGAGGGCTTTCACCTGGTCGGCTGCGAGGTCGGCCTGGGAGAGTTCGCCGCGTTGGAACATCTGCACGGTGACGTTCGGATCCGTGACCTTCTGGAGGTTGATGGTCTTCACCTTGATTGTCTTGGCATCCCAATAGAAGGGATTGGCCTTGAAGACAATCTGCTTGTCGCGCTGCCAGTCAGAGATGTAGTAGGCGCCCGAGTACAGGAGCTTGTCCTTGCCGACGCCGAAATCGGGGCCGACCTGGGCCAGGAAATCCTTCTCCACGGGAAGGAAGAGCTCCATGACGAGGAAGGAGAGGAAGAAGGGGGTGGGCACGTTGAGCTTGTAGGTGACCGTATACTTGTCGAGGGCCTTCACCCCGACGCCCTCGAATGCCGCGAGGGCCTTGTCCCGCGTGATGTCCTTCTTCTTTCCCGAGTCAATGTCGACAAGGTCGAGGTAGTAGTTGTTCAGGCCGAATATCAGCTTCCTGATGTCCTTGGAGAGATTCTTGATGCCGTTCTTGGGATCGGCCACATGGCGGAAGCCCTCGACAAAATCGTCGGCGGTGATCTCGTACGCGGTCTTGGCTCCCTTGGAATCCACCCACATGATCCCCTTGCGGAGATTGAAGGTCCACTCGGTGAAGTCGGGATTGCTCGACCAGGATTCGGCCAGGGAGGGGACGAAGCGAGAATACCTGTCCTGCTCAACGAGTCCGTCCTGGGTATTCGCGGCCACCTTCTGGTCCGTGGTCGTGGGCGTGTAGAAGTAGCGGAACGAGGAACCCTCGGCTATGTACGTCCCGTCGAAGCGGTCGAGGGTGGCGGCTCCCGCCGTCCCGAGAGCGATGAGGGCGAGGACAAGCGAGATCCCCGCGATCCTTTTCTTCATTGTGGCCTCCTGGTGGATGTAGTCCGGGGCCCTCTCTCACCCCGGTGGGGAACGAAGGAGGACTCCGGGTACAATCAATGCAAGAACCGTACCATGTGACTCTCTATGGGCGATGGATATCGATGTCGATCGGCAGGATGTCGAGGATCAGGTCACGGAAGGAGTAGCTTCCGCCATGAAAGAGGCGACTCGCCCTGGAGCCCCCGTCTTCGCGGAGGAAACGGAGCTCCCAGGCCAGGCTTGGGGATCTGGACCGAAGCTCCTCGACGAGAAGGCTCCTCGCATAGGGGCGTCCGCTTGGGGCATCATGGAAGAGGAGGGAGGGGTCGTTGTCAAGGAGCACGCGTGAGAAGGATGCCTCATCGGGGCCGATCTCGGCCTTGTCGCCGAAGGAGATCTCGCCATCACCCAAGCCCATCCTGTCCCCGCCGTTCAGAAGATGGAGGCGGATGCCTTCCAGGGCAGTCCTTCCGCCCTTGAGACTCCGCTTGGCCTCCCTCACGTCGACGACGAGGATCCCACCGAGCCCGACGATGGTCAGCTCCCGCCTCGCGGCGTCATAGCGCAGGCCCGTCGCCTCGGCGATGCCAAAGGCCAGGCGCCTCGCTCCATCCTCGACGATGGCGGCCTCGACCAGGCGGCCCAGACGCGAGCGGGCATCGAAGTGCTGGTCGACGATGCCCTCGGGAAAGAAGCCAAGACCGCGCCTCACGAGCAGCCTGCGTTCATCCCCCGTTCCCGCGCTGGCCTCGGCTAGAGTGGCGGCCCGCGGCAGGGCGAGGGCGCCGAAGCTTGTCCCGCCCGCGATCATGGGGTCGCTCATGACGGCGGCCCCGGCGCTTGTGCCCCCGAGGGCAGGGCCACCAGGGAGGGAGCTCGCCAGGCGGATCTCCGCGAGAAGGGGGCTGTCTCCGCCCTCGGCATCGAGGAGTAGATCGACGATGCGGTTCTGGTCACCGCCAAGAAACCATATCCCCGCCGCCAAGGCGATCTTCTCGATCTGGCGCTCGTCCCAGGCTCCCCTCTCCCAGCCCGGGACGAGGCCCGATACCTCGAGGAGCTCGACCCTCCTCGGATCAACGCCGATCTCCGCGAAGCCCGAACGCATGCGCTCGAGCCCACCGGCGGGATCCTCGGTGGCAGCGGGAAGGATCAGGTAGCTGCCTTCCCTCCGAGCCGAAAGCGCGACAAAGGCGCGCATGATTTCGGCCCGGGCCGGTTTTTCGGCTCCTCCGACGATGAGCAGATCAGGTCCCGCCATTTCCCCCCCATTCATGGTCGCACTGATGTTTTTTTGGTTTCCGTATGGTCATTTGGTGCGCCATTTGACCAAAAGCGGGTTATTGGCGATCCTCTCGGGCATGATTTGGCTCCTAGGCCCCGCTGATTCCGAGCAGCTCGCGGCCAGCGGGGGTCAAGCGAGTGCCGTGGCGGCCCCTGCCAGACTCGAGAAGGCCAAGCCTGGCCAGACGAGCTATCCCGGCCCGAGCCCGAGCCGGGCTGATCGCAAAGCCCCCTTCCGTCGCGAGGGAGGCGAGGATCTCCCTTCCGGCGATCCTACCCTGGGCCTGAAGCTTCCCCACGGCCTCGAGGAGGAATCCGTCCGCTGGACCCAGGGGCGGGTTCGCTGCCGGGCGGGAAGGCTGAGCTTCGGCCCGCCGACCGGACTCGAACGGGGCAGTCCCTGCCTTGCCTGTTCCCGATCGCGGAGCCAGGCCCTCGAAAAAGCCCTCATCGGGAAGGTCGCTGATGCTCACCGTCGATCCATCGCGCACCGCGAGCATGTAGGTCAGAAGGTTCCGCAGCTCGCGGACATTGCCCGGCCAGTCATAGTCGCCGAAGGCCAAGAGGACCTCAGCGGCGATCTCCACCTCAGCCTGTCCCTCGGAGCGCATGAAGGAATCGATCAGGAGGGGGATGTCGGAGGCGCGCTCCCGAAGTGGAGGAATGCGCAGGAGGCCCATCTTGAGGCGGAAGTAGAGGTCCTCGCGGAACTCGCCGCGGCGGGCCCTCTCAAGGAGATCCTCGTTCGAGGCGGCGATGACGCGGACATCGATCCTCTTGATCTCCGAGCCCCCGACCCGGAGGACCTCCTTCTCCTGGAGGACCCGGAGCAGCCTGGTCTGGACCTTTGGCGAGATGTGGCCAATCTCGTCGAGGAAGATCGTCCCGCCGTCGGCGAGTTCGAAGAGCCCGGCCTTGCCGCCCTTCTTCGCGCCCGTGAAGGCCCCCTCCTCGTAGCCAAAGAGCTCGCTCTCGATGAGGTCGTCCGAGAGGGCGCCGAGGTCGACAGCGAGGAAGGGGCCGGAGCTCCTTCCCGAGGAGGCGTGGATGGCCGAGGCGAAGAGCTCCTTGCCCGTGCCCGATTCCCCGTTTATGAGGATGGTGAGGTCTGTCCTCGCCAGGCGCAGGGCTATCAGCCTGGCCCTCTGGATGGACTCGCTCGCGCCGACAATGTCGTCCATGTCGTACTTGGCGATGTAGCCCCGCTTTCGGTACTCGCGGGCCATCCTGGCGCTTTCGGCGGCGGCGTCCTTGTCGGTCCGGAAGACAGCGACGGTCTGGCCTTCCTTGCCCACCTCGAAACGCTTCACGACGATGTCCCGGTCGGCCACCCGGAACAGGGCCGTCTCTTCACCGCAGCGGCATTCGAGGAAGTCCCTGAGGCTCCCGTTCCGGATTATGGCGCCCAGGCTGCGTCCTGCAGGATCCTCGACCCTGAGGTTGAGCATCGCGCGGAGGTTCTCGTTGCAGAAGAGGACCTTGCCCGAGCCGTCGTACACGAGGATGCCGTGGCGGAGGCTGTCGATCACCCCGGCGAGGTGGCCGTTGATCCTTCCCGTCTCCTCGGTCGAACGCGCGAGGCGCTGGGCGACCGAGACGATCTTGGCAAGGTAACGCTGGGTGAACTGGCCCATCTTCGCGTCGAGTATGCCCAGGCGTCCGAGCAGCTCGGCGAGGGTCCCGAAATCCAGGATGCGGACCCCGATGTCGATGACCTGGCGGATGCCCGCGGGGACGAGGCCGGGCTCGCCGGCGGTGATGGCGATGCGCACCGTGGGGTCGCTCTCGGGGGCACCCGGGTAGTAGGGGATGTACTCGATGTAATCGAGGCCGAGCTCGTGCAGTGAGGCGATGCATTCCTGGGCGGATTCAAGCCTGTCGTTCACGAAGAGGGCCCTGGTCCCCGGAGCCAGGGCGACCACGAGCTCGAGGTGGTCGCAGTTCACAGTGCGTCTGGCGGTGATGGTGGGTATGGCGGGATCGATGATGCCGGCCGTCTCGAGCTCGGAGCGCAGAAGAGGGCTCGAGAGCACGAGGATGTCGGCCCCAAGCTGGGATGAGATGCCCTCGTCGGCGGCGAAGCCGGC
>JANXYO010000026.1 GCA_025356015.1 Spirochaetaceae bacterium
GCGAGGAGTACGTCGAGGAGGCCGTCCGGCAATTCCTCGTGCATATAAAATACCTCGCGGACCGGCAGTCGGGCCTCTGGTTCCACGGCTGGACCTTCGACGGGAACCACAACTTCGGGCGCGTGCACTGGGGCCGCGGCAACTGCTGGTTCACCGCGGGCGTCGTCGACTTCATCGAGATCGCCGGCCTCGAGGGCGGGGTGAAGCGCTTCCTCGTCGACACCCTGAAGGATCAGGTCGACGCCCTCCTCCCCCTGCAGGAGGGCGACGGCATGTGGCATACGATCCTCGATGACCCGAGCTCCTACGTCGAGAGCTCGGCGACGGCCGGCTTCGGATACGGGATACTTAAGGCGGTACGCCTCGGCCTCCTCTCCCCCTCCTACCGCGAAACCGGCCTGCGCGCCTGCGAGGGAGTGATGGCCAGGGTCGACGCGACGGGAGCCGTGAACCAGGTCTCCTACGGCACTCCGATGGGCGACGGCGGGGACTTCTACAAACGCATTCCCGTCTGCCCCACGGCCTACGGCCAGGCCCTCACCGTGCATATGCTCGGAGAGGCCCTGAGGGTCGGTCCATGAATTTCGACGAAGTCATAGACCGCGGCGGGACCGGTTCAATAAAGTGGGATAATCCGAAGAACGAGCCGGGGCTCCCGGACATTATCCCGCTCTGGGTGGCCGATATGGATTTCGCGGCCCCTCCCGCAGTGCTCCGGGCCATCCGAAAACGCGCCCTGCATCCGGTATTCGGCTACACTAGGCCCGGAAGCGAGTACCTCGAGGCGGTGACGGCCTGGTACGCCGCGCGCCAGGGCCTCGAGTTAGCGACCGAAGATATATCGATGGCGCCCGCGGTTATGCCAGCCATAGCCGCGGCGCTCCATGCCTTCACCCGAAGGGGGGAGGGGGTAATGGTCATGCCCCCGGTGTACTATCCGTTTTTCAGCATAGTCGAGGAAAATGGCCGCGTCCTCGTGCGCGCCCCCCTCGCCCGCGCGGGCGGAGGCTGGGATCTGGACTTCGAGGGCATGGCCCGGGCCGCCGAAACGGCGGCTCGGGAGGGCACAAGGCTCCGGGCCATCCTCTTCTCGAGCCCCCACAACCCCGTCGGCCGGGTCTGGACCGCGGGCGAGCTCGGCCGCCTCCTCGATTTCGCCCAGGAGCGAGGCCTCGTCGTCATCTGCGACGAGATACACTCGGACATAATCCTCGGCGACCGGCCCTTCCTCAGCCTCGCCTCCATCACGGGGGAGAGGGCGAGAGGTGCCGTCGTGCTGAGCGGGCCCAACAAGACCTTCAATATCGCCGGCCTCCATATATGCCAGGTCATTGCGAGGGGCGAGGAGGAGAGGCGGGCGATGCGCAGGGCCATCTCGGCCGGGGGCTTCGGCGAGCCGAATATCTTCTCCCTCGCGGCGGCCCAGGCGGCTTATCGGGAGGGTGGCCCCTGGCTCGACGAGCTGCTGGCCTACCTCAGGGGCAATCTCGCCTTCATCCACGATTTCCTCGGAACGCGGCTGCCCGAGGTGGCCCTGTCCCAGGTAGAGGGCAGCTACCTCGCCTGGCTCGATTTCTGCGCCGACGACAAGGCCCTGGCGCTCCGCCTGGAAGAAACAGGCAGGGTGAGGCTCTCCCCGGGCAGCGGCTTCGGCCGCGAGGGCTCGGGCTTTCTACGCCTCAACTTCGCCTGCCCGAGGGCCCTCTTGGCCGAGGGCCTCGACCGGATAGCGAAGACAATTCGATAGTCCGGCTTTACTTTTCCGCTTTGCTGGGGCATTATTGCCCATTCCTTATATATTCCCTAAGGAGGCTTGCATGAAGAAAACGATTATCGCGGCCGCGATAGCCTTGAGCTTCGTCCTCGCGGCGAACGCCCAGGTTAAGGGTCCCATCGTGGACAAGATCCTACTAGAGGCAAAGACCCAAGAGGATATCGCCCTCAAGGACGTCGCCTCCGGCCGCAGCGACCTGTTTAATTACGGCACCGACGGGGCCACCTTCAAGGCCCTGCCCGACGACGTAAAGGCCAAGCTCGACCCCTACGCGGTGACAGGCGCCCTTTACGAGGACCTCTACATAAATCCCTACCCGAACAAGGCCCCCTATACCGCCACGACCACCGACGGCAAGACCCAGTTCAATCCCTTCGCCATCCGCGAGGTCCGCTACGCGATGAACTACCTCATCAGCCGCAAGCAGATCATCGACGAGATACTGGTCGGCGCCGGCGTGCCCATGTACACGCCCGTAGTGCCCGGCCAGCCCAATTCCTCCCGCTTCGGCCTGGTCGCCTCCAAGCTCGGCTTCACCGCCGGCGGAAACGAGAAGAAGGCCCTCGCCGACATCGACGCCGCCCTGCAAAAGGCCGCCGCCGCCGATCCCAAGCTCGCCAAGAAGGGCCAGTGGTGGACGTACGGCGGGGACCCGATCGCGGTGAAGTACCTCATCCGCGTGGACGACCCGAATCTCCGTCTGCCCGAGGGCCGCTATATCGCGAACCAGATCGAGAAGGCCGGCATCAAGGTCGACCGCCTCGAATACGACCGCGCCAAGTGCAGCGCCCTCTGGAACAAGACCGATCCCGCCACCTACCAGTGGAACCTCTACACCGACGCCTGGGGCGGCGGCCAGACCTACGCCTTCTTCGACACCAACATCGCCCAGATGTACGCGCCCTGGAACTCCTTCATGCCCGGCGGCGGCAAGGCCGGAACCTGGCAGTACGACAGCCCCGAGATCGACAGCCTCACCCAGGACTGCGTGAACGGACGCGTCAAGGATAGCGCGGAGTACTACGCCAAGCTCCTCAAGGCCACGGACATGGGCATCAAGGAGGCGGTCCGCGTCTTCATCGCCGCGACCACCAACTACACCTGCGCCAACAAGGACCGCTTCAACAGCCGCATGCTCTGGGGCGCCGGCGACGGCATCAACAACTTCTCCCTCTACTCGGCCGACGTGAAGCCCGAGAAGGACGGGACCAAGGTCCTCAAGATGACCGAGTTCTCCTCCAAGGGAGCCCTCTTCATGGCCGCCTGGGACCCCATCGGCCCCGACGGCTTCGGCGACACCTACTCCTCGGTCGTCATCAAGAACGTCTCCGACACCGAGTACAACGCCAACCCGATAACCGGGATCAACTTCCCGATGACCGCCTCCTGGTCCAACATCAAGACCGGCGCCATCGACTTCGGCGCGACTCCGGCCAAGGGCTCCATCGCCGTGCCGGCAGAGGCCGTGATCTGGAACACCCGCACCCAGAAATGGGAGTCGGGCATCAACTACGTCGACGTCAAGGGCGACGGCTCCGAGTACGACTACGCCAAGCCCGAGGGCGGCAAGAACCTCGCCTGGTCCCAGGCCACCTTCACCTTCAAGTTCGGCAAGTGGCACGACGGGCGCGTGATCGACATCAACGACTATCGCTACGCGTTAGCCAGGCCTTACGACCTCTGCGTCCAGAAGGGCAAGGACGACAAGGTCTACGAGGAGTCCTACGCGGGCGCCATCAACCCCAACCTTCCCCGCTTCAAGGGCTATGTCTTCAACAAGGACAACAGCATCACCGTCTACGGCGACGCCAACTACCCGATGGACCAGAGCCAGCTCGCCGGCCTCCTCTGCCCGAGTCTCATGATCGAAGCCTCCAACTACGGAGACGTCTTTCCCTGGACCATCCACGAGGCCCTCAAGGCCATGGTAGCCGACGGCGCGGTCTCCAAGACCGCCTACGCCTTCAACGACAACGGCGACCTGACCGAGGTCGACCTCCTCGCCGAGAACTGCGTCGCGGACATCAAGACCAAGCTCGGAGACCTCGCCGCGGCCAAGGCGGTCCCTGCCTCCCTCGCCGGCTACGTCACCCCCGACCAGGCGGTCAAGGCCTACCAGGCCTCCATCGCCTTCATCGAGAAGCACGGCCACGCGGTGATCTCCAACGGCGGCTTCATCATCGACAAGTACGACGCCAAGAACAACTCGATGGTCATGTCCGCCTTCCGCGACCCCGCCTACCCCTTCGAGAAGGGCTGGTTCACCAAGACCCTCTCCTCCTCCTTCGCCAAGGTCAACAAGATCGACGTCGGCGCCTTCGCCGCGGGCAAGGACCTCAAGGTATCGGTCAACGTGAGCGAGGTCGCCTTCCCCGCCGGGGTCACCAAGCCCCTCGCCAAGGGCAACGTGAAGGTGACCCTCGTCGCCGATAAGGAAACCACGATCGCCGCCAAGCTCGCCAAGGCCGGCACGGCCGAGGCGGTCTTCCCCGCCAGCGCGCTCGCGGGGCTCAAGCCCGGATCGTACACGGTCATAGTCGAGGCCGCCCTCGGGACCGAGGCCGGCGCCGTCGAGACCTCGAACCTCATCGTATTCTAATAACTCCGAGAGAAGGCGACCCGGGGAACCAAGCTCAAGGGGCGGAAGCCGACCTTCGGCGGCAAGCGCCAGC
>JANXYO010000040.1 GCA_025356015.1 Spirochaetaceae bacterium
GCCCAGCATCCTCGGCCCGAGGCCGAGCCTCACCCGGGCGTAGGCCCGGCCCGAGAGGTCGACGACGGCTCGGGCGAGGGCCTCGTCGAGGGGGGCGAAGGCCGAGGCGAAACGCCTCGGGCTGGCCCCCTTCGCGATAGCCCTGAGGAAGGCCTCGCCGAGGGCAAGACCGCAATCCTCCGCACTGTGGTGGTCGTCCACCTGGAGGTCTCCCTTGCACGAGAGCCTGAGCTCCCAGCCGGCGTGGGTGGCAAGGCTCGTGGCGAGGTGGTCGAGGAAGCCTATGCCCGTGGCTATGCCGGGACCCGGCATGGAATCCCCTCCCGGCCCCCGGTCGAGGTCGAGGACGATGCTGATCTCGGTCTCCTTGGTTGCGCGCCTGAGGGCCGCGCGACGGCGCTGCCCCTGGCTCCGGCCCTTGTTCTCGTTCACAGGTATTCCCTCCCATCCCGGAGGGCCCTCACGAGGACGCCAAACTCCTCGCGGCCGACCGGGCAGCTTATTCGGACGAGGTTCTCGCAGCCCGCCCTGCCCGGCCAGCTGCGGATCCTGATTCTCCTCGCGGCGAGGAAGGCAGCGAGCCCCGGCGCATCGCGGACGAAGGCCGCCGCGAAGTTCGCGTTCATCTTCCAGGTCCGGGCCCCGAGACCCGAGAGCAGCGCCAAGAGGGCTTCGCGCTCTTTGCGCACGCGGGAGAGGTTTCGCCCCAGCTCGGCCTCTCCCTCGGAAAGGGCGCGGGCGGCGGCGCTCAGGGAGGTGCCGGCCACAGCGAAGGGCGGCCCCGCGGCCCTGATCGACGCGGCTAGGCCGGGGGCCGCGGCTGCCCAGCCCACGCGCAGCCCTGCGAGGCCCCATGCCTTGGAGAAGCTGCCAACCCTGATGCAGTTGGGAAGCTCCAGGGCCGCGCGGTAGACCTCCTGGTCGTCGGCGAACTCGGAATAGGCGCAGTCGAAGAGGAGGGGCGGGCCACAGGCCGCGACGGACTCGAGCTCCCCGAGGCTCACGACCCCGCCGCCAGGGTTGTCGGGAGAGGCGAAGATGGTGATGGCGGGCTTGAGCTCGGCGATGGAGGCGAGGATCTGCCGCAGCGGGAAGGGTCCTTCGGGGGGGCGGGGCACCGCGTGGAAGTGGGCCCTCGAGCGCCGGGCCGCCGCCTCGTATTCGACAAAGGCGGGCTCGGTCGAGAGCACGACCGATGCCGGCCCGGCGAGGGCTCGCACGGCCCTGTCTATCGAATCGTCCCCTCCGGCGGTCACGACGACCCGCTCGGCATCGATGCCGAGGCGGCGGGCGATGAGGGCCTCGAGGGGCCGGGCGTCGGGGTAGCGCCGTGAGGTCTCGGGATCGAGGAAGCCCGGATCGAGGGAGGGGAGGGCGGCTGGCCTTCCCTCGTTGGCGTCAAGACGCAGGGTCATGGGCATCGGATCGTCCCTCATGGCACGAGCTGGGAGATCTCGGTCACGACGATGTCAGATCCTCCGAGCCGCTTGATCTCGGGGATGAGGTCGGGCAGGGACTCCCGGGGCGCGGCCACACGGACCGCGAAGGCCTCCCCTCCATGAAGCGGCGAGACCGTGGGCGCGCGCAGGCAGGGAAGACCCGCGGTCAGCGCGGCGAGCTTGCCTGCCCCGACGTTCACCTCGATCATGACCCTCCGCCTCGCCTCGAGGACCGAGGCAACGAGGAGGACGAAGGTCTCGGCCGCCGCCCTGCGCGCGGGGTCTGCCATGGCCGACCTGGAGGCGTAGAGCCTGGTCGAGCTCTCGAGGAGGAGGTCCACGATGCGCAGTCCGTTCGCGCGGAGGGTCGAGCCCGTCGCGGTGTTGTCGACGATGACGTCGGCATCCTCGGGGGGGAAGACCTCGGTGGCCCCGTAGGACCTGACGAAGCGGGCACCGGGCGCGTTGTGCGACATCCATTCCTTCGTCACCGTCTCGTATTCCGAGGCGACGACCAGGGGCCGGCCGCCGGGGCCGCTCGCGGGGAGGGATGATCCCGCGAGCAGGGCCTCGGGAGCCGCCGCCACGAGCCTCACCCTGTCCATGCCCGTGTCGAGAAGCTCGACAAGGTCGGCTCCGAGCTCCCTCACCCAGTCGGCCCCCGCGAAGCCGATGTCGCGGCTTCCCGCGTCGAGCATCTCGACTATGTTCTGTGGCTTCAGGATCTTGGCCTCGAAGGCGAGGTCCTTGGACGCGGCCCCCACGACGGGACGGTAACCCCTCTCGTCGGACCGGACCGGGAGGCCGGAGTTTGCCAGGAGGCGGAAGACCCCCTCCTGCATCCTTCCCTTGGGAAGGCCCAGGCGCAGGACGACATTCGAATACCGCATTCTCGCTCCTTGTCAGGAAAGACAAAGCGCCGGCCTCGATGTGCCGGCGCCGCTTTCCCGAAAAGGACCCGTTATAAACGGGAGCGCCGGCCTTGCCGGCCGGCGCTCCGAAGGCTGCGCGCTATCGCGCGGCTATGCGGCGGCAACCGGCCCGTAGGTATGGCAGTGATGCCGGTGGTGGATAGCCGTGGTCTCGATGCGCCCGACTGCAGTCATGATGTGCAAATATCCTCCCGCGGGGTTGTTCCTGTCAATAGTATCGCCCGGGGGAATGCCACGGGGCCCCTAGACCTGGATCGAGAGGAATACCTGGATGCCCATCTGCTCGATCTGGTCGAGGTGCTCCTCTATCTCGTCGATGTGCCTGTCCTCGTCGGCTAGGATGTGCTCGAGGACCTCCTTGGTGGCGTTGTCGGCTGCCTCCACGGCGAGGGCTATCGCCTGGTTGTAGGCCGCTATGGCCGTGGCCTCGGCCTCGTGGTCGTTCTTGAACTGGGCGGGGACCTCGCCTCCGATGTGGATGGGGTTGAGCTTGGACACGATCGGCCTGCCGTCCAGGAAGAGTATCCTGCCGATCAGCTTCTCGGCGTGCTTCATCTCGTCCCTCGCCCGCTTCTCGAAATGCTCGTGGAGCTTTCCGTAGCCCCAGTTGTCGGCCATCTCGGCGTGGACCGAGTACTGGTTGATGGCCGTGAGCTCGTCTGCGAGGAGGGCGTTGAGGGACTCGAGGACTTTCGGGTTGCCTTTCATGGCGGTCTCCTTGAAGGGGAAGTTCTATTAATCGAAGTATATGTCCCGGCGGCCCGGGCCGCAAGAAAGGAGCCTCCCATCATGCCCCGGGGGAGGGTCAGGGCCGGAGCTTGCAATGATGGCGCCGCGCCGGATACCATCGTGGAATGAAGGCTCAGGACGGTGCCATCCAGCACAGGCGCGGAGCCGAAGGGCGCGGCCTGGTCTATCCCGTGTTCTCCCGGCGCTCAGGCGGACTGTCCCTCGGTGTCAACCTCTTTCCCCAGTCCAAGGTCTGCGACTTCGATTGCCCCTACTGCGAGGTACTCCCCACCGAGGGCGGCCCTCCCTTCTCCCTGGACGACCTGCGCCGGGAACTCGCCGATTTCCTCGATAGAAGCTATCCCCTCTCCTTCGCGGCCGAGCCCATCCGCGACATCTGCATCTCCGGCAACGGGGAGCCGAGCCTCTATCCCCGGCTTGGCGAGGCGATAGCCCTGTGCGCCGAGGTCAGGCGCAGCCGGCCCGGACTTCTGGGCCATGCCTCCCTCGTCCTCATCACGAACTCCTCGGGCTTCCAGGTCGCCGGGACGTCGAAGCTCCTCCACGAGGCTGTCGCCGAAATGGGCCTCGTTGTCTGGGCCAAGCTCGACGGGGCGGGTCCGCAGTCCTTCCGGCGCATGTCGCGTTCGCGCCTGCCTTTCGAGGACTTCGTCGACGGCATCAGCCGCTTCGCCTCCTTGAGCCCCATCGTGCTGCAGACCATGCTCTGCGTCATCGACGGGACCGTTCCAGATGAGGCCGAGGCCCTGGCCCTCGCCGGCCTCGTCTCGAAGCTCATCCAGGGAGGGGCCAGGATAGCGGGCTGGCAGCTGTATACCCAGGCCAGGCCCTCGGCCGGGCCCAGCTCTCCCCTCCCTGATTCCCGCATCGCCGAGCTCGCCCGCGCCATGCGCGGGCGCCTCGCCAGCACGGGCTCGCCCCTGGTCCCTCGGGTCTACGGGCGCTCCGGCGAGCTTTTCCCATTCAAGGACGGCCAACACACTTGATCGACCTCCACACCCACTCCTCAGCAAGCGACGGTAGCCTCAGGCCCTCCGCCCTGGTCTCCCTCGCCCTCGAGCGGGGCCTCACGGCCCTCGCCCTCACGGACCACGACACCGTCGCGGGCCTGGCCGAGGCCGAGGAGGCGGCGGCCGGCACGAGCCTCCGTTTCATCCGCGGGGTCGAGATCGCGATCGCCTTCGAACCCGGGGAGTTCCATCTCCTGGCCCTGCGCCTCGAACGCGTCGATGGCGAACTCGGGGAGGCCCTGGGCCGCCTGGGCCTCTCCCGGGCCGAGCGCAATGCCAGGATCCTTGAGAACCTGCGGGCCGCGGGCATACCGGCCACGATGGAGGAGCTCAAGGCCCTCTCGGGCGAGGGCAGCCTGGGTCGGCCCCATATCGCCGGCCTCCTTGTCGATCGCAAGGTCGTGAAGACAAAGCAAGAGGCCTTCGACAAGTACCTGGGGAAGGGCAGGCCCTTCTACGAGGCCAAGGACTGCCTCGAGCTCTCCGAGGCCTTGCGGCTGGTGAAGGAAGCGGGGGGCCTCGCGATCGCCGCCCATCCCCTCTCCCTCTTCGTGTCCTGGGGCAGGCTGGCTAACATCATGGACGAGTGGAAGGAGATCGGGATCGACGGCATCGAGGCCTACCATCCGACGGCGAAGATCTCCCACTGCCGCCGCCTCGAGCGCATGGCCAGGGAGCGCGGCTTCAGGGTCACGGCAGGCTCGGACTACCATGGCTCGATCCGCCCCGAGCGCAAGCTGGGCCGCACGGCGGGTAACCTGGTCATCGGGGACGAGTACCTGGACGAGATCGGGATCGGCCGGGCCCAGAGCTCCGCCTGAACCACAAGCTGCCCGGGTCCTGGACGGCTGATCGGGACTCCCTCGCGCCTATTCGTCCTCGGGATTCTCCGCATCGAGGCCGCGCTCGTAGATCACGTCGTAGAGCTGGACCGAGGTGAAGAAGACGATGAGGATCAGGGGCCCGAGGACGACACCGTTGAAGCCGAATACCTCGATGCCTCCGAGGATGGCGAAAAGGATAAGCAGGGGATGCATCTCCAGGCGGTCCTTGAGCAGGAGGGGCCTGACGACCGTATCGACGAGGGTGACCACCGATATCCCGATGGCGAGCATGATCACGGCCGGGGCGAGGCCGCTCGAGAGGGCCATGAGCGCGGCGATGGGGAAGAGTACGAGGCCGGGGCCGGCCACAGGCACAAAGGTGGAGAGGGCGGTCAGGACGCCGAAGAACAGGGCGCCTCGTACCCCGAAGGCGCTGAAAACCCCATACATGATCAGGCCGATGATGCCCATGACCAGGGCGTAGCCCCGGGCGAGGTCCCGGGCGGTGCTGCGGAGCTTGCGCACGAAGAGCCTCGTGTACTCCCTCTCGATGGGAATTGCACCGACAAGGAGACGAAGGAGCTGCTTGCCGTCCATGAGGAGGAAGAAGAGGGTGATGGTCATGAAGACCAGGCCCAACACCATTGAGGCCATGCTCCTGAGGAAGACGCCGGAGAGCTGGAAGAGCCGGTTCGCGCTCCTCGGGAAGAGGTTGACGAGCTCTTCCTGGAGCCTGACCTGAGAGAGGTCGAGCATTCCCCCGGTGAGGCCGAAGAAGAAGCCCCCGATGGGGCTCTGGGGCGAGAGGTCGAGATAGTTCGGGTTCGTGTCGATGGCGTGGCGGACAAAGCGGTTGAGCTCGATGATCTGGCTGGCGAGGCTCGCGGCGAGGTAGACGAAGGGAAGGACGACCAGGAGCACCCCTCCCACGGCGAAAATGATCGATACGATCCTCCGGGCCGCCGGGGACTGGGGCCCGCCCGGCCACTTGCGAAGGGCTGCCTCGTGGAAGGGCGAGAGCAGGGCGTACAGGAGGCCCGACCAAACAAAGATCGTCATGAAGGGGTAGAAGAGCCGGGCCACGAGGACGAGAAGGCAGAGGAAGACGCCGAGGAAGAGATATTTCCGTACGAGGGTGCCTTCCATCATGAGCTCCTAGCTTGCCCGTGGCCGGCAGACAGTGCATCCCAGTATGTGCACATGTCTCCTGCCCGGGCGCTCGAAATACCGGGCTATCGCCCATCCATCGTCAGGGATCCGTGCGGAGCAGACGGGGCAGTACCGCGCAAGATAGCTCCTGTCGTCGCCGTGCCCCTCCACCCCAGGCCAGCAGTGGGGGCAGCCGAAGATCCTCATCATCCTGTCGCCCTGTCCCCTCGAAGCTGGGGCACTGCCCCTCGTGATGTCGGATCTGAGCCTCTCCCCGGGAGCGAGGCCCGAACCGCAGAGGGCGCAGCCACCTGCCGCCCTAGGCCCGGGCGTGGGCCGCGGAGCCCCGCCCTTGTCGACGCGGGCGCTCACCGCGCGGAAGGCTCCCGACACGAAAAGAAGGGACGCGCCAAGCAGGGCTGCCGCGAGGAACACCGCAAGGACTGTCGCCACGGGTGGCAGTATACACCGACACCCCGCTCAGGCAAGGCGGGATCGGAGAGCCTCCGCACTTGACCCCCGGCCGAGCCATGGCCATACTCGGGCCTAAACATGGGCAAGCTCCTCCTCGTGGCAACTCCGATCGGCAACCTCGGCGACATCACCATCAGGGCCCTTGAGGAACTCAAAGGGGCCGACGCGATCGCCTGCGAGGACACAAGGCACACCCTCAAGCTCCTGAGCCACTTCGAGATCCGCAAGCCCCTGCTCTCCTTCCATGCCAACGACGAGGAGCGGGGCGCGGCCCGGATCATTGGCCTGCTCGCCCAGGGCAAGACAGTCGCCTATTGCAGCGACGCCGGGACCCCCGGCCTCTCCGACCCCGGAGCCATGCTTGCCCGGCTCGCCCGCGAGGGGGGGCACCAGGTCTCCCCCCTGCCCGGGGCCTGCGCCTTCGCGGCCCTGGTGAGCGCGAGTGGCTTCGGGGGAAGGTCCTTCCTCTTCGACGGCTTTCCCTCGCCCAAGTCCGGAAGACGCAAAACCAGGGTGACGGAGCTCATGGCGAGGGCCGAATCCTTCGTCCTCTACGAATCCCCGCACAGGGTGGCCAGGCTTGTCGCCGACATCGCCTCGGTCGATCCCGAACGTAAAGTCTGTCTGGGTAGGGAAATGACCAAAATCTACGAGGAATTCATCGTTGGAACCGCGGCCGAGGTCCTCGCCAAGCTCTCGGAGAAAGAGGAGCAGCGGGGGGAATTCTCCGTGCTTGTCGCGGGGAGTGAATTGGCGTAAACTATTGCTGGACTGCGGCCGATAATTCAGGTGAAAGGCAGGGGAGCGAGATGACGATAGACCGCCTGAACTCTATGGACCCGATGCGCGATCCCAAGAAGTCCGTCCCCGCCAGCAAGACGGAGCGGCTCGGGAAGAGCGATTCCATCTCGATTTCAACCGACGCGTCCCAGAAGGCAGACCTCTACCAGGCGATCGAGATCGCAAAGGCCGCGCCCGACGTCAGGGCCGACAAGGTCGCCGAACTGAAGGCAAAGCTCCAGGATCCCAGCTATATGAACGACGCCGTGCTCTCGCTCACGGCCGACCGGATCATGGACCAGCTCTTCGGCAACAGCTGAAGGCTGGGATTTCCCCGGGGACATGAAGGAGCGGCCGCCTCACCGGCCGCATAATGCAGCTTGATCAAGGCGGGGGCTTCACTGACTTCCGCCTTTTTTGCGTTCCGACGCGCGGGCGATGGCCTAGGTCGGGAAAGAGGCGAGTGTGCCCGATTTTCAATTCAAGGTCGGTCCGCGCGTCTGGATTGGAAGCGACGCCCTGCTCCGCCTTCCCCTCCTGGCTGCCGAGATCGCGGGCGCGGACCGTGCGCGCGTCATGCTGGTCGCCGACCCCTTGCTCCATGAGTCCAAGACGATCGACCGCGTCAGAAACCTGCTCGAGGACCGCAATATCCAGGTCCTCCTTTTCGACGAGATACCTGACCGGGCGACGAGCCGGGCCGCCGATGACGCCCTGCGTCTGGCCCGGGGCTCCAAGTCCCCCCTAATCGTCGCCCTTGGCGGCATCAAGACCCTCATGATCGCCAGGGCTGCCGCTGCCGCAGCCCCCACCGGCCAGGACATCGACGCCCTCCTTGACGGAGCCGGGTACCGCGCGAAGGCCCTTCCCCTCATCGAGATACCGACGACCCTGCGACATCCCTTCATGTTCGACGACTGCTTCATGCTGTCGGACGGCCGGGATAGGAGGGTCAGGCTGGCCAGGATCCCAGGAAGCGCCCCCAATGCCGTCCTTATCGACCACGGCCTCTCGGGCGGCCTCTCCGCGAAGCTCTCCGCCTCCTGCGTCATCGACGGCCTCCTCGGTGCAGTCGAGGCCTATGTCTCCTCGCGCTCCTCCTTCATGAGCGACCTCGTCCTGGAAAAGGGCGCCAGCATCCTCGCCCACTCCCTCGACGCCCTCATAGCCCGGCCAGAGGATCCCGCATCCCGGGCCGAAGCGTGGCGGGGCTCCTTCCTCGCCGCCCTCGGGGTTTCCCTGAGCGGGCCCGGAATAGGGACAGCGGTGGCCCTCGCCATCAACTCGCGCTGGCCTGTGCCCAAGTCGAGCCTCGCCGCCATCCTCCTGCCCTATTCCCTCGAGATGGCCTCCAAGAGCAGGCTCGAGAAGGTCGCCGCCCTGGCTCCCCTGTTCGGGGAGGATGTCAGCCAGTCCAGCCCCCAGGAAGCCGCCGCAAAGGCCGTCGAGTGGCTGCGCACGAGGCTTGGCGTCCTCAAGATCCCGAGCCGGCTCAAGGACTTCGACCTTGTCCTCGACCGCCTCGTCGAGGACGCCCGCGACGCCAGGGAGCTCGACTTCATGAATTACCTGCCCCGGGCGGTCTCGGTGGACGACGTCTTTGATTTCGTGAAGATGGCCTTCTAGCACGCCCGGACAGACCCAGCCCAGCCATGATCCCCATCGAAAAGCTCGCGAAGCTGGCGCCCCGGCACAGGCTCAGGAAGGCAGCCAACGTCCTCACCGAGCTTGAGCGCTTGCTGCTCGGTTCCGAGCTTGAGCGCTTGCTGCTCGGTTCCGAGCTTGAGCGCTTGCTGCTCGGTTCCGAGCTTGAACGCCTCTTGCCCGGTACCGAGCCCGAGCCCTCGCTCCCGGGCATCCGGGTCGGAAGCGGTCAGGCGGCTGCGGCGGTCCAGACGGCCGCAGCCTATGCGGCCAGGCTCGCCTCCCTCATCGCGGGTGACACCTCGGCCCCCGAGCCTGTTCGGGAGGCGGCGCGGCGCCTTCATCTCATGGCAAGCATGGCGAGTGACACCCAGGGCCGTGCCGGGGGCCAGCCCGGGGACAGTCGCGCACTGGTCCGATCCGTGGATGCCCTCAGGCACGCCCTCCTGGCCGCGACGGGCCAGGCCCCCGCCGACTGGGACCTGATCAACCCGAGCACGGGCAGGCCCGACGCGGCTTCCCGCAGGGTGCATCCGGGTCTGAGGGTCTACCTCGAGGACCTCAGGTCGCCCTTCAACCTGGGCGCGATATTCAGGACTGCCGACGCTTTCGGGGTCGAGGAGCTCCTGCTCTCCCCTATGACGGCCGAACCCGGCCACCCGAGGTCTCAGAGGAGCGCCATGGGGGCTGTCGAGCTGGTGCCATGGAGAAGATCGCCCCTTGCGGAGCTTGACGGCAGCGAGGGCGTCTTCGCCCTCGAGCTCGGGGGACAGTCTATCGGGGACTTCGAGTTCCCCCGGCGCGGCATCGCCATCATCGGATCGGAGGAGCTTGGGGTATCGGCGGAGGCCCTGTCGAAGTGCTCCCTCGGCGTGGTGTCCATACCCATGTCCGGCGCCAAGGCTTCGCTCAACGCGGCAGTCGCCTTCGGAATCCTCATGCACGCGTGGACGGGCGCGATCGATAATTGATTTGACGGGAAGAGAATCCGGGCATATACTTGGCGGCACTAATATAAACCCCGCAATAAGGGAGGTCTCAATGGCCAAAGTCGAACTGATGAAGATCGGAAAGGTCTACGAGGGCAATGTCAGGGCGGTCGATGACGCGAACATTACCATCAACGACAAGGAATTCGTGGTGTTTGTCGGGCCCTCGGGCTGCGGCAAGTCGACCACGCTGCGCATGATCGCGGGTCTCGAGGACATCACCGAAGGCGATCTGTTCATCGACGGGAAGAAGGTCAACGACGTCCCCCCCAAGGATCGCGACATCGCGATGGTCTTCCAGAACTACGCCCTGTATCCCCACATGACCGTCTACGAGAACATGGCCTTCGGCCTCAAGATCCGCAAGCTGCCCAAGGCCGAGATCGAGCAGCGTGTCAGGGAGGCAGCCCGCATCCTGGACATCGAGAAGCTCCTCGAGCGCAGGCCCAAGCAGCTCTCGGGCGGCCAGCGCCAGAGAGTCGCGGTCGGCCGCGCCATCGTCCGAAACCCCAAGGTCTTCCTCTTCGACGAGCCCCTCTCCAATCTCGACGCCAAGCTCCGCGTCCAGATGCGCGCCGAGCTCATCGAGCTCCACGACCGCCTCGACGCGACCATGATCTACGTCACCCACGACCAGGTCGAGGCCATGACCATGGGCACAAAGATCGTCGTGATGCGCGATGGCAAGGTCCAGCAGATCGGCTCCCCCCTGTATCTGTACAACCACCCGATCAACAAGTTCGTCGCCGGCTTCATCGGCTCTCCGCCCATGAACTTCCTCAACGTCAAGGTCATCGAGGAGGGCGGCACGGTCATGATCGACGAGGGCTCCTTCAAGCTCAAGGTCGCCAACGAGCACGTCGCCCTTATGAAGGCATACGTCGGCAAGGAAGTCTCCTTCGGCATCAGGCCCGAGGACCTCCCCTACGCCGAGGGCGGCTCCGTCACCAACGTCATCAACGCGAAGGTCACGGTCGTCGAGCCCCTCGGTGCCGAGATCCACCTCTGGGCCTCGACTCCGACCCAGCCCCTCGTCGCCCGCGTCCCTCCCCACCACCTCTTCAAGATCGGCGACGCCGTGGCCTTCAACCCGGTCATGACCAAGGCCATCTTCTTCGACCGAGACACCGAGCTCTCCATCCTACCCGTGAAGTGGGACGAGCAGGCCAACTAGAAACTTAAGCCGGCCAGACCATGGCGCCCGGGCTCCCGGGCGCCATTTCTTTGCCCTGTGGCAGCGCAGCGGCGGCCCGGGAAGCGGGGGCGAGGGCCATCCTTGCGACCCGACCACGCATGTCGTATAGTAAGCGGCAATGCGACTTGACACTGCCGAGCGGATCGTCCAGCTCATGGAAGAGACTGGACGGATAGAACATGAGAGCGAGGAGCTCTACCTCACGCTCGGCCGCCTCTTTCCCCGGCTCTCCGAGGAGATGGGCAGGAGCGCCAGGAACGCCGAGGCCTCGCTGCACAACTTCGACACGCTGAGCTCGGGCGGGGGCTCGGGCAGCCTCCGGGCCATGTGCGCCTTCGCCGAGGGCTCGGGCGAGTTCTTCCAGTCGGTGCATTCGCGGGACTCGGCCTTCCTCTCCCAGATCAACGAGAGCATCGACCGCCTCGGTTCCCTTGAGGGCATCATCGCCCGCGTCCGGGCCGACTCGGAGGAGATGGAGATAATATCGCTCAACGCGATGACGGTCGCGCTGAAGTCCGGGGCGGCGGGGAAGGCCTTCTCCGTCATCACCGACGAGCTCAAGCGCCTCTCTGGCAAGACGATCGCCCTGACCGAGGACGTCACCGAGCGCGGCCGTTCCCTCCTCGAGCAGTTCCACAGGCTCCAAGCCTCGGTGGCCGAGCTCGACAGCTTCCAGGCCGACTTCTTCACGAGCATACAGCTGCAGATGACCGAGGGCTTCGCGGCCATCGAGAAGAACGTGATCGACGCGGCGACCTTCTTCCGTGGCCTGCTCGGGAAGGCGCGGGGGGTCCGCGAGCCGGTCACCAGGGTGATGCAGGAGGTCCAGCTCCAGGACATCGTCCGCCAGTCATTGCAGCACGTCGTCCTCTCCCTCGAGGAGGCGAGGACCGAGCTTGCACCAGGCGGCCAGGAGCAGATCGGCGGCCTCGTCGTGGAGGTGGAGGAGGATTCCGCCCCCGCGAACCTCGCCTTCGTGGGAGCCGTCGCCGAGCTCTCGGGCAGCCTGCTCGAGGACATAGTCGGCAAGCTCGACGCGAGTATCCTGTCCTTCGCCGGCGACATGGACTTCGTCCGCGCCGTCGTTGGGGAGTGCGAGCGCGAGCGCTCGGACTTCCTCGTCGGCTCCGGGGCATCCTGCGAACCGATGGACGCTGGGGCCTTCACCCAAGGATCGAGCCGCTACCTGACCCTCAAGCGCGGGGTCATCTCGATGGCAAGGCGGCTCTCCGACCAGGTGAGGAGCCTCGACGCGAGCTTCAAGGGGCTTGCCCAGGTCCTCTCCCGCTTCCAGACCATCGTCGTCGCCTCAAGGATCGAGGTGGCCAAGACCCAGGCCCTCGCGGGCGTCGCGACGACCGTTGGCGGCATGATCTCCCTCACCGACAGGATAGGGGTGGATGTAGGCGAGGCGATGGGCACCACCAAGGACTTCATAAGGCGGGCGAGCGAGGCTATAGGCAGCTATGCCGCCCACGAGGGCGGGGAGAGCGACGAGCTGACCACCACACTCGGAAAGGTCGAGGACGACATGAGCTGCCTCGACCAGGCGAGGGTCGCCGTCTGCAGCGCGATTGACAGCTTCTCTCTCTACACAAAGGAATTCATAAGCCTCGTGCTCGAGGTGAGGAAGTCCCTGGACGGCCTTCGCGCCCTCTCCTCTCGTCTGGGCGTGGCGCGCGCCGAGCTCCTCTCCCTCCTCGAGTACGTGCGCAGCCTGCCCGGCGGCGTCGCGACAGACACCACCCCGAGCGAGCGCCTCAGGGAGATCGTCCAGCGTTTCACCATCTTCACGCACAAGAAGGCAGCCGGCAATATCGGGAGCTTCGACGTGGAAGAGGGCGGGAACGCAGGCGAAGTGACCCTCTTCTAGGGCGCGGCCCCCCGCCAGAATGTTCCGCCACAAGCTCTCGCAGTTCGAGCAGGAGGTGGTGACAATCCACCCCGGCGAGTACTTCCTCACCGAGGACGACACGATCATAGCGACCGTCCTGGGCAGCTGCATTGCCGTCGGAATCTACGATCCCGAGGCCGGGATCGGCGGACTCAACCACTTCATGCTCCCCGGAGAGCTGGCGCGCGCCGACATCGTGAGGAGCCCCAACGCGAAGTACGGCATGTACGCGATGGAACTCCTCATCAACGACCTCATGAAGCTCGGCGTGAGGCGAAGCTCCATGAGGGCCAAGGTCTTCGGAGGAGGGGCGGTCTTGAGGCTGAAGGAAGGGAAGACGAGCATACCGCGGAGCAATATCGAGTTCGCCTTCGAGTACCTGGCGCGCGAGGGGATCCCCATCGTGGCCTCGGACGTCGGGGGCCGCGAACCGAGGAAGATCTTCTTTTTCGCGAGGACGGGGAAGGTCCTTCTCAAGCGGATCGAGGCAAGGTTGATCGCCCTCGTCGAGAAGGAGGAGGAGCGGTATCTGGAGAGAATCTCGTCGAAGCCCCCGGAGGGGACGATCACCCTCTTCGGCGACGCGCCGGGAGGGAAGAGCTAAAAAGCCGGCCGCCCGGGAAGACGGGTCTCGCCTGCCGGACGGCCGTATCGGGCGAATCGGATCATTCCGCCTCGGAGCCCTTGCTGTCCTTCTTGGCTTTCTTCTCGGCCCTTTTTTCCTTGAGGGTCTTCACTGGCTTCTTTTTTTCCTCGCCCTTCTGCTTGTCCTGGGATTTCATGACCTCTCCTCCCGGCCCTTCTCGAGCTGCCCCCAACGGGGGGCTTCAAGGCTCTTCGGGCCGCGTACCCTGTCCATTCTACATCGATCTGCGCATTTTTCAAGGCGGCCTATATGCAGGCCCCCTTGTCGAGGAAGCGCGCCTCAACGCGGGCGAGGTCGCCCTCGTTTAGGTAGACCCGGGAGTAAGGCGGAACCGAATGCGTGAGCCACACGTTGCCCCCTATCGTCGAGCCCTTGCCGACGGTGGTGGCCCCACCAAGGATCGTCGCCCCCGCGTAGATGGTCACTTCATCCTCGATGGTCGGGTGCCGCTTCATCTCGCCCTCGTCCTTGCGTATCGAGAGGGCTCCGAGGGTGACCCCCTGGTAGAGCTTGACGTCGTCGCCGAGGATGGCCGTCTCCCCGATGACGACAGCGGTGCCGTGGTCGATGAAGAAGCGCCTGCCGATGCCCGCCCCGGGGTGGATGTCGATGCCAGTCTTGCCGTGGACCGCCTCGCTCATCATGCGCGGGATTAGGGGCAGGCCCGAGAGCCAGAAGAAGTGGGCGATGCGGTGGACGACGACGGCCTCGAGGCCGGGGTAGGCGAGGATCACCTCCTCGACCGTCTTCGCCGCGGGATCGCCCCGGAAGGCCGCCGCGACGTCCTCCATGAGGACCTGCCGTATCCCGGGCAGGGCCTCGAAGAGCCCGACGACGAGGTCCCTCGCCTCGAGGTCGCAGGCGGCCGGGCAGCCCCCGAGCCCCGCGACCCGGTACTTGTACTCGAGGCTGCGGGTGCACTCGCGCACCAGGATCTTCGCGGCCCTGTGGACGAGCTCGCCGGTGACAAAGCCGAGGCTCAGATCGTCGATGCCCTCCTCGGCGCGGAAGCCGGGGAAGACGAGGGCTTCGAGGTCGGAGAGGGCCCCGGCCACGGCGGCCCGGCTCGGAAGGTTGGGCCCGGCCGCGTGGTTCACGCCGCCGTCGCGCTCGTAGGACTCAAGGAGGGCCTCGACGGCCCTGTCTAGGACATCCACCGCAACTCCTCCCTTGTTTCGCCCATCGTGCTTCCTAAAGCACCCGCATCGCCCCCGCCGCCCTGACGGAGACCGGGATCACGCAGCCGGGGCCGAAGTAGCCCTCCATGAGGGCGGTGTAGGCCGCGAGGCGTTTCGCGGGCACGTAGGCCTGGATCGTCCCGGCGAAGCCCCCGCCCTGGATCCTCCAGGCCCCCTTGCCGCCGAGGAAGGCCGCGCTCAGGGCGAGGGCGATGGCGATGCCCTGCTCGGCGACGGCTCCGCTCGGGCTGATGTTCTGGAGCAGGCACCAGGACGAGTCGCCGGACTTCCTTACGAGCTTGAGATAGGCCTTGAGCTCATTGGCCTTGAGGGCCTTCACCATCTCCCCCACGCGCAGGTTCTCGTCGGCGAAGTGGAAGGCACGCAGGAGGGCCCTGTCGCCGAGGCGCGCGCGGAGCTCGGGCCCACGCTCGGTGAGGAGGGCGGGCTCTACCTCGCGCAGGCAGCTGGCTCCGAAGAAGCCGGCCACCGCCTTCATCTCCGCTGGGATCGCGGCGTAGTCGGCCGTGAGGTCCTCGTGGCTCCCACCCGTGCCCACGACGACGAGGCGGTAGCCCTCGGCACCGAAGTCGTACTCGATCCGCCTCACCTTCGGAGCCTCGGGCTCGGCGAAATCGATCGAGACCACCCCGCCGACGGCGCTGGCCGTCTGGTCCATGAGGCCGCAGGGCTTGCCGAAATACCTGTTCTCGGCGAACTGGCCGATCTTGGCGATCTCGAGGGGAGGAAGGGAAGATCCGGCGAGGTCGGCCATCAGGGTGCCGAGGAGGACCTCGATGGCGGCCGAGCTGGAAAGGCCAGAGCCCGGCAGCACTGTCGAGTTGATCCTGGCGGCGAAGCCCACGGGGGACAGTCCACGGTCGGCAAGGCCCCTGGCAACCCCCCTCACGAGGGCGGCGGTCTTCCCTCTTTCGGCGCCCTGTGGCTCGAGCCGGGCGAGGTCGAGGACGACCGGATCGGCATAGCCGTCGGAGACGAGATGGACCTTCGTGCCGGGGAGCCTGGCGGCGCAGGCCACGGCATCGAGGCTCACGGCGGCGCAAAGCACCCGGCCGTTGTTGTGGTCGGTATGGTTTCCGCCGAGTTCCGTCCTCCCTGGGGCGGAGTAGAAGCAGGGCCTGCCGGCCTCTCCAGCGAGTCCAGCCGAGGCAAGGTCCTCGGCGAGCAGGGAGGAGAGCCTCGTGTACCGCTCTGCCTGGGCAGCCTTGTCCTTCCCATAGAGGTCGGTCAGGGCCTTGAGCGCGGCCTTGCCGCCGAGGGAGCCTGGAACCTTCGCTTTCGCGGCCATGCTGTCTCCTTAGGACGGATCGTCAGGCCATTATTCTAGCTGAAAGGGACAGTCAAGCGAAAGCGCCGCCCCACCCGATCAGGGCGGGCGTGATTTGACACGATTGGGCCTATGCAATACTCTGGAGCAGAACGATGAAGAATCAGGAGCCGCAATGCTTCTTAAGAGCCTTGAAGACATACTAGCTGGCACGGCACCCGAGGTCGGCAAACGCTGGCTCTCCAAGATCAGGGCCGCGAGGAACACGCGGGCCCTCGGCCTCATCAAAGACGAGGAGCTGCTCTCCATACATGAGGAGGCGATGCGGAAGCTGGGCCGCTGGTTCGACCAGTCGGCCGACAAGAACGAGATCGGCGGCTTCTTCGTGATGGTGGGCAAGGAATACTGCGCGATGGGCATTCCGGTCTCGGAGCTGACCTTTGCCCTGAACCTCGACAGGAAGGCGGTCACCGAATACCTCATCGAGAGCGAGGAGCTCGAGGGCGCACACCGCATGTACGCCCTCATGGACGCGGTGGACCGCGTCGCCGATTTCTACATGCTCAGCGCCTATTACATGACCAAGGGCTATCTCGAGGAAACCTTCGTCCGCATGAAAAAGGGAGAGAAGCTCCCCGACCAGGCCCTTACCAAGTACTTCAAGGACGATTTCTTTTTCAAGTGACGCAAGGGAATATGGATAAACAGTACACGACGGTCCCGATCGGGACGGTATTCGCCTCTCTCGCGGGCCTCTATGCGGGACTATGCTTGGCGGCCTTCCTGACCTCGGGGGCCCAGGGCAGCCTGGCTGGGCAGAGGGCCGCCGCTGTATTCCTCGTCGCCTCCCTCACCCTCGCGCGCTACCAGGCAATTTCAGCCTTCGCCCGATCCCTGGGCTTGGCGGGACAGTCAAGGGCCCTCCTTATCGCGGGTTCATGGATCATCTGCCTCCTCGGCCTTGCCGTCGCCCTCGTCTTCATCGCCCGCCGCGCACATGGGGCCCTGGCCTGGGCCTCGGTCGCGGCCTGCGCCGGCCCCGCGTCAATCGCCCTCGTCTCGGCCTTCCTCGGGGCGAGGGCCATGCTCCGCGGCCGCGGCGGTCCGGAAAAGGCGGGGTCCTGATGGTGGAAGCAGGCGCCCCTGAGGCGATGAGCATAAGCGAGAGGATCACCGAGGCCATATCCATCAAGACGGTGTTCACGATCAGGGCATTTGGTCTCGCCATCCCGATCTCGGACACGATCCTGGCCAGCTGGATCATCATGGCCGTCCTCTTCCTGGCTTCCTGGCTCCTCACGAGACGGCTCAAGGAGATCCCGACCAGGGCCCAGACCCTGGTCGAGGGCCTGGTGGGCTTCATCAACGACTTTGCCGAGGAGAACCTCGGTCACCACGGCAAGCATTTCGCCGCCTTCCTCGGCACGATCTTCATATTCCTGATAGCAGCCAACCTCGCGCCACTCTTCACCCCGGTCGGAGGCTTCGGCTACGAGCCGCCCTTCATCATCAGGCCCCTGACCCGGGACATCAACATCACCGCTGGCTTCGCGGTCTGCGTCATCGTCACCGTCTTCGTATCGGGTCTCGTGATCAAGGGGCCCGCGGGCTTCGCCAAGAGCCTGGTGAGCCCCATGGCCTTCATGCTGCCCTTCAAGCTCATGGAGTACATCATAAAGCCGGTGTCGCTGGCCCTGCGCCTCTTTGGCAACATCCTGGGCGCCTTCATCATCATGCAGCTCATCGAGGCGGCGATGCCCGTGGTCCTGCCTCCCATCCTCGCCATGTATTTCGACCTTTTCGACGGCCTCATCCAGGCCGTCGTATTCGCCTTCCTGTCCACGGTCTATGTCGCGGAAGCAATTGAATGAAGGGGGACATATGAATCCACAAGCAGCGGCGCTCATCGGCGCGGCAATCGCGGTAGTCACCGGCCTGGGCGCTGGCATCGGCATCGGCATCGCCACCGGAAAGACCTCAGAGGCCATCGCGCGCCAGCCCGAGGCGAGCGGCAAGATCCAGGGAGCCTTCCTGATCGGCATCGCCCTGGCCGAGGCCACCGCCATCTACGGCCTCGTCGTCTCCCTCCTCCTGTTGTTCAAATAGGCCGCCCACAAAAAGAGGAAGGTCGCACACGATGCTCCAGTTCGGCGTAAGTTTCCTCATCACGATCATAAACTTCGCTGTCCTCTACCTTGTCCTGCGCAAGCTCCTTTTCAAGCCCGTCACCGCCTTCATGAGGAAGCGAAGCGACAAGGTTCGCGGCGAGCTGGCCGACGCGGCGATGATGAAGGGCAACGCCGAGGAGATGGCGAAGCGCTACGACGCCCTGCTCGCCGACGCGGACTCCGAGGCCGAGCGCCTCATCAAGGAAGGCGAGGAGAGGGCGCGCGAGGAGGCCAAGGCCATCCTCGCCTCGGCCCAGACCGAGGCTACGGCCTTGAGGCGCCAGGGCGAGGAAGGGGCCGAGCGCGCCCGGGAGAAGGCGCGAGCCGATCTCCTTGGCGAGATCGCGGCCCTCGCCGTCGAGACGGCGGCCAGGCTCGTGGCCCGCTCTCCCGAGGCCGAGGACCTCCGCGCCGCCGAGTTCATCGTCAGAGAACTCGAGGCAGGCCGTGCGCGCTAGGCGGCGCCTCTCCACAGCGGGGAGGGACAGCCATGGCGTCGGGAGGGACGGACATGGCCGATAGAAGGCGGGCATGGGCCAGGGCCCTCTTCGGCTCGACGACTGTCCCCGAGCGCCGCCGCTCATGGGGCGAAGCCCTCGACGCGCTCGCCCTGGCCTTCGCCGAGGAGAGGCGGATCGGGGATTTCCTTGGCGACCCTGGGGTCTCCCAGGCGGACAAGGCCTCGCTTCTTTCCTCGGCCCTGACTGTCCCCGACGAAGTCTTCTCGCGCTTCTGCTCCCTCCTGGTCGAGAAGGACAGGGCCTACCTTCTGCCTGAAATCGCCCTGATCTACCGGGCCGACCTGGACAAGGCCGAGGGGACAGTCAGGCTCGAGGTGGAGGCCGCCCGAAGCGTCGACCATGCCATCCTCGAACGGATCGGGGCTGCCTGGGCGAGGATGTCCGGCACCACCCGCGCCGAAACGAGACTCCGCCTGAATCCCGGCCTTATCGCTGGCTACCGCCTGCGGTCGGGCTCGGTGCGAATCGACTACTCCGTCGCCGGCCGCCTCGAGCGCCTGCGACGGGATCTCTCCGCCCCGATGGGGCGCAGCCCGCAGGGGAAGGAAAGCTGAATATGCCCCAAAGACCCGACGAAGTGACCGGGATGCTCCGCGAGCGTCTCGCTGCATTTGAGGACCGGCTCGTCCGTGACGAGGTGGGGACAGTCGTCCAGGCGGGCGACGGCATCGCCCGCGTCTACGGCCTGGATTCCTGCTTCTACGGCGAGCTCCTGGATTTCGACTCAGGCGGCGTCGGTATGGCGATGAACCTCGACGAGGACGATGTCGGATGCGTCCTCTTCTCCATGCAGGATGCCGTGCGCGAGGGCGAGACGGTCAGGCGCACCGGACGCGTCGCCGAGCTTCCCGCGGGGCCCGCCCTTCTTGGCCGCGTCGTCGACCCCCTGGGCGCGCCGATCGACGGACTTGGCCCGATCGAGGGTCTGCGGTCCATGCCGGTCGAGCGTCGGGCCCCTTCTGTCATCGACCGCCAGAGCGTGGGTGTGCCCCTCCAGACCGGCATCCTCGCCATCGACGCGATGGTGCCCATTGGTCGGGGCCAGCGCGAGCTCATCATCGGTGACAGGCAGACGGGCAAGACGGCGATAGCCCTCGACACGATCATCAACCAGAAGGGCAAGGGCGTGGTCTGCGTCTACACCGTCATCGGCCAGAAGGCCTCGACGACGGCCCAGGTTGTCGAGACCCTGCGCCGCTACGGGGCCCTCGAGTACACAATCATCGTCGCCGCGACGGCAAAGACCACGGCGGCCCTCCAGTACCTTGCGCCCTACTCGGCCTGCTCGATAGCCGAGTACTTCATGGACGAGGGCAAGGACGTCCTCATCGTCTACGACGACCTTTCCAAGCACGCTGTCGCCTATCGTGCCTTGTCCCTCCTCCTTCGCAGGCCGCCGGGCCGCGAAGCCTACCCCGGCGACGTCTTCTACCTGCACTCGCGCCTCCTCGAGAGGGCGGCGCGGATGTCGAACGAGAGGGGCGGAGGCTCCATCACTGCCCTGCCGATAGTGGAGACCCAGGGTGGAGACATCTCGGCCTACATCCCGACCAACGTCATCTCCATCACGGACGGGCAGATATTCCTCGAGGGCGAGCTCTTCTTTGCCGGCGTCCGCCCGGCCGTGGACGTCGGCCTCTCGGTTTCGCGCGTCGGTGGCGCGGCCCAGGCCAAGGCGGTGCGCAAGATCGCCGGCCGTCTGCGTCTCGACCTCGCACAGTACCGCGAGCTCGCCGTCTTCGCGCAGTTCGGCTCCGACCTCGACAAGGCCACCCAGGACCGGCTCGCCCACGGCAAGCGCCTCGTCGAGGTCCTCAAGCAGCCCCAGTACGCGCCCATGTCCCTGGGCGACGAGATCTGCACCCTCTACGCCGCGGTTAACGGCTACCTCGCCGACGTCAAGGTCGAGGAGGTCCGCGCCTTCCTCGACCAGATGTTCAAGTTCCTGTCCTACAAGCACCCCGCCCTCCTCGAGGGCCTCAAGGAGAAGGGCGAGCTCGGTGCAGATGCCGAGAAGGAGCTGCGCGAGGCCCTGGACGAGTACCGCAGCCACAAGAGGAGCGCCTAGAGTGGAGACGATGCGCGACATCCGAAACCGGATGCGCTCGGTCCGCCAATCCCTGCAGATCACTGGTGCGATGAAGCTCATCTCCACCGCGAAGCTGCGCAAGGCGCGCAGACGCCTCGACGAGACCCTGCCCTATTTTCAGGCGATCCGTGAGACGATGCGCGACATAATAATGCACGCCCAGGCTCCCGGCGAGAAGTGGTTCGACACGCGCAAGGACAAGGCCGAACGCAAGGTCTGCACCCTCGTCATCACCGCCGACAAGGGCCTCGCCGGCGGATACAACAACGCCGTGATCCGCTACGCCGAGGCGGCCTGCCCGCCGGGCTCGATCCTGCTGCCCATTGGACAGGTCGGGAAGCGCTATTTCCTCGAGCGGGACTTCGTCCTCCTCGAGGACTTCGCCGTCTCGCGCAAGGAGCCATCGGTGTCGGAGGCCAAGGACGTCGCCGCCTTCGCCGCAGACCAGTTCCTCTCCGGCAGGATAGACGAGTTCCGCGTCGTGTTCACGCGGATGCACTCGACCGTAAAGCTCGAGCCCGAGATGATCGGCCTCCTGCCCCTGGACCAGGGGGCGATCGCCGCCAGGGCCCGGCACTCCCAGGACACTGATGTGTACAGCTACGAGCCGGACGAGGACTCGGTCTTCGACGTCCTCGTGCCCCATTACCTCAAGGGGATCATCTACGGCGCCCTCGTCGAGGCCTTCGCGTCCGAGCAGGCGGCTCGCATGACGGCGATGGACTCGGCCACCAAGAATGCCGAGGAGATGCTGGGCCGTCTCCGCCTCGTCTACAACCGCGCCCGCCAGGCCGCGATCACGAGCGAAGTCTCTGAGATAGTCGCCGGCGCAGCCGCGCTCCAGGATTAGGAAGGTAGAACCATGGCTGAATGCATCGGAACCGTTGTCCGGATCACCGGGCCCATCCTCGACCTCCGCTTCGAAGGCGGTGTCATGCCCGCCATACTCGACGCCATCGAGATAGAGCGCCCCGACGGGACGACCGTGCTCGGGGAGTGCATCCTGCACACCGGAGACGGCGTCGCCCGCTGCGTCGCCATGGAGGCCACCGAGGGTCTCTCGCGCGGTCTCAAGGCCCGGGGGACCGGAAGTCCGGTGACTGTCCCCGTCGGCAAGGAAGTCCTGGGGCGCATGTTCGACATGGCCGGAAGGCCGATCGACGGCGGCCCGCCCGTGACAGCCCAGCGATCGCCCATCCACCGCGATGCGCCCAGCCTCGAGGACCAGCGCACGAGCGCCGAGATCCTGGAGACGGGGATAAAGGTCATTGACCTGATCGCCCCCTACTCGAAGGGCGGCAAGATCGGCCTCTTCGGGGGGGCCGGGGTTGGCAAGACCGTCGTGATAATGGAGCTCATCCGAAACATCGCGAGCGAGCACTCCGGCTACTCGGTCTTTGCCGGCGTCGGAGAGCGCAGCCGCGAGGGCAACGACCTTTGGAAGGAGATGAACGAGTCGGGCGTCGTCAAGAACACGGCCCTCGTCTTCGGCCAGATGAACGAGCCGCCGGGGGCGCGCATGCGCGTGGCCCTCTCGGGTCTCACCATGGCCGAGCACTTCCGCGACGTCCTGGGCCAGGACGTCCTGCTGTTCATCGACAACATATTCCGCTTCGTCCAGGCGGGCTCCGAGGTCTCGGCCCTCCTCGGCCGCATCCCGAGCGCCGTCGGCTACCAGCCCACCCTCGCGAACGAGATCGGCGCCCTCGAGGAGCGCATAACCTCGACCCGCAAGGGCTCGATCACTTCCGTCCAGGCCGTCTACGTCCCCGCGGACGACCTCACCGACCCGGCTCCCGCGACGACCTTCACCCACCTCGACGCGACCACCGTCCTCTCGCGCAAGATCGTCGAGAAGGGCATCTACCCCTCGGTGGACCCCCTTGCTTCATCCTCCCGCATCCTCGACCCCAGGATCGTCGGCGAGGAGCACTACGCCGTCGCGCGCCGCGTCCAGGAGATCCTCCAGCGATACCAGGAGCTCCAGGACATCATCGCCATCCTCGGCATGGACGAGCTAGGGCCCGAGGACAAGCTCACGGTGTACCGGGCGCGCAAGATAGAGCGTTTCTTCTCCCAGCCCTTCTTCGTGGCCGAGCAGTTCACGGGCATGCCGGGCCGCTACGTTCCGCTTGTCGAGACCATCAGGGGCTTCAAGGAGATCGCCGAGGGTCGCTGCGACGCGATACCGGAGCAGGCTTTCTACATGGCGGGAAGCATCGACGAGGTCCACGAGCGGGCCAAGAACCTCTAGGCGGAGCCATGTCGACGATCCACTGCGAGGTCCTGACCCCCTACCGGCGCTTCTTCTCGGGCGAGGTGGAATCGCTCCTCTTCGTCACCCATGACGGCGAGATCGAGATCCTCGCCGACCACGAGCCTATTGCCAGCGCCGTGGGAATCGGCATCCTGCGTATCAGGACCGAGGGTGGCGACAAGCGCGCGGCCCTCTCCGAGGGCTTCGTGCGGGTCAAGACCGGAAGGGTGGACATTTTCGTGGATGCCGCGGAATGGCCCGAGGAGATCGAGGTCGAGAGGGCCGAGAAGGCCCTCGAGCGGGCCGAAAAGCGCCTCGCCGAGGACACCGAAGCCCAGGCCTGGCAGGTGGCGGCTTCGCGGCGCGCGGCGGCGCGGGCTCGGAACAGGCTGGCCGCCTCGCGCTGGGCCACAGAGAGCGCGCCCCAGCAGGAAGCCTAGGGGCCTCTAAAGGCGAGGTGGCCAGGCAATGCTAGGCGGACAGGGCTGCGATGTAGCCTGTGCGCAGGCAGGTGTCAAATAGCTCCTGGCTCATGAAGTCCTCTCTGACATCGTCCCAATCCTCGTGGCGGTGAACGATGCGCACATAGAAACCGCCCTCGGTCTCTCCGATGAGCTCGAGCACCGAGGAATCCCCGGAAAGTGCAGCGGCCTCTGACTTGATTGCGAACTGTTTCATGCGGATCACTCCTTGCTGATCCTAGTATCGGAACCATCCTCGGGCGGCTGAAGCGGGGATGCTCCCTTCATGGACGCGGCAAGCTCGATCCCCGGGCGCGGCTAGTAGCCGATGCTCCTGACTGTATCCACCATGTGCTCGACTGTCGCCATGGTGACATCAGCCTGGACTATGTGCGCGGGGGCCATGAGGTAGCCTCCCCTGGCTCCGAGCACCGAGGCGCGCCTCTTGATCTCCTCGGAGATGGCTTTCTTGTCTCCATCGGGCAGGAGGACCTGCTGGTCGATGCCGCCGAAAAAGCTGATGCGACCTGCGTACTTGCGGGCGAGCTCGCCTGGATCGGAACCAGGCACGTTTGGCTGGACTGGATTGTAGACATCAACGCCCATCTCGATGAAGTCGTCAATGAGGGGAGCCACAGCGCCGTCGGAGTGCATGATGACGATGGCCTTTGGATTGGCCTTCTTTATCGCGCGGATGATGCGCGAATGGCGCGGCTTGTAGCGCTCCCTCCACTGGTCGGGGGAAATTAGTGTGGAGACCTGGCTGCCGAGATCCTCGCCCAGCCAGATGGCGTCAACGCCCTCCTTCACGAGGGCGAGGGCGAGACCGGTGCTCCAGGCCTCGACCCTCTCGTCGAGGGCATCGACCCAGGGCTCCCCAAGGGCCATGCCCACGAGGTATTTCTCCATTCCGGTCAGGTGCCATGCGAGCTCGAAGAGGGACAGTTCAACATCGCCGATGACGAAGAAGTCCTTGCCGAAACGGTCGATGTCGCGACGCGCCTTGTCGAAGCGGCCGGGCGCGTTGGGATCGGGGAAGGCGTAAGCCTCGATCTCCCCCGAGGACTCCACGGCCTCGAGGGGGCACTTGACGACCTCGACATAGAGCCTCGTCGGCTTCATATGCATCCCGAATTCGTTCCGAGTCGCCCCGCCTCCGGCGTCCTCGGGGATAAAGCCCTTGCGGACCGTGCCTCCGACTACGACGCAATCGCTGCCTATCCTGGTCCTGATGTCGTTCGCGGATATCCGGTAGGTCAGGTCCTCGTAGTAGGACAGCGCATACTCTGGGACGATGCCAAGCTTCTTTCCGAAGGCCTCGGTGAGGTCGCGGCAGAGGTCGAACTGGATGGGCATCCTGTCGGGAAGCCCAGCTCCGCGGGCGAAGGCCCTGAGGACGCGCTCCTTGGAATTCATGCATTGCTCCTTTGTCAGTCCAGATGGAACACTTCGGTGAGGGGGATGCTCAGCGGCGACTTGTCCGGATTCGTCTCCATGATGTCAGCCATATAGTCCCACCACCGCCGGACAAGCTCGGTGCTTCCCAGTTCCTGCGATGAGGATTGGCCCTGCTGCTTCTGGACGGCAAAGAGGCTGTTGGTCTCTTCGTCCAGGAAGATCGAGTAGTCCGAGATTCCGCTGTCCTTGAGCAGGGCGGAGAGCTGGGGCCATATCTCGTCGTGACGCTTCCTGTACTCGGCCGCGAATCCCGGCTTGAGCCTCATCTTGAATGCCAGTCGCTTCATTGCAGGGCCTCCTGTATGTGGACAATCGATTCGCTCAACTGCCGCTCGAGGCGGAAGTCGGACCAGTCGCGCCCGAGCTTGGGTCCGCCAATCTCAAGATAGCCGACAACGGCTGGCAGGGGCCACTTGTCTGCCTGCGCTCGGGCAAGTCCGAGAAGTCTCGGAATCTCCACGATGCCTCGGCTTCTGTCCAGGGCGGAGAAGCCGAAAGTCGACCCAAAGCTCGCATCCGTGTTCTTGATGTGGAACTCGCACATCCAGGGTATGCAGACCTCGAACAGCTCGTAGTTCCCGTGGAGGGTCCTCTGCTCCCGGTCGGCGAAGCCATGGGAGATATCCCCGCAGAGATAGTAGGGGACAGTCGAGCTTGCCTGGCTCACGTGGAAGTCAGAAAGCTCCGTCATGAGGGCGCGGATCTCGGCGGGAGTCGAGGGTGGCTCCGCCGAGCAGCTCATCGGCTCGATCGTCAGGGCCTTGAGGCCGAGGGTCTTGGCGAGCGAAGACAGCTCCTTCATGTGTCCGATGTAGCACTCGAGCCCACGTGCCTTGTCTGCCATCCTGTCGCGGTAGACCGCGCCAGGATTCGAGCCGACGAAATCGGCGCCAAGCAGGGAGGCGACCTTGATCAGGCGCTCGTAGCTGGAGCGGGCGACCTTCTCCATCTGGCTGTCCCCGGTGAAGAAGCCCCCGAGCTCCCGATGAGCCGTGAATACGCTCCGGATCCGCACTCCGAAAGACGCGGCGAGCTCGCGGAGGTCCAGGAACCATCCGTCCTCGAGATGGTAGATCTCGAAGAAGGAACCGAGCTGGAGGTTGCCCACCCCGAGACCCTGCATCAGGGAAAAGAGCCACCTGAAAGAGTAGCGATACTCGATGGGATCGCTCTTGATGCCGAGCTCGATCGATGGAGCGTTCTGAGGGACGTTCTGAGGGACAGTCATAGAGAGAAGACCACCTTGTTGAACCATTCCTTCTTCCCTTCGACCCGGGAGAAGACGCCAGCGCCCTCCTCAAGCCGCGGGCGGTGGCTGACGAGGGACTGCACGTCTATCCCGCGGTCAAGGAAGCTTAAGACCCGCGTCCACTCGTCCCTGCCCCTTGGCGTCACCCTCGAGTTCCAGGTCCCGCTGATCCGGACCTCGTTGCGCAGGATGCGTGAAAAGTCGTGCTCCGGAACCGAGAAGGTCCCGCTGATGTTGCCCATGAACACGATCTGGCCGAACCTGCCCGCGGCGTTGAGGGCCTGGAGGAAGGTGGCCGGGAGGCCGCAGGCCTCGACGACGCAGTCTGCACCGCCTTGCGTCTGGAGCTGCACCGCGGGGTCGAGCTTGCGCGAGTCGATAGGGAGGAAGCCGAGGCGCTCGGCAAGCTCGAGCTTAGCGGGGTCGACATCGGCGACGAGCACTCGCCCGCAGCCCTTGACTCGCAGCCATTGGGCCACCATGAGACCGATCGGCCCGCCTCCGATGACAAGTCCGCACATTCCTGCCTGGATCTGGAGCTTTTCCACGCCGTGGAGGGCGACCGCGCAGGGCTCGGTCATGGATGCCGACAGGAGATCCACTCCGTCTGGTACCCGGAATAGGTTGGCCACGGGGACAGACACGAACTCCGCGAAGCCTCCATCGCGGCGGGAGCCGAAATAGTCGTATTTCTCGCACTGGGCGTAGTCTCCTGTCTGACAGGGCGGACAGCCGAGGCAGGGAAGGAGGGGGAACACCACCACGCGATCCCCCGGGGCGTAGGCGGAGCCTGGGGCTGCGCTCCGCACAAGGCCCGAGAACTCGTGACCCATTATCAGGGGGTAGTGGTAGGCCTTGCCATGGAAGGCACGCGGGATGTCGGACCCGCAGATCCCGGAGAACTTGACTTCGACAAGGACGTCCCCTCCTGTCACCGGAGTGGGATCCCCGACATCCTGGTACGCTAGATCTCCGTTTCCCCTCAGCACAAGGCCCTTCATCGACGCATTCCTCCGTTCTCGCTTCGGTCATGTTGCCACAGGTATCTTGAAAAATCAATCAAAGAAGATTGAAAATGATTGATATTCCTCCGAAGTCATGCATAATGGCTGATGACGAGGAATGCTGCCATGATTGAGCGTGAACGCAAGGACACAATTCTCCGCCTTCTGGACATCAAGCCCTTCGTGAGTATCCACGAGATCGTCGAGGCGACGGGAGCCTCGGAGGCGACCATCCGGCGGGACTTCATCGAGATGGAGGAGACAACCGCGCTCCGACGGGTTCGCGGCGGTGTCGAGCTCGTGAAGCATGGCAAGCAGGAATCGAAGTTCGAGCCCCTGCTGGACAGGCGAATGGCGGTCAACCGCGAAAAGAAGCGGAGAATCGCCAGGAAGGCCTGTTCCTTCATCGAAACCGACTCGATCGTATTCATCGATGGGGGATCGACGACCTTCCACATGGTCGAAAGCCTTTCGACCCTCACCCTAACCGTCGTGACCAATTCCTTCGCAATCGCTGAGCACCTGGTTCGGCATTCGAGGTGCAGCATCATACTGCCCGAGGGGGCGGTCAATCCGAGCTCCCAGCTCATCATCAACAACCTGAGCTCCGATCCCTTCGCGAACTACAATGCCTCGATAGCCTTCATGGGGATCGAGGGCATAAGCGCCAGTGATTTCTCGAACTCCGACGCCCAGGTGATCCAGATGGAGAGGTCCATGATCGCCCACGCCCGCGAGCTGATCATCCTCGCCGACGAGACGAAGTTTGGCCGCATCGGGCACATCACCCTCTGCCCGGTCGAGAAGGCGACGAGGATCATCACCTCGACCGAGGCCGATCCGGCGATCGTCCAGGCGCTCCGCGACAAAGGGATCGAGGTCGTCCAGGTCTAGGCTGACTGTCCCTGTCCTTGGCCCCTCGCCGCCGAGGCTCCGCCCTAGCTCCAGTCGACGATCACCTTGAGACTGTCCCTGTCGCCTGCCCGCCTCAAGGCATCCCCCAGGCGCTGATGTGTGAACCGCTCCGAGAGACCTGTCATCCGTCCCAGAAGGGGCAGCCTTCCCCCCGCAATCATGGCGGCGGCCAGGGCGATGCCGCGCATCGACGAGCCGTGGGTGGCCTGATAGCACTGGAGCCTGTAGTGGATATCACGGTTGAGGTCGATCTCATGGGCGATCCGTGGCTTCCCCTGGGCGCCCTTCACTCCGGCATGGGCATCAAGGACGGTACCGCTGCCCATGAGGCTCGTCGCCAAGCGGTAGGCGGGTTCCGCCGAGGCATTGACCATGATGAAATGGGGCTCGTTGAAGGGCCTGCATTCGGCAAGGACGCGCCCGACGATGTCGCCTTCCCATCTGAGGCCGACGACCTTCTCGTTCCCGAAGTCCTCGAGCACACGGCCGAGCCTCTCCTGGCCGCGGTTGACGAGGATGACCTTCCTCGCCCCCAGGGCCAGGGAACTCTGCAGGGCGTAGCAGCTCTGCGAGCCCGCGCCGATAAGGACGACGACGCGGTTTTCGACGCAGTTGCCGACCCGGGTCATACCCTCCAGGTTGCAGGCCAGGGGCTCGAGATGGCAGGCCTGGTCGGCGCTTGTTCCGGGTCCGAATTTCACGATGGGTCCGAGCCGAACGAACCAGTCGGGCAGGATCGAGTACATCCGCGCGAAACCCGGGAACTCGTGTCCGGTGGCCTGGGTGTTTGGGCAGCTAGTCCAGTCTCCGGTCCCATGGTCCCCGCAGTAAATGCAATCGGGATCTCCACAGGGGATGTCGCATCCAAGAGCGACCAGGTCGCCTGGGGAGAATTTCGTGACGCCGGGGCCAACGGCATCGACCCTGCAGCTCGCCTCATGGAGTATCACCGCCGGCCAGCTGCGTATCCTTGGCAGCCCCTGGGTGTAGATGACGACATCGGATTGGCAGACGCTGGTCCTGAGGGTCCTGAGCCTTATCTCCCCCGGGCCGGGCTCGCCGATCTCTTCCTCGGTCGGGGTGAAGCTGCCCATCGGCTTGTCGAGGTAATAGACCAGGTTCTTCATCACTTCCGCCCGCACTGGACCCTCGACTCGTAGGACCTGAGCTCGCCGAGCCATCCAGTGCCAAGGGGAACGGCCGACTTCTCGCAGAACCAGTCCCATACTGCCTGCCAGGGCAGGCTCTTTGCCTCCTCAAGCGTGGCGAGACGCCAGGTGTAGTCGCCCTCGGCCTCATGCTTCTTGAGGGCCGCGGTCGGCTCGAGCCAGGCCCGGAGGAAGGCCTTCTGGACGTTGCGCGCCCCGATCACCCAGGCGGCTATCCTGTTGATACTCGCGTCGAAGTAGTCGAGCCCGACCCTCACCCGGTCCTCGTAGGCTCCGCGCACGATCTCCAGGGCGAGGTTCTCGACCTCGGGATCGAGGGCGACGACGTGGTCGCTGTCCCACCTGACCGGCCGGCTGACATGGAGGAGGATCTCCTCGTTGAAAAGCAGGATCGAGCTGATCTTGTCGTAGACCTGCTCGGTGGGATGGAAATGTCCAAGGTCGAGGCAGACCATCAGACGGTTCTTCTGGGCGTAGCCGAGGTAGAACTCGTGGGAGCCGATGACGCAGCTCTCCGACCCAAGCCCGAAGAGCTTGGCCTCGACCGCCTCTTTGTAGAAGCGCGGATCCTTCTTCTCGGAGATGACCTGGTCAAGGGATTCGGCCAGGCGGGCGCGGTAGTCCGCCCTGCCGACAGGGCTGTCCTTGAATCCGTCGGGAATCCATATGTTGGTGACGCTGGGCTCGCCGAGGAAGCGGCCCATCGCCTCTCCGATGGTCCGGCAGCGGCGGGCGTGTTCGATCCAAAACTGCCTGACCGAGGGGTCGCCGTGGCTCAAGGTGAAGCCGTCGGCGGCCAGGGGGTGGGAGTAGAAGGTCGGATTGAAGTCGAGCCCAAGCCGACTCTCCCTCGCCCAGGACATCCAGGCGGCGAAATGCCCCGGTTCGAGCTCGTCGCGCCCTACCTTGCCCTTGGTCTCGGCGTAGATGGAGTGGAGGTTGACGCGGTGGCGGCCGGGAATCAGGGAAAAGGCAAGAGCGTAGTCCGAGCGCAGCTCGTCGGCATTCCTCGCCCTTCCTGGATAGTTGCCCGTCGCCATGATGCCTCCACCCTGGGCGGCTCCGGAGTTCTCAAAACCGATGCCGTCGTCCCCCTGCCAACAGGGGAGGGAGAGGTGGAGGCCCTCGAGGCGGGCAAGCGCGGCCTCGGTGTCAATGCCGAGCTCGGCGTAGCGCTCCTTGGCCAGGCTGTAGGCCTGCTTGCAGCTCGTCGCGGTGCCGGCTTTCATGCTCTCCCTCCTTCGCGCTCGGCGAATATCCCGTTGATCCTATCAAGAGCATCTTCCAGCGCGAGGCCCTTCTGGAACACCGATGAAGTGCCGGTGACGAAGATCTCGCCTCCGGCCTCGATCATCCTGGGAAGGTTCTCCCAGGACACGTTGCCGTCCACCTCGATCTCGCAGGTGCTTGACTGTCCCCCGAGGCTTGACTGTCCCCCAAGGATGCCCCGCAGCTGCCTGATCTTGTCCAGGGTCTGCGGGATCATCTTCTGCCCCGCATAGCCAGGGCTGACCGTCATCATGAGGACGAAATCGACGTCGGCCAGCATGGGCTCGATCGCCTGAATGGGCATGGCGGGATCGACGGCGATGCCAGGCTTGCAGCCCGACCGGCGGATCAGGTCGATGGTCCGCAAGGGGTGGTAGGTGGCGTCCGGGTGGAAGCTAATGAGGCTTCCGGGGACGGTCGAGAAGGCGGGCACGAAGGCGTCGACATTCTCGATCATGAGGTGGATGTCGAGAGGGACAGTCGAGTAGGCGGCCAGCCGCGCGCAGAAGTCCGGCCCCAGGGTGAAGTTCGGCACGTAGTGGCCGTCCATGATGTCCATGTGCAGGTAGTCCACACCCTTGGCCGCGAAGAGGTCGAGGGAAGCCTTGAGGTTGATGAAGTCGGCGCACATCATGGACACCGAGTTTTTGAGACGAGCCAATTCTAAGCTTCCTTCCGGCCCTTGGAGCCGTGCCTCGAGCTTTAGCCCTTGAGCCGGCGCTGCGAGGTCCGCTTGCGCTCCTCGAGGAGGGCGAAGGCGACGAGGGCGATGATGAGGATGACGCCCAGGGTGAAGTTGAAGATGTTCCCGCTGAAGTTGAGCAGGGTGAAGCCTTTCCTCAAGACGCCGATGATGAGTACGCCGATAAAGGTCCCGGCCACGCTTCCGATGCCTCCCATGATCGAGGTCCCGCCGAGGACGACGGCCGTGATCACCTGGAGGTTGAGGTCGTTGCCCATGCTCGTGGTCGCCGCGGAGAGCCTTCCGAGGTAGATGAGGGCCCCGAGGCCGCACATGAAGCCGCAGAGGGTGTATATGAAAAGGAGGCTCCGCTTGGTGTTGATTCCGGAGAAGACAAGGACCTGCTCGTTGAAGCCGATCCCCTTGAGGTTGCGTCCGAGGGTCCCCTTGGAGTAGAAGAGGGCGAAGGCGAGGAAGAGCACGAGGAAATAGGTGAACTGGATGGGCACGATCCCGAAGAGATTGATCGTGGAGATCTGCTTGAAGCCCTCGGGGAAGCCCGAGTAGGTCTGGGAGCCGGCGACGATCATCGAGAGTCCCCGGTAGAGGTTCATCGTCGCGAGGGTCGTGACCAGGGGGGGGATCTTCGTCTTGGAAATGATGATTCCGTTGAGGAAGCCGCAGGCCGTGGCGCAGAGCATCGCGGCGGCGATCGCCTGGGCGAGGCTATGTGACGAGCCGTAGACGGAGCCGAACACGATGGCGCTCAGCTGGAGTATGTAGCCCACGGACAGGTCTATGCCCCCCGTCGTGATGATGAAGGTCATCGCGAGGGCCATGATCCCGATCTCGCCGATGATGGCGGTCACGTTGAAGAGCACGTTGGGGTGGAAGAACACGGGTTCGAGGAGGCCGAAGAGGACGATGAGGAAGACCAGCAGGGCGAGGAGGGCGCCCTGGTAGCTCATCCCGATCAGGGGCCGCTTCCGCTTCACATTCTGCTTGGCCATACGCTATTTCCCTTCCCGAGCCGCGAAGGCGTGCCGCAAGTTGTGCTTGAGGGCCTTGAAGTCCGTCACGGTGATGAACACGGCGATCAGGATGATGACGCCCTGGAGGGCGAACTGGTAGTAGTCCTGGAAGCCCATGTAGATCATCGCGGTGCTCAGCATGTAGACGAGGAGGGCGCCGAACAGGGCTCCGATGAGCTTGCCGCTGCCCCCCATGATGTTCACGCCCCCGACGACGGCCGCGGCGATGAAGGTCATCTCCCGGCCCTGGAAGCTGGAGGGGAGGACGTCACTTCGCGTCATGGCCTTGAGGAGGCCGGCGATGCCCAGGAGGAATCCCTCGACGAGGTAGACCTTGATCACCGTGCGGTCGGGATTGATGCCCGCGTAGATGGCGGCCTGGCGGTTGCCGCCGACCGCGTACAGGGTCTTGCCGAACTTCGAGTAGCGCATGATGAAGATGAAGATGGCCGCGACGACGAGGGAGACGATGAAGATGTAGGGGACGAGGTTGAAGAACATGCCCCGCCCGAACCAGGTGAAGTTGTCGCCGAGGTTCTCGATCCAGCCCGAGTTGCGCAGGAAGGTCGCGTAGAAGCCGAGATGGACCATGTTCATGGCCAGGGTCACGACTATCGATGGCACCCTGAAGGTGACCGAGATCCAGCCGTTGAGTCCCGCTATGAGCATTCCGACCACGATCGCCGCCGGCACGAAGAGGACCATGGGCGCGCCCGACATGGCGAGCTCCCCGGCCGTGTAGCTGACAAAGCCGAGGATGGTGCCCGCCGAAATGTCGATGTTGCCCGTGAAGATGACGAGGGACATCGCGATCGCGCCCACGATCGTCGGGCTCACGTCCAGCATCATGCTGAAGAAGCCGTTGCGCGACGCGAAGTTCGTCGTCAGTGACAGGTAGGCCATGAAGGCGAGGACGATCAGCCCCAGTATCGTTTCCCGAGTGAATATCCGCTTGTGCTTCATCTGCTTTTTAGTCCTCTAGAGGGCGAGCTCGAGGATCCTTTCCTGGGACAGGGCGTCGCGCATGAGCTCCCCCATCTTGGATCCGGTCTTCATGACAATCACGCGGTCGCTCATGCCGAGTATCTCCGGCAGGTCTGACGAGATCATGATGATGGATTTCCCGTCCTTCGCCAGGTTCGAGATGATCCTGTGTATCTCGCTTTTCGCGCCCACGTCGACGCCGCGGGTCGGCTCGTCGAGGACGAGTATCCGGGGCAGTGTGGCGAGGGCCTTCGCGACCGAGACCTTCTGCTGGTTCCCGCCCGAGAGGTTGTTCACCACGAAGCCCCCGTCCGGCGCCTTGATGGCGAGGCGCTCCATGTAGCTGTCGTTGATCTCGCGCTCCGCGGCGCGGTCGATGATCCCCATCCCCCTGGATATCTTCGCGAGGAGGGGGAGGGTGATGTTCTCAGATATGCTCATCGGCACGACGAGTCCGTACTTCTGCCTGTCCTCCGAGATGTACACGATCCCGTTGTCCATAGCCTGGCGGTAGTTGGCGAAGTGCCGCTCCTTGCCGTCGAGGAGGATCCGGCCCGAGTCGAGCCGTGTGAAGCCGCAGAGGGCCAGGGCCAGCTCGGTGCGTCCGGCGCCGGCGAGGCCCGAGATGCCCAGGATCTCGCCCTTTCTCAGCTCGAGGTCGATGCCCTTGAGGACCCCTGCCTGCACGATGCCGCGGGCCTCGAAGACCACCTCACCGATCTCGAACTCTTCCTTCGGGTAGAGGTTGGTGAGGACACGTCCGACCATCCAGGAGACGAGCTCGTCCTTCGTGACCTTTGCGACGTCCTCGGTGTTGATGTGCTCGCCGTCGCGGATGACGGTGACGCGGTCGGCTATCTGGAAGATCTCGTCGAGGCGGTGGCTTATATACAGCATCGAGACACCGTGGGCCTTGAGCTTGCGGATGGTCTCGAAGAGGGTGTCGACTTCCTTGTTGGTGAGGGCGGCCGTCGGCTCGTCGAGGATGAGTATCCTCGAGTCGAAGCTCAAGGCCTTGGCTATCTCCACCATCTGCTTGGTCGCGACGCCGAGGTCGGCGACGCGGGCCTCGAGGTCGACGGCCATCCCGAGGCGGTCGAAGATCTCCTTCGCCTTCCTCCTCATGGCCGGATAGTCGAGGATGCTGATGAGCCGAGCCGTGCCGGGAAGGGGCTTCTTGAGCTCGTGGCCCATGAAGATGTTCTCGAGGACGGTGAGGTCGGGGAAGAGGCTCGTCTCCTGGAAGATGATCGCGATGCCGCGCGAGTAGGCGTCGATCGGGCTGTCGATGTCGAGGCTCTCGCCGTTGAGCTTCATCCAGCCCCGGTCTGGCTTGTAGATCCCGGTGATGATCTTCATGAGCGTCGACTTGCCCGCTCCGTTCTCCCCGCAGACGGCGTGGACCTCGGCCGGCCTTAGGTCGATCGTCATGTTCGTGAGGGCGTTGACGCCGGGGAAGGACTTGTAGATGCCCTCGATCCTGAGGACGAGGTCATCGCTGCGCGCTTCTGTCTTCGTTTCCATCGGTTCCGTCTGTCCGGGCTGCTACCCGGCTCGTGTGAGCCGGCGGCCGACCGATGAACGGGTTCATTGCCGGGCGCGGCTTGGGCTGCGATGCGATCGGCGGGGAACTAAGAGGGGGGCGCCTTGCCGCGCCTCCCCTGGTTCCCCGCCTTTTTCTAGATCAGTGCGTTGCCGGCCTTACTTGTTGAACGTGGCCATGCCGCTGTCCGCCTTCGGATAGCCGCGGAAGCGGTCGATGTTCTTGAGGTTCCAGACGATCGGGTCGCCGAGGATGATGACGTTGTCCGCCATGATCTCGTGGCCGGCGGCCGGGTAGAGGACGGGGGTCTTGCCGTCGAGGAAGCTGACGGTCATGTTCTTGCCGGAGAGGGGGGACTTGAAGGCCTTGCCGGACGGGGCCTTGCCTTCGAGCACGGCCTTGGCGACGTAGAGGCTGAGGTAGCCGAGGTCGAAGGGCTGCCAGAGGACGACGGCGGCCATCTTGCCATCGACCATGTCCTTGCGCGAGGACTCGGGGACGCTGACGCCGACGATGTTGATGGTTTCCTTGATGCCGAGCTGGTCGCGGGCCGAGGAGACGGCGGGGACGGTGTTGGAGGAGAGGGCGATGATTCCCTTGATCGCCTTGTTGGCGCTCAGGAGGGACTTGATCTTCTCGTCGGCCGTACCGCGGTCGTTTCCGGCGTAGACGATCTGGCTGGGATCGCCCATGAGCTTGATGTGCTTGTAGTCGGTCTTCATCTTGGAGTTGTACTCGTCGATGATGGCCTTCAGCCATGCGTTCTGGTTGGGTGAGTCGTTGGTCGTGGACACGAGGGCGACGGTCGCCTGGTTCGCGGCGGTGTAGGAGGCGAGGCTGCCGGCGAGGCCCTTGAGGAGCTGGACGGCGATCTGGTCGCTCTTGGCCTGGTTCACGAAGAAGTCGCGCGCCGCGACGTTGACGTCGGCGTCCCAGGTGATGACCTTGATTCCCTTGGCGCGCGCGGCCTTGAGGGTGTCGGCGTAGCTCTCGGGATCGAGGGCCGATACGAGGATGGCGTCGTAGCCCTTGTCGATGAAGCTCTGGATGTAGTTCTTCTGGTTGGCGGCAGAGGTCTGCGACATGGTGTCACCGATCCAGTCTACCTTGATGTTGCCGATTTCCTTCTCGGCCTGGCGGAAGCCGCGCTCGCAGGCGATGAAGTAGTCTTCGGCGATGAACTTCGGGATGACCCCGACTTTGTAGGTCTTGCTCTGGCCGAAGGCAGGGACGAGGGCCGCAAGCACCATGAGGACGACGAGTACCAAGCTGGACTTTTTCATGGAACCTCCCAGTGACGGATTGGCAGGACGGAACCTGCTAATGATAGGGGCATTTTCGGGCTTCTTCTTTCAGATGTCAAGCATAATCGATAGACCAAGCATGGATATGATTAAAATTGATTAGTTCCGTGAGTGGACTTGGCCCTCCTTCGGCAGAATTCCATCCCGGCCAGGGGCGCTGGCGCTCGCCGGCATCAGGCCGAATCGAAGGCGAAGTCATCAAGGGGAGTCGAGCCCTCCTTGGTGCGTTTGGCCAGCAGGGAATAGGCCGAGGCGTGGTCGTGGAGGTTGAGGATCTCCTCGGCCGTGAGCGCGCGTATGACCCTCGCGGGGCTGCCCAGGATGAGGGAGCGCGGGGGGAACTTCTTGCCCTGGGTGACGCGGGCGCCCGCGCCCACGATGCTCTCGCTCCCGATCTCGGCGCGGTCGAGGACTATGGCTCCCATCCCGATGAGGGACCAGTCGCCGATGCGCGCTCCGTGGATGATGACCCGGTGGCCAAGGGTGACCCCCTCGCCGAGGACGGTCGGGACTCCCTTGTCGACGTGGATGACCGAGCCGTCCTGGATGTTGCAGAGCCTTCCCGCGCGGATCGGTGCGACGTCGGCCCTGAGCACAGCGCCATACCAGACGGAAACGCCCTCGCCCAGCTCGACGTCCCCCGCGACCTCGGCGTTCCACGCGACGAAGGCCGACTCATCGATCTTGGGGCTCTTCTCCTCGAAGCTGTGAATCATGACCCTACCTCCGCTCGTGGCCAAACAAAAAGGGGCCGTCTCAATTAGACGGCCCCTCCCTCGTCCGGTCAAGCACCGGACATGGAAATCCTGTGTCTTTAGCGCGCGGCCTTGAGGGCCTCGACCGAGAGGACGACGGCCGTAGCGTGGATGCTGGCGCCCGAGATGGCGTCTGTGGTGCCGTCCTTCTTGAGGACTATGGTTGAGGGATCCTGGGCCTTGAGGATGGCTTCCTGGACGGCCGCGGCCTGGAGGTTCCACTCCCCCTTCTTTGCCACCTTGCCCATGCCGTAGCGCCCGGCGAGGGCCTCGACGAGCTTGGACTTCTTGGTGCTGTCCTTGTAGACGCCATTCCAGAGCACGTCGACGAGGCTGCCGTTGACGACGGTCAGGAGGACGTTGTCCTTCCAGCCCGAGGCCTTGTCGAACTCTGCCTGCTGGGCGAAGAACCAGCCGTCCTTCTTGTACATGCCCTTGGGCACGGCGGGGGAGGCGAGGGCCTTGTTGACGAGCTCGAAGAAGTTCTTCACCGTGAGGGAGGCGCCGGAGATCGCGTCGGTCTCGCCCTTGGCGTTGAACTTGCTAAAGCCGACATCCTGGGTCTTCACGAGCCAGGCCTCGACATTCGCCGCCTCCTGGTCCCACTCGAGGCCGAGCTTGGACGCCTTTTTCATGCCGTAGCCGCCGGCTGCGGCGACCGTCTTCTTGTCTGCCAGGCCGAGGTTCGATACCCCGTTCCAGACTACCTTCGTGATCTTCCCGCCAGCCACCGTCACGACGACTTCCTCTTTCCAGCCGCTCTGCGCCGAGAAGGCGTTTTCCTGCGCGAAGTAGACACCGTCCTTCGCCTTGACCTGGGCGCTGACAGTCCCCGCCAGGGCGATCGCGAGGATGATGGTAACTGCGATGAATCGCTTCATTTATGTCCTCCCTCAAGCCGAATGCAAATGGTTGACAATCAAAGCAGTGTATAGGCCCTGTGTCAAGGCTCGGGGGCCCCTGGAACGGCCCGCCGGCGGGCCCTGGAGGCCGGGCCAGCCTTGACAGGCCCGGCGGCAGGCGATTAGGGTGGCTCGATCAGGGGGACAGACGCAATGAACGCACTCGCAGAGGAACTCAACGCCATCCTTGCCGGCAGCGCGGCCGAGCGCCTGCTTTCCGATATGGGGAAGCGGATGTACTTTCCCAAGGGCATCCTCTCCCAGGGCGCCGAGGCCGACCAGAAGGCGAAGCGCTTCAACGCGACCATCGGGATGGCCTACGACGGCGGGGCGCCGATGATCCTCGACGCGGTCAGGGCCGCGATGCCTTCCTTGAGCCCCGCCGAGGCCGTCGCCTACGCCCCGACAGGGGGCATCGCCGACCTTCGCAAACGCTGGAGGGTCGAGCTCGACCGCAAGAACCCCTCCTTGAGGGGCAAGACCTGCTCACTTCCCGTCGTCGTCCCCGGCCTCACGGCCGCCGTGTCCTATCTCTGCGACCTCTTCCTCGATCCGGGCGACAGCGTCGTCCTGAGCGACCTGCACTGGCCCAACTACCGCCTCATCGTGGAGGAGCGCAAGACCGCATCGGGCCTGACCTTCCCGGTCTTCGCCGGCTTGGGCGCTGCCAGGGGCTACAATGTCGCCGGACTCGAGGCTGGTCTGCGGGAGGCTGCCGCGCGCCGCGTCGCCGCCGGCAAGGCCGCCAAGGCGGTCTGCGTCCTCAATTTCCCCAACAACCCCACGGGCTACTCGCCGACCCTGCCTGAGGCCGACGCGATCGTGGCGGCTCTCCTCCGCGTCGCCGAGTCGGGCACCGACCTCCTTGTGATCGCCGATGACGCCTATTTCGGCCTGGCCTACGAGAAGGGCCTCCTCGAGGAGTCCCTCTTCGCCCGCCTCGCCGATGCCCATCCGAGGATCCTCGCTTCCAAGGCCGACGGCCCGACCAAGGAGGACTACGTCTGGGGCTTTAGGGTCGGCTTCGTCACCTTCGCTGGCAAGGGCCTCTTGGAGCCCCAGGCCGAGGCCCTCGTGAAGAAGCTCATGGGAGTCATCCGCTCCTCGGTCTCCAACTCCTCGCGGCCGGCCCAGGCGATCTTCCTCAAGGCCCTCGAGGCTCCCGGCTACGACGCCCAGAAGCTCCGTTTCCGAGGCATGCTCGAGGACCGCTACAAGCGCTCGCGGGATTTTCTCGCCTCGCACAAGCTTCCCTCCTGCCTTGTCCCCCTGCCCTTCAACTCTGGCTACTTCATGAGCTTCGAATGCTTCGGGATCTCGGCCGAGGCCCTCAGGCTCAAGCTCCTCGACGAGCGCGGGATCGGCACCATCTCGATGCAGGACCGCTACCTCCGCGTGGCCTTCTCGAGCGTCGAGGCCGCCCACATCGACGAGGTCTTCGCGGAGATCCTCGCGGCCGCCACATCCCTGATGTGAAGGGACAGTCGAGGAGGGGCGACCAGGCGAGGAAGCGCTGACCAGGCGGAAGCCACAGGACAGCCTTCCGAAGTTCGGCCTCCGGAGCGGAATGGCGGAAGCCGATATTGAAGGGGCGGGGTCGCCCTGGCCCCGCCTTAGCGAGCGAACATGACACTGCGCGGACTTCTTCTGATCCTGTCCCTCGTCCTCTGTCTCCCTGCCGCCATCGCGGCCGAGGAGGGGATAGCCAGCTGGTATGGTCCCAACTTCCACGGAAAGAGGACGGCGAACGGCGAGATCTATGATCAGGAGAAGCTCACCGCCGCCCACAGGACCCTGCCCTTCAACACCTACCTCCGTGTCCAGAACCTCGACAACGGCGCAAGCGTCGTGGTGCGGGTGAACGACCGGGGGCCTTTCGCGCGCAACAGGGTGATCGATGTCTCGGCCGCCGCGGCCAGGATCCTCGGCCTCATTCCCACGGGGACGGCCCGGGTGAGCTTCGAGCCCATTCCCCAGGAGGAGGCACTGGCTTGGAAAGGCGGGCCCCTGGGCGCGGCCACTGCTGGGGCCGCACCCGCCGCGACCGAGCCCTCGACTGTCCCCGCCCCGCCACTGGCCCAGCGCTTCAGGATCCAGGTCGCCTCCTACCGCGACGAGGCGAACGCCATGGCGACCATCGAGAGGCTGAGGATGTCAGGACTCTCGGCCAGCCTTGAGCGTTCCTCGGCCTACCTGCGGGTGGTCTTCCCCGACCTGGGGCCCGACGAGGCCCGCTCGGTCTCGGCGAGGCTCACGGCCCTCGGCTACCGCGGCATCGTGGTGACCGGACGCTCCCTGTCCCCCCGGCCCTGAGGAGGGAAAATCAAGGCGCCCGCGCCCCCTTTCAAGGAGGAACGCGGGCGCCCCGACTAGCCCTATTTGATTATGTATGCGTCAAGCGGCGGGAAGCCGTTGAAATAGATGGAAGAATAGCTCTGGGTATAGGCGCCTGTTGTCAGGATGTAGACGCGGTCGCCGATCTTGGCGCCCTGGGGGCCGGAGGGCATGTTGTAGGTCCACTTCTCGTAGAGGATATCCATCGAGTCGCAGGTGGGACCCGCGATGATGATCTCCTGGGGCTTGCCCGAGCCCGGGAAATAGATCGGGTACTTTATGGCCTCGTCCAGGGTCTCGATGAGCCCGCCGAACTTGCCGATGTCGAGGAAGACCCAGGGGTAGCGGTCGTGCATCGATTTCTTCGCGATGTTGACGATCTCGGAGACGATGATCCCCGAGTCGCCGGTCATTGATCGGCCGGGCTCGATGATGATCTCCTCGGGCATGCCGATCCCGCGGAAGCTCGTCTCGAGGAAGCGGTTTATGTCGTCGGCGTACTGGGCGATCGAGTCGGTGGGCTCGAGGTAGTTCGCGGGGAAGCCACCGCCCATGTTGATCATCTTAAGCTCGACGTGGGCTTCTTCCTTGGCCCAGCGGAAGAGCTGGCTCACGCTGGTGAGGGCCGAGGACCAGGAACCGACGTCGCGCTGCTGGGAGCCGGGATGGAAGGAGATGCCGTAGGGCACCACGCCGAGGCGCACCGACATCTTGATGAGCTGGCGGGCGAGGTCGGGATGGGAGCCGAACTTTTTTGACAGGGGCCAGTCGGCGCCGAGGCCCTCGGTCAGGAGGCGGAAGAAGACCCTGGAGCCGGGGGCAGCGCGGGCGATCTTGTCCAGGTCGCTCGGGGAGTCTGTGACGAAGAGCCTGACCCCCTTCTCGAAGAAGTAGGCGATGTCCTTCTCTTTCTTGATCGTGTTGCCGAAGCTCATCCTGTCGGGGGCAACGCCGAGGCGGAGGAGCTGGTCGAGCTCGAAGCGTGTCGCCACGTCGAAGTTCGAGCCGAGATCACGGAGGAGGGCGACTACCTCGTCGTTGGGGTTCGCCTTGACCGCGTAGAAGATCTTCGCGAAGGGAAGGTGGGTCCTGAGTTCCTCGTATTTTGCCTTGATGACGTTGAGGTCGATGACGAGACAGGGCGTCTCCTTTCCCTCGGCGAATTTCTTCATCCGTTCGAACCTCTCGCTGGTCATGTAGGTTTCGAGCGGAAAACGGTACTGATCGTCCACGTAGTACCTCATAGGCGGGTGAAGGATAGTCGCCGGCGCCCCGCGCCTCTTTCTTGTGGTCTGCGACTCCGCGCAAAACATAGTTAGTCACTTGCCTTCTTGTCAAGGATGCGATATACCGCAACGTATGATAGGCTTTTTTCTCAAAAAGGCATTCTTTGACGGCTGGGACAATCTTTTTTCGCTTGTATTCCTGAATATTGCATCGATCGCCATCATTGGCCTTGGAATAGTCCTGCCTGCGGCCCTCGGAGCCCCTGCCTGGCTCGACCTCGTTGCCCTGGTGCTGGCCCTCTTTGCCCTGGGAGTATGGTTCTCCACCTCGGTCTATGCCATGGTCCCGGTGTCCGATTTTGGGTCATTCCGCGCCCGCGAGACCCCGGAGGCGCTCCGGGCCGGATTACTGCCCGGCCTCCAGATGGGGGCGGTGGCTGCAGCCTCCTGGCTCCTGCTGTCCATCGGTCTGCCCTTCTACCTGTCGAGGGGCGGCATAGCGAGCGCCCTGGCGGCGGGGATCCTGTTCTGGTGCGGCCTTGTCCTGGCCCTAGCCCTCCAGTACTACCTGCCCATGCGTGCCCGGCTCGGCGGAGGCTTCCGCAAGAACCTCCGCAAGAGCTTCATCATGTTCTTCGACAACCCCCTCTTCTCGATCTTCCTGTTCCTGTATTCGGCGGGGACGGTCGTGGTCTCGGTCTTCCTGGCCTTCCTCATGCCGGGTATCGCCGGAATCGCCCTGGGCCAGGATGTCGCGGTCAAGCTCAGGCTCTACAAGTACGACTGGCTGGAGGCCACGCCAGGGGCGAACCGCCGCTCGCCCCCGTGGCAGGAGCTCCTCGCCGAGGACCGCGAGCTGGTGGGCAAGCGCAGCTTGAGGGGCCTGATCTTTCCCTGGAAGGAGTGAGGCGCTGGCCTGTCTCTGTAGTGGGAAACCTCGGGACAGCCAATATTGTTGACCAAGGCGCGCACATGCCCTATGATCAACCAAGCCTATGTCAATCACAACCAGCCAGCAGATATCAAAATGGTATGATCTCTACAAGACCATCGACATTACATTCACCAAGGAAATAATCAAGACGACGGGTCTCGACGTCCGTGGCGTCTTCCTCAAGTGCCTCGGCGAGCAATGGCCCTGCGTCCTCTACACGAGCTCCTTCTCGGGCGCCAAGGTCGTCGCGAGCTCGAAGGTGAGCCTGATGGACCGCATCAAGAAGGCCAACAACATGGTCTCGCTCCGCTTCAGCTTCAAGCTGGCGGACAAGACCGACCCTTTGAGTTTCTTCATCGCGGCCAAGGCCTCGGGCTTCGCGCCCTACACGGCCGGAGGCTCTGACCTGCAGTTCGCCAACCTCGTCTACACCCAGCAGCCGCCCGACGATTTCATAGAGATCATGGGACGCCTCCTCGACGCGAACGTCAACTCGGCGCGGCGCAGGGCAGAGCGCATCAACCTGAATCCCGACTCGATGCGCAAGATCGGACTCGTCTCAAAGGATTCCCTGATCTTCGTGCAGGGCGTCCCCCGCAAGTGCATCCTGCGCGACCTCTCCTTCAGTGGGGCCAAGGCGATCATCCTCGGCCTGGCGAAGTTCCTCGTGGACAAGGAATGCACTCTCAGGATAGAGATGGATGAGCCGACCGAGACGGTCGAGCTCAAGGGAAGGATCGTCCGTTTCGAGAACGTGGAGGGACGCAAGGACCTGACCGCGGTGGCCATCGAGTTCGACGAGGCCCAGATCTCCATGAGCTACAAGCTGCATATCAACGCCTTCCTGAGCCAGATCCGGCAGAACAGGGGCGAGATCGACGCCTTGCCGGAGCATGCCGGGAATTCCTCCGACAAACGAGGCCCCGGCGGGGCCTAGACCAAGGAGACCGCCTTTGGAATCCCGCGACCCTGAAGAAGTCGGAGCGACAGCGCTCCGGCGTCTGGTGTTCATCGAGCTGCCCCCTGCCCTCGCCCGCGAGATAGGATCCTTCAAGCCCGACCCCTCAATCCCCTTGCCGGTCGAGACCGCAGGCCCCGCCTCGGACGAAGAGGGGACAGTCAGCAGATTCGATCCCCGAACCCTCACGGCAGAGGCCCTCGTCGCCGGCATGCTCAGGCTCCTCGCCTGGCGACCGCGGCACGAGCATGCGGACTACTACCGTTCCTTCATCCTCGCTGTGAAGCCCGACATCCTGGCAGAGCTCTCCCAGGCGGGAATAGCCAAGGCCCGCAATCGGGACTGGGAAATCGCGGAGGAGATCTTCAGGGCCCTCGCCGGCCTCTTCCCGGTGGCCCCCGAGCCCCTCCTCGACCTGGCCATCCTCTCGGAGGACAGGGCCGAGGCCTATGCCGAGTCGGGCCGGGAGGCCCTTGCCGACGAGATGGGCGAGCGGGCATTCGATGCCTACAAGCGCCTGCTTGCCCTCGAGCCTCCTTTCACGCCTGCGTTTTTCAATGCCGGTTTTTTCTTCCTGCGCAGGCGCAATTTCGAGCGCGCCTCCTCCCTCTTCGGCACCTACGCCGAGATCGGCGACGACGAGGAGAAGAAGGCCCGGGCCAGGGAAATCCGCGACCGCCTCGGCCAGCAGGGCTACCTCGACAACCTCTTCAAGGAAGCCTACGACTTTATCCGCCTCGGCGAGGAGGAGAAGGGCCTCGAGAAGGCGAAGGAGTTCATTGCCCGCCATCCCGAGGTCTGGAACGGCTGGTTCCTGGTCGGCTGGGCCTGCAGGAGGCTCTCTCGCTGGGAAGAGGGCCGTGTCGCCTTCGAGAAGGCCGTCTCCCTGGGCGCAGAGGGGGTCGATTCACTCAACGAGCTCTCGATATGCCTCCTCGAGCTAGGCAAGGTGATCGAGGCCAGGCGGGCTCTCGAGAAGGCCCTCAGGGCCGAGCCCGAGAACGTGAAGGTCATCACCAACCTGGGGACAGTCGCGCTCCGCCAGGGACGCCGGACCGAGGCCGCGGGCTTCTTCCGCTCCGCCCTTGCGATCGAACCCGAGGATCCCCTGGCGAAGGGCTGGCTTGATCGGCTCGAATCGGAGAGCCAGGCCTAGGCGATGGGTGGGGAGGACGGCAGGTCAGCGCAGACCCCGGCCAACGCGTCCCGCCGGGCTGCCGAGCTCCTGGCCTTCGCCCGCGAGCTCGCTGAACGCCCCAGGCTGCCCACGAGGGAGGATCTGGCCGCGGCCGTGGCCCGGGTTCTCGGCATCCTGAGGAGCGAGGGGCCCGAGCTCCGACCCCCGGACTCATCGGGTCTCCCCGGCGGCCTCCTCAGGCTGCCAAGCCATCCCGTCATCCTCCTTCCCGACATCCACGCCCGACCAGGCCTCCTGGCCAGGGTCCTCGCCTGGCGCCCCGAGCTTGGCGGCGATGCCGGGCGCCACGGGGACAGTCAACGCCACGGGGACATTCAGAGCGTCGCGGAACTCCTCGCGGCGGGGGAGGGGAGCCTGGTCTGTCTTGGCGACGCCTTCCATTCGGAGGCGGGCGGGGCGGCGAGGCGCTGGGCGAGGGCCTACCGCGAATACCAGGGGGCTTGGAAGGAACGCAGGGCCATGGACGAGGAAATGGCCCTGACCCTCTCGGCGGTACGCATCATCCTCGAGGCGAAGGCGGCCTTCCCGCTCTGCTTCCACTATATAAAGGGAAACCACGACAACATCGCCAACTCCGACGAGAGGGGCGACCGCTCCTTCTACAAATTCGCCGCCGAGGGAGAGATGGTCGAATCCTGGTTCGCCGCCACCTATGGCCGGGCCCTCCTCGACACCTACCGGAGCCTCGAGCTCGAGCTCCCCCTGGCCGTCGCCGGGGAGCAGTTCGTCGCGAGCCACGGCGAGCCCGCCTTTCCCATGAAGCCCGAGGATATCGTGGAGTACCGCGGGAGGGAGGATGTCGTGTACGGCCTCATCTGGACGGGAAACGGCGAGGCCCAGGCCGGTTCCGTCCAGCGCAGCCTCGCGGCGTTTTTCGGTCCGCTCTTCGGGGGCAAGAGGTGGTTCGGGGGACACAGGCCAGTCCAGGGCCGCTATGCCCTGCGCGCCGGGGGCAGCTACGTGCAGTTCCACGATCCAGATTCCTACCAGGCAGCCCTTATCCTGCACGGCCGCGAGAGCGATCCCGAGCGTGACATCGTGAGGCTCTAGAATCCGCGGCGAAAGTCCCTTCATATTGACCTCGTCCGGACCGATCCCTATCATGTGGCCCGTATGGCGGAACGCAGACGTTCTTCTGGAGCCTCGGGAGGAAACCCGGGCTGCATCCTCTGGCTTGCCGCCTTCGTGGTGGTCCTCCTCCTGTTTGTCCTCAACTGGGGCAAGATCAAGGGCACCCTCGAGCGCACGAACTTCAACGAGATAGTGCGCACCCAGCGCGGCCTCGACCCGGCCAGGCCCCGGGAAGTCGCTCCAGTCGCCCCGGCTCCCAAGGTCGATCCCGATCCCGCATTCAAGGCCCCTGGGCCCGGGGCCAAGGCTCCGGCCTCGGCCCTCACCGATGTGCCCGCGAATCCGCAGCCGGCGGCAGCGCCCAAGGCGGGGGCCGAGCAGGCTAGCCAGGGACAGCTATCGGGCCAGGGTGCGGCGCCGGCCAAACCCGAGGCGGTCCCGGTGAAGTTCCGCCCGGCCTCCCTCTTCTTCGTCCGCATCGACGACGACGGGATCATCGTCAGGCAGGAGGTGAGGCGCAACATCCCATCCTCGGACTCACCTTTGACGGACGCCCTCGCGGCCCTCCTCAAGGGCCCGACCGAGGACGAGCTGCGCAAGAAGCTCATCAGCCTCCTCCCCCAGGGGACGAAGCTCCTCGCCGTCCAGGTGAGGGGATCGACCGCCTTCCTCAACTTCAACGAGGCCTTCATGTACAACCACTACGGCATCGAGGGCTACGCCGGCCAGCTCAAACAGGTCGTGTACACGGCGACCTCCTTTCCCTCTGTCCAGGACGTCCAGATCCTCATCGAGGGGGACAGGCACGACTATCTAGGCGGGGAGGGCGTGTATATCGGAAAACCTCTCTCGCGAAACAGCTTCTGATCGAGAGAGGTTTTCCGGACCGCAGGGAAATGGTTGGACGTTCTCGCCTTCGGCGAGCTGCGGTACGGTGGGTATTCTCGCGAAACAGCTTCTGATCGAGAGAGGTTTTCCGGACCGCAGGGATATGGTTGGACGTGCTCGCCTTCGGCGAGCACGCTCGCCGAAGGCGGTCTGCGGCCTGTCCGCCAGTCCCGCGAAACAGCTTGCAGGCGCGACTTTTGCGCCACATCCCTCGGCACCGAGTCCCCGCTGAGCCCTCATGCAGGGCTCTGTCCGTTTCACTCCTTGATCCCGGCGTTTCGTATCCCTTGCCACCCCTGATATATCATGTTAGATTAAGCCGCACTCGCACAGGCAGAAGGAGGACACTCTGAACGCGACCCGTCTCCACGACTGGCACGTCGCGAACGGCGCAAAGATGGCGCCTTTCGCAGGCTATGACATGCCCATCTCCTATCCCACCGGCGCGGTCGAGGAGCACCTCATCACCCGCCGTTCCGCGGGACTCTTCGATATCGACCACATGGGGCAGATCGAGATCTCCGGCCCCGGCGCCGACGAGTTCGTCTCACACGCCGTGAGCTCCAAGGTCATCGACATGAAGGACGGGGACGCGCGCTATTCTCTCCTCCTCGACGAGGCCGGTCTCGTCCTCGACGACCTCTTCGTCTACAAGCTCCCCGGCCGCTGGTGGATCGTCGTCAACGCCTCGAACCGCGAGGCCGACTTCGCCTGGTTCAAGAAGCTCGCGGGCAAGACAGGCACTCCGGCCCTGAAGATCATCGACCATTCCGAGGCCACCTACATGATCGCCGTCCAGGGTCCCCGGGCCATCGAACTCATGGACCTCGTCTCCGGCAAAGCCGTGTCGGTCCTGCCCCGCTTCACCTCGGGCGAGCTCAAGATTGGCGGCATTCCCGTCCTCTTCGGACGCACGGGCTACACGGGCGAGGATGGAGGCGAGCTCTTCTTCCCCGCCGAGCGGGCGGTGGAGCTCTGGGAGCTCCTGCTCGCGACCGGGGCCAAGCACGGCATAGAGACCAAGGCCATTGGCCTCGCCGCCCGCGACTCCCTGCGCTTCGAGGCGGGCATGCCGCTGCACGGCCACGAGATCAGCCCCTCCATCAATCCCCTCGAGGCGGGCTTCAAGTGGGCCTGCGATTTCGAGAAGGACTTCGTCGGAAAGGCCGCCCTTGAGAGGATCCAGGCCGAGGGCCTTAAGCGCAAGCTTGCCGGCATCGAGGTCTCGGGCGGGGTCCCACGCGAGGGCTACGAGGTCGTCGCCGCCGACGGCTCGCTCAAGCTGATCGGCTCCTGCGTCGCCGGCATGTTCTGCCCGACGGCGAAGAAGTACGCCGCGAATGTCTTCGTTCCGCCTGAGTTCGCGAAGGTCGGTACCAAGGTCCAGGTTCTCATACACGGCAAGCCCAAGGACGCCGTCGTCATAAAGCGGCCGCTGTACATCCCGGCCTATCGCAGATGAGGAGGAATCGACCATGAACATCGACAAGAACGCTCGGTATCGCACATCGCACGAGTATGCCCGCAAGGAGGGCGCCGAGGTCGTGGCCGGCATCTCCGACCACGCCCAGGATTCCCTGGGCGACATCGTCTTCGTCGAGCTCCCCGAGCTCGGCAAGAGCTTCAAGCAGGGCGAGGCCTTCGGCGTTGTCGAGTCGGTCAAGGCCGCGAGCGACCTGTACATGCCCATGTCCGGCAAGATCACCGCTGTCAACGGAGATCTGCAGGGCGACCCCTCCCTCGTCAACAAGGACTGCTACGGCAAGGGCTGGATGATCCGGTTTTCCCCGACAAACGCAGGCGAGTGGGATGGCCTCATGGACGCCGCCGCCTACGAGAAGGAAGCCGGTAAGGAGTAATACGTGCCATTCATCGCGAACTCCGACGCCGACCGCCGGGCAATGCTCGAGCGGATCGGTGTCGGCAGCATAGAGGAGCTCTTCGCCGACATTCCCGCGAAGCGCCGTTTCCCCTCCTTGAACATTGGCGAGCCCCTCTCCGAGCTCGAGGTCATGCGCGAGATCGAGTCGATGGCGGCCAAGAACGTCACCGCCTCGACCTGCGCCTGGTTTCTCGGTGCCGGGGCCTACAACCATTTCGTCCCCGCCGTCGTGGGAGCCATCGCCTCCCGCGGGGAGTTCCTCACCGCCTACACGCCCTACCAGCCCGAGGTGTCCCAGGGCACCCTGCAGGCGATCTTCGAGTACCAGAGCATGGCCGCCGCCCTCCTCGGCATGGAGGTCGTCAACGCCTCCCACTACGACGGGGCGACTGCCCTCGCCGAGGCAGTGCTCATGGCCTACAACAACTCCTCGGGGAGGCACCGCGTCCTCCTCCCGGCAGCCCTCCACCCCGAGTACAAGGAAGTCATAGCGACCTACTTCGCCGCCTTCGAGGTGGACATCGCCGAGTACTCAGGCGAGCCCCAGGCCGCGGGCGCCGACGCGTCAACCTGTTGCGTCGTGGCCTCCTACCCCGACTTCGACGGCGAGATCCGGGACCTGAAGGCCGGGGCCGACGCGGCCCACGCCGCCGGAGCCCTCTTCGTCGTCCACGCCGACCCAATCATGTGCGCCCTGCTCAAGAGCCCCGGCGAGCTCGGCGCCGACATCGTGGCGGCCGAGGGCCAGAGCCTCGGCAACGCCATGAACTTCGGCGGGCCCTTCCTGGGCATGCTCGGAGCGACCTCGAAGCTCGTGCGCAAGATGCCCGGCCGTATCGTCGGCCAGGCCAAGGACGCCCAGGGCAGGCGCGGCTTCGTCCTCACCCTCTCGGCCCGCGAGCAGCACATACGCCGCGAGAAGGCCGTGTCCAACATCTGCTCGAACCAGGGCCTCGTCATGCTCCAGACCTGCGTCTATCTCGCCCTCATGGGCAAGACGGGCCTTAAGACCGTGGCTGAGCTCTGCTGGAACAAGTCCCACTATGCCGCGTCGCGCATCGCGACGGTGCCGGGCTTCGCCGTGAGGACAAAGAGCTTCTTCAAGGAGTTCACCGTCGCGACGCCCATCCCCGCCGCGGAGATCTGCGCCAAGCTCACGAAACGCTGCATCGTGCCAGGCCTGCCGATGTCGCGCTACGACCCGAAGCGCAGCCACGAGCTCCTCGTCTGCGTCACCGAGACCTGCACCAAGGGCCAGATCGACCTCCTCGTCGAGTCCCTCAAGGAGGCCGCGAAATGAACCTCGCTCCCGAGGCCCTCATCTACGAACTCTCCTCGCCCGGAAGACAGGGCGCGGCCCTGCCCGTCTGCGACGTGCCCGCCACGCCGGTGCCCGCCGGCCTCGCCCGGATCGAGCTCGGCCTCCCCGAGGTCGACGAGCTGAGCGTGGTGCGCCACTTCACAAGGCTCTCCCAGAAGAACTACTCGATCGACACCCACTTCTACCCCCTGGGCTCCTGCACCATGAAGTACAACCCCAAGGTCAACGAGGTCGCCGCGGGCCTCCACGGCTGGCGCGACACCCACCCCCTCGTGGGCGAGGACTTCAGCCAGGGCGCAATCGAGCTCATCTGGAAGCTCCAGGAAGCCCTGCGGGAGATCGGCGGCTTCAAGGCCGTGAGCCTCCAGCCAGCGGCGGGCGCCCACGGCGAGCTCGCCGGGGTCTTCATGATCCGCGCCTGGCACCTCTCCCGCGGCGACTCGGGCCGCACCAAGATCCTCATCCCCGACTCGGCCCACGGCACCAACCCGGCCTCTTGCACCATGGCCGGCCTCACCGCCCTGACCATCCCCTCGGACGCCGAGGGAGGCGTCGACATGGCCGCCCTCAAGGCCGCCCTGGACAAGAGCGTCGCCGGCATCATGATCACGAACCCGAACACCCTCGGCCTCTTCGACAGGAACATCGAGGAGATCGCCCGCCTCGTCCACGAGGCAGGCGGCCTGGTCTACGGCGACGGCGCGAACATGAACGCCCTCACCGGGATCTTCAAGCCCGGCGAGGCCGGCATCGACGTCATGCACTTCAACCTTCACAAGACCTTCTCGACGCCCCACGGCGGCGGAGGCCCGGGGGCTGGCATGGTCGGCTGCTCCGCCGAGCTCGCCGACTTCCTGCCCGGACCGGTGGCCGTCATGAGGGGCAGCAAGTACGGCCTGGCAACGCCAGCGAAGACCATAGGGAGGATGAAGTCCTTCTACGGCAACTTCGGGGTCCTCGTGCGCGCCTACACCTACGTGCGCATGCTTGGCGCCTCGGGCATGCGCCGCCTCGCCGAGAACGCCGTGCTCAACGCGAACTACCTCAAGGTCCTCGTGGAGAAGGCCTACAAGGTGAAGTACCCCCGCCGCTGCATGCACGAATTCGTCGCGATGGGCGACATCGCAGAGGGCGTCCACACCCTGGACGTCGCCAAGCGCCTCATCGACTACGGCTTCCACCCGCCGACAATCTACTTCCCCCTCATCGTCCCCGAGGCCCTGATGATCGAGCCCACGGAGACCGAGGACAAGGACACCCTGGATGGCTTCGCCGAGGTCCTCCTCAAGATAGCCGAGGAGGCCCGCACGAATGCGCAGCTCCTCCACGACGCGCCGACGACGACGCCCGTGGGAAGGCTCGACGAGGTGGGCGCGGCGAGGAATCCGGTGCTCTGCTACAGGGGATAGCGAATCCTGCCCGGATACGGGCAGAACGCGGAATTGCGCAATTGTGAAGGATGGCCGCTCCTCCAGAGGGGGGCGGCCATTCATTATTGGACAGGACGGGAAGGTGGAGCTTATACTGGCCGCTGTGACCCCATCCAGGGGGAACGTCCGGAGGTCTTCCAGATGAAGCGCCGCATATCCATAACCACCCGCATCGCGGTCGTGATGAGTCTGTTCGTGGCCGTCCTGCTCAGCGTCACGATGGCCATCATCGCGACCCGCGTCAATTCCTCCGTGCACCAGGTCGAAAACGGCGGATTCTCCCAGATCGCCGCTGCTCGCGCGGGGGAGCTCGGCGCCCACCTGGACAAGCTCGCGTGGGAACTGCGGATGATCGCTGCCCTCGGGTCCTTCGGCTCTCCGGACCGGCGGGTAGTGGAGCTGGGTATCGACGCGCTCCAGGGCAAGCTCTCCTCGGAGACCGTTGGGGCATTTTTCGCATGGCCCGACGGAAGCTACTACTCAACCGCGAGGGCGAACGGAAGCATCGCTGACAGGGACTATTTCAAGGCGATCGCCGAGGGCAAGGCCAGCTCCGTCGTATCGGGGGCTGTCATCTCCAAATCGCTTGGAATCCCGATCGTGGTCCTGGCCTGCGCCGTCAGGGCCCCAGACGGTTCCTTGCGCGGGGTGGCGGCCCTCCAGGTGACCCTCAAGAGCCTGTCGAACATCGGCGCCGCGCTCAAGGTGGGCAGGGCCGGATATGGCTGGATCGTGGACGCCACGGGCCTCATCATCGCCCACCCCGTGGCCGACATGGTGATGAAGGTCTCGGTCACGGCGGCAGACAAGGAAGGGAACTCGGGCCTCAGCGCCCTGGGATCAAGGATGCTCGCCGAGGATTCTGGCACGGGCGACTGGAAGGACAAGACCGCTCTCGCGACAACCACATATTTCGCCAAGGTTCCGAACTCGGGCGGTTGGGTCCTTGCCCTAAACCTGCCCACGAGCGAGGTCGATGAGACCTCGAGGGCCCTCCTCCTCCTGCTTTCCATACAGCTGGCGGCGATGATCGTGGTCGTGGGCCTCGTGTCTGCCCGCCTCTCGCGCTCCATCGCCGCACCGATTGGGCGCGCCGCCCGGGAATTCAAGGCCCTGGCAGCCGGCGAGGCCGACCTCACGAAGCGGGTCGAGGTGCTGCGCAACGACGAGATCGGCGACATGGTGGGCGACTTCAACGCCTTTGTCCAGAAGCTCCGTGAGGTCATCGTCACCATCAAGACCGCCCAGGCCGACCTCGGCGGCATCGGAGACGAGCTTGTCGGCAACGTCAGGGGCACCGAGAGGGAGGTCCTCAAGATCGGCTCGAGCATCGCCCTCATACGGGGCAAGACCGAGGAGCAGTCCACGAGCGTCGAGCAGTCCTCGAGCGCCGTGGCCCAGATCGCCAGGAACATAGAGTCCCTCGAGGGCGTCATCATGGAGCAGTCCTCGAGCGTCAACGAGGCCTCGGCCTCGATCGAGGAGATGGTGGCGAACATCGCGTCAATGACGGCCTCGATCGAGCGCATGGCCGGCCAGTTCGCCTCGCTGTCGAGCGCCTCCGAGACGGGCAAGTCCACCCAGCAGACGGCTGCCGATCGGATCGCCCAGATCGCGGAGAGGTCCCGTGACCTCCTCGAGGCGAACGAGGTCATCGCGGGCATAGCCTCGCAGACGAACCTCCTCGCCATGAACGCCGCCATCGAGGCGGCCCATGCGGGGGAGGCGGGGAAGGGTTTCTCCGTGGTCGCCGACGAGATCAGGCGGCTCTCCGAGACAGCCTCCACCCAGTCGGCCACGATCGGCGGGGACCTCATGAGGGTTCAGGAGGCAATCCGCGAGGTCGTCGAGTCCTCGAGGGAATCAGAATCCTCCTTCGCCCTTGTCGCCTCCAGGATCGCCGAGACCGAGAACCTGGTGCGCGAGGTGAGGGCGGCGATGATCGAGCAGCGCGAGGGTTCCAGCCAGGTCCTCGAGGCACTCAGGTCCATGAACGACATCACCTCCCAGGTTAGGGACGGGGCCGCCGAGATGGGCTCTGGCAACAAGACCATCCTCGAGGAGATGGAGAGGCTGAGGCAGCTTTCCTCGGAGATACTGCAGATGGTGGACGAGATGGCGAGGGGAGCGGGCGGCATAGAGCTCAACGTGGGCAGGGGAGCCGAGCTTGCCGACGGCATGCGTTCGGCGATAGGCCACATGGAGGCTGCGATCGGTCGCTTCAAGGTCTAGGCGGCTCCCGGAGTCAGGCGCCGCGAGCTTGCGGATGCTCGCCGCCTACATTATAAGAATTATATGGGATTCGCTCAAGTATCGGTGATCGCGACCCTCGCCGTCTCCTCACTTCTGGCAAGTGTCCTCTGCCTCTACCTCCTCGAGCGGAGGCAGGAATCCCCGGCGGCCCTCTACATGGGCCTCCTCATGGCCGCTGTCGCCTGGTGGTCGGGCCTCAACGCCTTCGAATACATGGTCGGAAGCCTCAGGGCCAAGATCTTCGTAGCCAACCTCGAGTACCTTGCGATCGCCTGCATACCCATCCTGTGGTTCGCCTTCGGCAGCTCCCTGGCGAGCGAGGAGAGATCGGGGAGGGGCAGCGACCCGAAGATGGCGATCTGGATTGTCCCTGCCCTGACGGCCATCCTCGTCTGGCTTGATCCCCTGCTCGGCCTGGTGCGGAGCTCCTTCCGTCTCGAGGTCCAGGGCGGCTTCACGACAATTGGCAAGGAATTCGGTCCCTGGTTCTGGCTGCACTCGGCCTACTCCTACCTGTGGATCCTGGTCGGCACCGCGATGGTCCTGCGCAGCAGCGGAAGCAAGCGGGGTTCGGGGCGGATGCAGGCGCCCATGCTGGTCGTCGGGGCCCTCCTGCCCGTCGCGGCGAACCTGTTCTACGTCTCGGGATACTTCCCCTTTAGCGCTGTCGATCCCACGCCCCTCGCCTTCTCCTTCACCGGCCTCCTGCTCTTCATCAACCTCGCCCGCTTCCGCTTCCTGGCACTCCTCACTTCGGCACGGGCCTCGGCCATCGAGCACCTCAGGGACCCCGTCATGGTCCTCGACCGCCGGGGCCGCCTCGTCTACGCGAACGCGGCTGCCCGCTCTGTCTTCGCCGCCGACGCTCTCAAGCGCTGGGAGAGCCGGGGCGAGCCGCCCCTGCCATTCCCCGCCGCTGACGAGACAGGAGAGGACCATGCCGACTTCCCCTTCGAGGGCCGACGCTACGAGTCCCGCTCGGCCGAGCTCAGGGCCAGGGGCCGGCTTGTTGGCCGGTTGGTGACACTCTACGACGTGACCCGCAGGGCCGTCGCCGAGGATTCGCTCAAGGAAGTGAATCGCGACCTCGAGGCCAAGATCGCCCAACGCACCAAGGACCTCGAGGAGACCGCGAGCCGGCTTTCGCTGGAGCTCGAGTACCGGACGAAGAACGAGCGCCGCCTCTTCCACGACGCCATGCACGATCCCCTCACGGGACTCGCGAACCGAAGCCTCCTCACGAGCAGGATCGACCTGGCGGTGAGCCGCTCTCGCCGGGATCCGACCGCGCTCTACGGGATCCTGTACATCGACTTCGACGGCTTCAAGGCCGTCAACGACAGCTTCGGCCACGACGCGGGCGACTACTTCCTGCGCGAGATCGGGCGGCGCCTCCTTAGGGCTGTCAGGGATGTCGACACCGTCGCGAGGCTGGGAGGGGATGAGTTCGTAGTCCTCCTCGACGGCATCAAGGGCCCAGGCGAGCTCGACGAGATCGCCGACCGGATCAACGACGGGCTCTCCGTCCCCCTGCTTATCGGCGCCGACCACGTCGTCCCCTCGGCGAGCGTGGGGGTCCTCATCGGCGAAAGCGGCTACGAGGAGTCCGAGGAGATCCTGCGCGACGCCGACATCGCGATGTACTCGGCCAAGGCCGCCGGAAAGAACCGCCGCGAGGTCTTCAGGCCCGAGATGCGCTCGGACCGCGCGACGAGGAACCGCCTCACGAACGACCTTCGCAGCGCCATCGCCTCGGGAGGGATAAGCCTCGCCTTCCAGCCCATCGTCCGCATGGACGGGGTCCTCGCGGGCTGCGAGGTCCTCGCCCGCTGGCTCCATCCCGAGTTCGGCAACGTGGGCCCTGACCGCTTCATCCCCATAGCCGAGGCCTCGGGCCTCATCGTGCCCCTCGGGACCTATGTTCTCATCGAGGCCCTCAAGACGGCGGCGGCATTACGGGACGCCGGCCTCTTCGCGCACTGGGTCGCCCAGGATCCATTCTTCTTCGCGGTCAATATCTCGGCGATCCAGCTCGATCAGCCCGACTTCCCCGAGGTGGTTCTCAATTCCATCGAGCGCTTCGGCCTGCCCCGCTCATGGCTCCACCTTGAGATCACCGAGTCGGCGATCATGGAGAGCCGCCATTCCTCCCTGGGCGCCGTCGAGCGCATCGCCGCCGCGGGCATATCCATCAAGCTCGACGACTTCGGCACGGGCTATTCCTCCCTCGGCCACCTCCACGTGATCCCCGTGGACTCGGTGAAGATAGACCGCGGCTTCATACAGCGCATGGGCGAGTGGTCAGACCTGGGTTCCTCTCCGGCCGGCATGGTCCGCGGCATCATCACCCTGGTCCACGAGCTGAGCAAGGTCGTGGTCGCCGAGGGCGTGGAGACCGAGGCCCAGGCCGAGCAGCTGCGGCGCTTTGGCTGCGATTTCGGCCAGGGCTACCTCTTCGGCAAGCCCATGGATTCGGGCGCCCTCGCCCTCCTCCTGGGTGGAGCCGTGACGAGGATCAGCCTCGAGGGCGTGATCTCGGAGGAGGGGGGAGCTCGGGCCGACAGGAGCGGGCCCGTTGGCGAAATAGTTTGACAGATCGGCAAAACGGCCGGATACTCAGGTCCATCTGGTTAATCAGATCTGGTTAATCAGTTGGGAGCGCTATCCGGATGTTCGACAAATGAGCCCCCTGGCCGAGCCCCCCGAGGACCCCACGTCCAATTCCGAGATGACGGTGATCACCTTCATCAGGGACCAGATCGTCTCAGACGACCTCAAGCCGGGGGACAAGCTGCCCTCAGAGCGCGAGCTCTGCGAGCGGCTGAAGGTGAGCCGGGGCTATATCCGCAAGGCCCTCGTGAAGCTCAACCACATCGGCCTCATCGAGACCCTCCCGCAGAGGGGCACCATCGTGGCCGGCTTCAGCAGCAAGGCCATCTCCGGGCTGCTCTCCAGCATCGGGAACTTCGACGGCAGCTTCGAGCCCTTCGACCTCTTCGAGATCCGCACCAACCTCGAGACCTTCTCTGCCCGCCAGGCTGCACGGAGGGCGGGCAAGGCCGAGCGCGAGGCGATAGTGAGCTGGCACGCCGCCCTGAAAGCCAAGGTCGATCTGGGCATACGGGCCCTCGAGGAGGACCACCTCTTCCACCTCGCCATCGCGAAAGCCAGCTGCAACGCCGTCTGCTTCGCCCTCATCTGCTACATCACGCCCCAGATCCTGTCCCTCTCGGCCAAACCCGAGGCAAGCTCGGGGAAGGACAGGCTGGTCCATACCTACGAGGAGCACGACAGGATAGTCGCCTGTATCCTCGCCGGCGATCCCGATGGCGCCGAGGCCGCCATGCGGGAGCACATGGAGAAGGCCTGGAAGCGCAGATCGCCGGGTTCGGCCTCGAGGTGGGGATAGGAGTCCTTTCCACGATCCATCGCATTTGCCCCCCGCCTCGCGCGTGAGGGGCTCACAGAGTCTCAAAGCATTTCGCTTTCCAAGGAGGTTCGGGCAATGAAAAAGATCATGGCTTTCGCCCTCGTTCTCGCCGCGTCGCTGACCATGTCGGCATTCGCGGCGCCCGTGACGATCACCCACTGGTACTGGGCCGATTCGCCGGCCTTTTCCCAGACGATGCAGAAGATGGCCGCCGACTTCAACGCTTCCAACGGCAAGGGCATCACGGTCGTCGCCCAGGAATATCCCTGGGACGGCGGTGGCTACAGCGAGATGCTGTTCAGGACGGCGATGGGCGGAGGCGGACCCGACACAAGCTCGGCCAAGCTCACCTCGACGCCCCTCTTCACCGCGAACAACATCTGGGTGAACCTCGAGAGCTACATCAACGGCTGGAAGGACAAGGCCCTGATCAACACGAGCCTCTATGACACGATCAAGGGAGCCTCGGGCGGCAAGGGCATCTTCCTCATGCCCTGGAACACCCAGGTCCTCTACGTGTACTACAGGCCCTCGATGTTCAAGGCAGCCGGAATCTCGGTGCCCAAGACCTACGCCGAGTTCCTCGAGGCCTGCAAGAAGCTCACCCGCGACACCAACGGGGACGGCAAGACCGACGTCTACGGCTTTGGCATGCGCGGGGCGAAGGGCGGACAGGAACCCTGGGGCAGCTTCATCTACGCCCGCGGCGGCAACTTCGCCGACCTCTCGGGCGCCAAGGCCGTCCAGGGCATGCAGGACTACATCGACCTGTACAAGAACGGCTATGTCCCTCCCACCGCTCCGGCCGACGGCTTCAACGAGATCATCGCCAACTTCAAGTCAGGCAAGACCGCGATGACCGTCCACCACATCGGCTCCTCCAACGACATGGTCAAGACCTTCGGTGACGACGTCGACGCCTTCCCCTTCCCCGGAGACCTGGGCAGGTGGACCTCGATGGGCGACACCGAGAACGTCATGCTGAGCAGCACCAAGAACAAGGAAGCCGCCTTCGAGTGGCTCTCCTACCTCGCGACCGGCAAGGGCCAGGAGACCTGGTGCACCGTGACAGGCAACGTCCCGGTGAGCAAGGTCGTCCAGCAGCTTCCCTCCTTCCAGAACAGCAAGTTCATGAAGGTGTCCATCGAGGGAGCTCCCTTCGCAGGCATCCTCCCCATACTGCCGACCACCACGGAGTGGATCAGCAACGTCTGGCCGAACACTATCGGCGCCGCCCTCCTGGGCAAGGTCACCGCGGCCGACGCGATGAAGCAGCTCCAGAAGGCCCTCTACCAGTAAGAAGACCCAGGTGCTCCGGAGATGGCGGCCCCCCAAAAAGGGGCGCCTTCCCGGGGGCCGGCCGCCGCCCTTTGAGCGAAGGCGGCCGGCCCCTGAAGGGGCGGGGGATCCACCAAAAGGACCGGAAGCATCGATGCAACGAAAGACAAGCCCCTGGCCCTATGTCCTCCTGGCACCCGCCCTCCTCATCGTCGTGCTCGTGGTGCTTGTGCCGGTCGTGAACGCCATCCTCATGAGCTTCCAGAGCTACGACCTGCGCCGCCCCGCGGCCATCAGGTTCGTGGGCCTCAGGAACTATTTCGCGGTGCTGGCCGACCCCCTCTTCCTCCAGGCGGTATGGAAGACCTTGCTCTGGGTCCTGGTCGGCGTGGGCCTGCAGTTCGTCTTTGGCTTCATCCTCGCCCTGCTGCTTAACAGGAAGTTCTTCGGCCGGGGCCTCGTGCGCTCGCTTAGCCTCATCCCCTGGGTCACGCCGGGAGTCCTCATAGGCCTCATGTGGCGCTGGATCTACGACGGCAACTACGGGGTGCTCAACGACCTGCTCCTCCGGCTCGGCCTGATCCACGACAAGATCCCCTTCCTCGCCCTCGAGCAGACAGCCTTCCCCCTGGTGATACTCACCATCGTCTGGCAGGGCATCCCCTTCTTCGCGATCATGCTGCTGGCCGGCCTCCAGGGCATCCCCGACGAGCTCTACGACGCCGCCGACGTCGACGGGGCGAGCGGCCTGCAGAAGCTCTTCCGCATCACCATTCCCTCCCTTAGGAACGTCATCTACGTCACCACCCTCCTGCGCGTGATCTGGGTGGCGAACTCCGTCGACGTCATCTTCAACCTGACCGAGGGCGGGCCCGCGTACTCGACCCAGACACTGAGCGTGTATGTCTTCAACAAGGGCAACTCGCTCAACTTAAGCTACGCCTCGACCCTCGCGATAATGCTCGCCCTGGGTCTGTCGCTCATCGCGGCGGCCTACTTGCGGAACATATTCCAGAGCCAGGGGAGCAAGGCATGAGAAAGAAGCAGAGCCTCCTCGCCGCCCTGCCCGGCTACCTGGTGCTGGCCCTGCTGCTGGCGTTTCTCCTCTTTCCCTTCTACTGGACCTTTGTCACCTCGATAAAGAGCGATGGCGAGCTTTACGGCAGCTCGGTGAGCTACTGGCCAAAGAGGCCGAACTTCGACTCCTACCGCAAGCTCTTCAGCGACTTCAACTTCCTCCGGCCCATGGCCAACAGCCTCATCGTCGCCGCCTCCACGACCCTCGTGTCCCTTGTGGTGTCCCTGCTGGCCGCCTACAGCTTCTCCCGGTTCCGGTTCAAGGGGCGCAAGATCCTCATGACCCTGTTCCTCACCAACAACATGTTCCCCACCGTCCTCCTCCTGATCCCCCTGTACGCGATCATGCGAAAGCTCGGGATGCTCTACACCCCCGGCTCGCTCATCCTGTCCTACACGACCTTCACGATCCCCTTCTCGATCTGGCTCCTCAACGGCTACCTCGACGACCTGCCGTCCTCCCTCGAGGAGGCCGCGATGGTGGACGGGGCCAACAGGGCCCAGGCCTTCCTCCAGATAATCCTCCCCATCCTCATGCCATGCGTCGTCGCCACCGGGGCCTACGTCTTCATGACCTCCTGGAACGAGTACACCTTCGCCGTCATGTTCACGAACGAGGCCTCGAGGACCATCCCCGTGGCCCTGCGGAACCTCGTGGGCCTCCTCGGGGTCCAGTGGGGGATGATGACGGCGGGGGGCATACTCACGATCATACCGGTCTGCATCATGTTCTTCTTCGCGCAAAAAAGGCTGATCGCGGGCCTCACCGCAGGTGCCGAGAAAGGCTGATGAATAAGGAGCCGTTTCACATGGACAATGCTTCTCTCACGCAAAAGGCAAGGCAGCTGCGCCGGGACATCCTCAAGATGCTCTACCTCTGCCAGTCAGGCCACCCGGGCGGCTCGCTCTCGAGCCTCGAGATCCTGATGGCCCTCTACTACAAGGTCGCGAAGACCGACTCCCGGAAGCCGCGCTGGGAAGACAGGGACAGGATAGTGCTCAGCAAGGGACACGCCTGCCCGGCCCTCTACGCCGTCCTCGCCGACAGGGGCTTCTTCCCCCGCGAGGATCTCTGGCGCCTGCGGCAGATAGACAGCCACCTCCAGGGCCATCCCGACATGAACAAGACCCCCGGCATCGATGCCAGCACGGGTTCCCTCGGCCAGGGCATTTCGATCGCTGTCGGCATGGCCCTCGCCGCGAAGACCCGGAAGGCCGGCTACAGGGTCTTCTGCGTCATAGGAGACGGCGAGGCCCAGGAGGGCCTGGTGTGGGAGGCGGCGATGGCCGCGGCCCACTACAAGCTGGACAATCTCGTGGTGCTCATGGACCACAACGGCCTGCAGATCGACGGGCCCAACGACCAGGTGATGGGCCTGGGAGACATCGCCGCGAAGTTCGCGGCCTTTGGCCTTGAGACCCGCAGGGCGGACGGCCACGACATTGATTCGATCGCGGGCGCCTTGGGCTCTGGTCATGCGGGCAAGCCCCTGTTCGTCCAGTGCGAGACCGTGAAGGGCAAGGGCGTCTCCTTCATGGAGGACAACCCCGGCTGGCACGGCAAGCCGATGAACGACAAGGAATACGCTGCCGCGATCGCGCAGCTGGGAGGAACAGTCGATGCCTGAGCCCAAGTCCCTGAGGGTCGCCTACGGCGAGGCGCTGGTGGAGCTCGGAGCCACGAACGGGAAGATGGTCGTCCTCGACGCCGACCTGGCCCACGCCACCATGACCTCGATGTTCGAGGCAAAATACCCCGAGCGCTTCTTCAACTTCGGCCTGGCCGAGGCGAACATGATGTGCGCCGCGGCCGGCTTCGCCCACTCCGGCTTCGTCCCCTTCGCGAGCACCTTCGCCCTCTTCGGCACGGGCCGGGCCTACGAGCAGATCCGGAATTCGATAAGCTACGTGAACGCCAACGTGAAATTCGGGCTCTCGCACTCCGGGCTCTCGGTCGGAGAGGACGGGGGAAGCCATCAGAGCATCGAGGACATAGCCCTCATGCGCGTGCTTCCCGGCATGACGATCCTCGTCCCCTGCGACCCCATCGAGACGAGGAAGGCCGTCTTCGCCGCGGCGGCCATCGACGGACCCGTCTACATACGCGTCGCCCGGCCAATAGTCGAGAACATCACCACAGAGTCGACGCCCTTCGTGCCCGGCGAGGCATGCGTCCTTCGCGAAGGAGGCGACATCTGCATCGCCGCCACCGGCCTCATGGTGAAGGAGGCCCTCAAGGCGGCCGAGCTCCTCGCCGCCCTTGGCATCAAGGCGGCAGTCGTGAACTTCCACACGATCAAGCCCTTCGACTCGAAGCGCGTCCTCGACATGGCCAAAGGCTGCGGGGCCATCGTCACGGTCGAGGAGCACTCGGTCATCGGTGGCCTGGGCTCGGCGGTGGCCGAGGTCCTCGCCGGAAACTCAAGTGCGAAGTTCGAGAGGATAGGCATCCAGGACAGGTTCGGGAAGTCGGGGAAGCCCGCCGATCTCTTCGCGGAATACGGCCTGACCGCGGCGAACATCTGTTCGCGCTGCGAGGCCCTCCTGGGGCGAGGTGTCGGATGATGAGGATCGAGGAGCATTCCCACCAGGACTCGGGCCTGGTGCGCGTCTACGAGAACGCGAAATGGATGGTGGGCATCAAGAACTGGAAGAGCGCCAACGACATAGCCAACATCGACTGCCTCGAGCGCCACAACGGCACGGACGAGCTCTTCGTCCTCTTGGATGGGACCTGCACCCTCCTGTTCGCCAACGAGGCGGAGGGAAGCCTCGTGATGGAGGCGGTGAGGATGGAGCCGCTCAAGGTCTACAACATCCCCCGGACCCTCTGGCACAACACGGTGACGACCAAGTCCACGAAGCTCGTCCTGATCGAGGACTCGTCGACCTCGGGAGCGAACAGCGATGTCCTGATGCTCACCGACGCACAGAGGGCCGAGGCGAGGAAGCTGGCCGGCTAGGGGACGGGAGGCCGGGGCCCGCAGGGAGGCTGGAGAATGAGGATCTGCGAGACATTCGAAGCGCGGAGATCGCGCATCGTGGACATGGCCTGGGAGGGAGCCCTCCCCGGCGAGGTCGCTGTCAGGGTCCTCGCCTGCGGCGTCTGCGGATCAGAGTTCCCCTCCTGGGCTAAGGCCGGCGGGGCCCCCCTCTACCTCGGCCACGAGGTGGCGGGGGAGGTCGTCTCCGTCGGCCCCGGGGTGAGGGGCTTCGCGCCCGGCGACATGGTCACCGGCCTCTTTCGTCGGGGATTCGCCGAGATGGCGGCCGTCGATGCCGCCGCCGTCATGCAATGCCCTGCGGGCCTCAAAAGCGAGATCGCTGCCCTGGGCGAGCCGATCGCCTGCGTCGTGAGCGGTGCACTCCGGACCGAGCTGGGCCTCGGCAAGACCGTGGCGGTGATCGGGCTCGGCTTCATGGGGACCATGGCCCTCCAGCTCATGAGGCTAAAAGGGGCCTGCCGCCTCGTCGCGGTCGACGAGCGAGCCGATCTCGCCGCCAGGGCCGCCCGATACGGGGCCGACGAATTCTACCTGCCCTCGGAGCTGCCCGAGCGATACCTCCTTCGGGAGAGCGGCGGCCCGGGCGGCGTGGATGTGGTCCTTGAATGCACGGGCAGGGCGGGGGCCCTCGATCTCGCCGTCTCCATGCTCAAGCCCCATGCGATCCTCTCTGTAGTCGGCTACCACCAGGGCGGGCCGCGGTGCGTGGATTTCCAGATGCTTGGCTGGAAGGCGGCCGAGATCATCAACGCCCACGAGAAAAGAATCGACTTCAAGATGAAATGCATGGACATAGGCTTTAGGCTGGTGGAGGCGGGGCAGCTCGAGGTTGGGGAGCTCGTCACCCACCGCTATGGCCTTTATGAGCTCGACAGGGCCTTCGAGGACTTCGAGGCCAAGAGCGAGGGCTACATAAAGGGGATCGTGGGGATATGAAGCACATAGGCGTGGGGATCATCGGCATCGGGAACATCGGGCGTGCCCACCTCGAGGCCGTGCGGCGCCTCGGCTATGCGGAGATACGGGGCATCTCGGTGCGCGACGAGTCGAGGGGACGGGCGATCTGCGAGGACTTCGCCATTGCGCGCCTCCACACAGACTACCGCGGGCTCCTGGCCGATCCTTCCATCGAGGTTGTCCACAACTGCACGCCCAATCCCGAGCATTTCAGGATCAACCGCGACATCATGGCCGCGGGCAAGCACATCATCTCCGAAAAGCCCCTCACCCTGGACTCATCGCAATCCCTGGTCCTGCGCGACCTCGCGAACGCAAGCGGCCTCGTTCATGCCGTCAACTTCGTCTACCGCCACCACGCCCTCGTCCAGCACCTGCGCGGCATGATCGAGGCCGGCGAGCTGGGCGCGATCCACTCGGTGAGCGGGTCCTACCTCCAGGACTGGCTGCTCTACGAGGGCGACTACAACTGGCGTATCGAGGCCGGGCTCGGGGGACCCTCGCGCGCGATGGCCGACATAGGCTCGCACTGGATCGACCTCGCCCAGTTCCTCCTGGGGCGGAATGTGGCCGAGGTCTGCGCCGATTTCGCGACCATCCATCCCAGGCGGGCGCGTCCCGCCTCCGGGCAAGGGGCCAAGGCGGCCATGATCGAGGTTGACACCGAGGACTACGCCGCTGTCCTCCTGAGGTTCGAGGGCGGGGCGAGGGGGAGCCTCGCCGTCTCCCAGGTGAGCGCGGGCAACAAGCTGGGCCTCTGGATTCAGGTGGACGGGAGCAAGGCCTCGGCGCGCTGGGAGCAGGAGAGGGCCCATGAGCTCTGGATAGGCCACAGGGACGCTCCCAACGAGAGACTGGTCTCCCACCCCGGTCTCCTCAACACGCGCGGAAAGGCCTGCGCCAGCGTCGAGGCCGGCAGGGTCGAGCGCTGGCCCGAGGCCCAGAAGAGCATGGTCAACAGCGTCTACCAGACCATCCTCGAGTCTGCCAGCCCGAGCTTCGCCGACTTTGCCGCGGCCCACCGCGTGCAGCTGGTGATCGACGCATGCCTCGCGAGCGAGCGCGGGCGCGCGTGGAAGATGGTCGGGGGATAGCCTGGGGCTTCAGGGCCCGATCCCCCCGCTGCGGGAGGAACCGGGCCGAGGGCCGCGGGGCTGGTCAGAGATAAGGCGTCGCGTAGTCCGTCGAGATGGGAGCGCCGTTCACCTTGAGGGTAGTGCAATCTGGCGTGGCGGCGGAGTAGTCAAAGGTGAACTGAAGTGTTGATAGTAGGGTTGTCGGAGTGAAGTTGAGCACGCCGCTTGTCATCATGTTGAGAACTGGCGGTCCAGGCAAGCCGACGTAATCGTATGTAACCGTGCCGCTGGAAATGGTCAAGCCCGATAAGCCGTCGGTGTAATTGGTGATCGTGTAGATGACGTGTGAGGTATTGGTTCCCGTCATGGAAGCGACGGCATACACAGGGCCGGCAGGGTTTCCATAATTGCCGCTCGTTTGGTCTGTGACGTCCACCGACATCAGTGCGCTCCTGATGAGATTCCCCGCCACCGAGTACCTGTAAAAGTCCGACTCTCCCCCGGTCGGTGCATAGGGATCACCTAAGGCCGTGACCACGTGTCCGCTCCAGGAGCCGGAGACCACCATGGTATTCCCGGAATCCATAACCTTCCCGGTCCAGCCTCCGCCAACCTCGCCACCGCTGATGCTCCCGTGGGCCGTTCCCTGGGTCAGGC
>JANXYO010000077.1 GCA_025356015.1 Spirochaetaceae bacterium
CTGGTGCTGGTGGCGGTGGCTGGGCTCTGCGCCCAGACCGAACTGAAGGCTGTCGTCAGCCTTTCGCTGCCACCCTACATAATGCAGGACACGGACAACGGCCTGGAGGTTGACATCGTCAGGCAGGCCCTCAAGCCGGCGGGCTACACTGTCTCCCTGAGCTATGTGCCCTTCGCTCGGATCCCCGTGGCGATGAAGGACAGGACGGCCGACTGCGCCCTGACCATCAACGAGGGCTCTGGTCTGACCGGGGTCTTCTACAGCGACTCCCACATCACCTACCAGAATGTCGCGGTTGGCCTCAAGTCCAAGGCCCTGAAGATCAAGACCGTGACTGACCTGGGCGCCTACCGCGTCCTCGCCTTCGGCGACGCCCCCCTGTACCTGGGACCCGAGTTCGCAGCCATGGCGAAGTCCAATTCCAAGTATTCGGAGATCGCCGACCAGGCCAACCAGGTTAAGCTCCTCTACCTGGGAAGGGCCGACCTCGTAATCATGGACGTCAATATCTTCAAATACTTCCAGCAGAAGACGGCCGAGGCGTCGGGCCAGGATTTCGTGGTCTACGAACTCTTCCCGCCGACCGCCTACAAGGTGGCCTTCACCAGCAAGGACATCAGGGACAAGTTCAACGCCGGGGTCAAGCAGCTGCGCGACTCGGGCGCCTATGCGGCGATCTTCAAGAACTACATCAAGTAGCTGGGCTCAAAAAAGGCGGGGCCCTGGGTCCCGCCTCCCCGCCGCCGGCCTAGGCGATTTCTATCCTGCGCGGCCGCCTCCTTCACATGGAGTCGGAGGCCAGCGACATCGGGGGTCCTGAAAAGATCGAGGGCCCGATCCATGTCGCCGCGCAGTCCTTCGAAGGCATCCCAGAGATCGACCGGCGCGGGACGCTGCCACTTTGTCAGATCCATACCATCCCTCCTGGAGAAAGTTGTGCGGAACCCAAGCTAGTTCCACAAACTATATATCAAGAACCGTGCCAGGGCTGAGTGTATTTTCGTGTGTGTAGTTCATTGCGACGCAAACATTTGCTAAATGGCTTGAAGAATGGAGGAAATTCAGGAGGAGGAGGCGTGGGTCAAAGGGCTTTGAAATGGCCTCGGCGGAGGCTTGGCGCCTGGCTGCTTCCTTTCGAAACAGGGAGGCCCGGGACAAGGGGCTTGGCGTTTCGAGGCGCTCCCGAGTCAGAGGACCAGTCGCCCTTTTCCGCCATCAAGTGCGATGTTGCTGCCAAAGGCCCCAGAGAGTGCGGCGAACCTGGCGATGATCCCTTCGGCCATCGCGCCTCCGACCGCTTCGGGGACCTCGCGGGGGAGCTCGCGATCGCCGAGGGCCCGCTCTCCGCCAAGGACGATCGGCAAGAACTCGGCTGTGTCGAGCCTGCCCCGCCCGTCGAAGCGGCACTTCGCGACGACGCTTGTCCATATCCTGTCATCGGTCCTCGTCGCGGCGCGGTGCGAGTGGAAGATGAAGTTGCCCAGGCTGTAGAACAGCGGCTGTCCGCGGTAGATCTCGAGGCCCTGGAGCACAGGGACGCCGTGGCTTACGAAGGCATTGGCTCCGGCGTCGATGCAGTCCCGAGCGAAGGCCTGCGTCCAGCCCGGAACGGCCTCCCAGTCGGCCTCCCACAGGTGGTGATGGAGGTAGGCGATGACGAAGTCCGAAGACGCGGCCGCTGCGCGGATCGCAGCGAGCTGACGCTCGCGGTCGGCGGCGACTATCGTCCTGGCCTCCTTCGTGCCCTCGCCCCTTTCGACGAGGAGGCCGCAAAAATCGAAGGCCTCAGACCCGACCGCCGAATGCCCAGCGCTGGCCTTCCCGAAACCCACAGCTGCCTTCCTGGCCTTTCTAAGCTCATTGCCGCTAGTCTCCGATATGGAGAGGAGACTGTCGTAGTCAGCCCCTCCCAGGACCAGGGACTGGGCGACCTCGAGCCTGTTGATTCCGGGCCGGGCAGGGTTGCCGTCTCGGGCATCGGCCGCGTAGAAGAAGTCAGGCTGGGGCGAGGCGTCCATCGCGACGAGGGCGATGCGCCCCGCGACAGTGTCTAGGAAGCCGGGTCTCGCCGCCGAGCCCGCGTCCGCGCCGGTTCCCGCGTGGAGGAAGCCCCTGGCGGCGACGTCCTCAAGGGTGGAGAGGATCCCGGGCGGGCCAAGGTCGAAGGCGTGGTTGTTCGCGAGGGATAGGGCCCGGAAGCCCGTCCAGGCGAGGGCGTCGAGGACATCGGCTCCCGGGGGAACGCGGTAGCCGGTCTTGACCGGGAAGCCTCCATGCCTGCCCAGGATCGTATTCTCGAAATTGGTGAAGGCGAGGTCGGCGGCGCGCAGGAAATCGAGCGTGGCAGAGAAGCCCTCGCTGCCGCTCTGTCTGACATCCCGCGCGATGCGTGACTGGCCGCTTAGGACCAGGGAGAAGCCATCCTTCATGCTGCCCCTCCCCCGGGAACGAGGGGAAGGATCAGTGCCGAGGGGTGGTTCTTGTCCAGATGGACGGTGTTGGTCGCCACCCTTGAGAGCCGCGAACTCCCCTCGGCCTCGCCTGAGTTAGGATTGACGTCGAAGTGCGGAAAATTGGAGCTGGAAATGTCGAGCCTGAGCCTGTGACCCGCGGCGAAGAGGTCGCTCGTCGGGAAGGCCTCCACCAGGATCTCGTAGATCCGGCCCGGCTCCATGAGCCTCGGCTCTTCCCATGAATCGCGGTAGCGCACACGAAGGATGCCGTCTGCGACGTTCATGGCGAAGCCCCGGGGGTAATCGGGATTTGGCGGGTAGACGTCGACGAGCTTGATGGTGAAGTCCGTGTCGGGGCAGTCCGAGGAGATCCAGAGCCTGGCGCTGATAGGTCCCGTCACCTCGATGGCCTGCTCGAGGACTGCCGTCTCGAAGACCAGTATGTCATCCCTCGCCGCGAGCGGGAGGTAGGGCTTCCTCGAGCCGAAGAAACGCTCGCCCTCGACCTGGTCGAAGGCCCCGCCCACCATCACCGGTTCACCTGAGGTGATGGTGCCGCCGATGGAGGGCACGGGATGGGAAGGGTCGAACTGGTAGGAGAGGCAGGCCGAGCCATCAGCCGGGGCCTCGGCCGAGAGAGAGAGGTCGGCATGGAGGTAGTAATTGGTATATCTCGTTCCGGGAATGGGCCAGTCCGCCGCGCGCTTCCACCTGCCCCCGTGCTCCATCCTGCCGGCCTCGTTTCTGCGCCCGGAACCTCCCCCCATGAGGAAGTAGCTCACGGGGCTCTCGGCCTCGACGCCGTTGCCGATGCCCTTGAGCCATCGGTCGAACCAGCGCAGGCGGTATTCGTCGTAGTCCTCCGCGAGGCTCCCGTCCAAGGTGGCCTCGCTCCCGAAGTCGACCTCGCCCGAGTAGCCCAGGGAGCGGTTGCCGTGGGTCCAGGGCCCGAGCACCAGCCTGCAGGGACTCTTCTTCAGCCTCGAGAGGGCCATGTAGTTGGAGGTCGCCGTGCGCGGATAGGGATCGTACCAGCTGGAGATGTGGATGCTCGGCACGTCGGAGAAGCTCGCGTACCAGCCCTCGGTCCAGAGACCCAGCTTCTTCCAGTAGGAGTCGAAGCTGCCGTGGCTCCACTGCTCGAGGATGTAGTCCTCGTACTCGGGGACGGCGCTGAGCGGAGAATGGCCGCGCCTCCAGGGCAGGCGGCCCATCCAGGCCGCTATGTCCTCGGCGTCGAGGGCCGCCGCGACGAGGGGCTCGGCCTTCGCCTGGGGCGAGAGCCTCGCGTGCTTGTGGGCCCAGGTCAGCTGTTTGAGCTCGAAGGCCCCTCCCTGCCTTATCCCCCCCTGGTAGGCGTTGGCGAAACCGCCCGAATCCAGGATCATCGCGGCGAGGCCGGGTGGGTCGAGGCAGGCGAGGGCGGCCTGGACGTGCGCGTTGTACGAAAGACCCATGGTGCCGATCCTGCCGTCGCACCACTGTTGGGCCAGGAGCCAGACGAGGCTGTCATAGCCGTCCTCGCCCTCGAGGGTGTACTTGGTGAAGGTCCCCTCGGAGGAGTAGCGTCCACGGCAGTCCTGGATGGCCACGATGTAGCCTCGGGCGACGAAGGCGGCGGCCGTCTCGGCGCGGGACCTCGGCCGTGGATCCTTCCTCGTGATCGCGCTCCGCAGGGACTTGGCGTCCCTGTCGTAGGGTGTGCGCTCGAGGATCACCGGGAAGGGCCCCGGGGCGGGAGTGCCCGCCCCGGAGGCCGCCGGCCTGTAGATATCCGTCGCGAGACGGACGCCGTCCCGCATCGGCACCATGACCTTGCGCTCGACGATGCAGCCCGAGGGGACAGGGCCGGGCCCTGATCCCTGGTCCCGGTCCCGGCCTGTCTTTCCCTCATCAGTCATCGTGAGTCTGTCCTTACTTGGCTGCCGGGTAGAGGTCCATGGGCTCGGGCCTGGGGATGCCGAGGCCGGGCTTGAACACGAAGCTCTTCTTGGTCGCGAAGACCGTGGTCTCGATGTACAGGGGGATGACCGCGGCGTCGTCGATGGCGACCTTCGCGGCGGCCTGGAGGAGGACATCGCGCTTGTCGTCGTCGAGCTCGGCCATCGCCTTGGATATAAAGTCGTCGAAGCTGGCGCTGGAGTAGCGGCCGCGGTTGTTCGAACCGAGGTTCTTCTCCTTGTTGTAGCTGCCGAGGACGGCGCTCAGGACTCCCGTGCCCTCTCCCGTGGAATTGCCAAAGCCGAGGAGGAAGAAGCTGTATTCGGTGTTGGTGGCCTTGGGCAGGAACACGGCCGTGGGCATGGTCTCGACCTTGACCTCGATCCCCCCGCGGGCGAGGAACTGGGCCACGGCCTGGACGACCTCTGGCTGGAAGCTGTAGCGGTCGTTGGCGCTGTGGAGGGTGAGGGCGAAGCCATTGGGATAGCCGGCCTCGGCGAGGAGCTTCTTCGCCTTGGCGACGTCGACGGCAGGGGCCTTTTCGTTGTCGATGTAGCCGAGGTAGCCCGGGGGGACCATCTGGATCGCCGGCGTGCCCGAGCCCTGGAGGACGCGGTCGACGAGGAGCTTGCGGTCCATGAGGAGGGAGAGGGCCATGCGGACCCTCTTGTCCTTGAGCGGGTTCTTGTCGAAGGCCTTGCCATTCTTGTCCGTGACGAAGGGGGTCTTCTCCCGGTCCGAGTCCATGTGGATGTAGATGATGGTCGAGCCCTGGATGGGCCAGAGCGAGACCTTGGGGTCGGCCCGCAGGGAGGCGATGTCGGTCGGGGGGACAGTGTCGATGAGGTCGACGTCCCCGGCGAGGAGGGCCGCGACGCGGGCCGAGTCGTTCGTGATTATCCTGATCGTGGCCTTCTGGGCGTAGGGCTTCTTTCCGTAGTAGAGCTCGTTGCGCGCCAGGACGATGCGATCGCCGGGGAGCCACTCGACGAACTTGTAGGGGCCGGCCCCCAGGGCGGCCTTGCCTGAGTTGAAGTCGTTTGACGTCGCGCCCGTGGCGGCCTTGCGCGATACGATGAAGATGCGGCTGATCTGCCCGAGGAGGCTGGCGTTCGGCTTCTTGCTGGTGAAGCGCAGGGTGAGGGGATCGACCACCTTGACCGAGATGTCCGTCACGTCCTTGATATAGGAGGCCGGGCTGTTCGGGACGGTGGGCACGCGCTCGAAGGAGAAGAGCACGTCGTCGGCGGTGAGGGGGCTGCCGTCTGAGAACTTGACGTTCGGCCTGAGCTTCACCTCGATGCTGAGCTCGTCGATCCGCTTCCAGGATAGGGCCAGGGCCGGACCGGCGAGCTTCTTGTCATCCGGCATGAACAGACGCTCGAAGAGGCAGTCGGCGATGCGCTGGGTGGGACCTGACGTTGAGAAATGCGGGTCGATGGCCTGGGGCTCGGCCTGCATGCCGATGACGACGCTCTGCGCGGCCAGCGGGGCCGCCAAAACCGCGAGGGCTGCCAGCAGCGCGGCGGCGATGGCCGCGGATTTCCTGCTCGTACTCATGTGTTCCTCCTGGAAACTGGAATGCCTATGGTCGCTCTTGACAAGAACCGTGGTGATCTGGAAGGGCGCTGGGGAGGCCGGATCCTATCCCCCGTTCAGGTGGCAGGCCGAGAAGTGGCCGCCCAAGATCTCGCGCGAAGCGGGGATCTCGGCCGCACAACGCGGCATCGCGTGGGGGCAGCGCGGGTGGAAGTGGCAGCCTCTTGGGGGATCGAGGGGGGAAGGGATCTCGCCCTTTATCACGGAGAAGTCCTTTTTTCTCCCGCCCAGGCGAGGCACCTCGGCCAGGAGGGCCAGGGTGTAGGGGTGGTTGGGATGGGAGAAGAGCTCCTCCGCGGCCGCAGTCTCCACGATCCTCCCCAGGTACATGATCGCGACGGTGTCGGAGAGGTGCTCCACGACCCCCAGGTCGTGGCTTATGAAGAGGTAGGTAAGGCCCAGCTCGGAGCGGAGCTTCATGAAGAGGTTGATGATCTGGGCCTGGATGGAGACATCGAGGGCCGCGATCGGCTCGTCGCAGACGATGAAGTCGGGCTTCACGGCGAGGGCGCGCGCGATGCCGATGCGCTGTCTCTGGCCGCCGGAGAACTGGTGGGGGTAGCGGTCCTTGAAGGAAGGCTCGAGGCCCACTTTTGCCATGATGGCGTCGATGTAGCCCTCGAGCCCCGCGCGGTCGCAGAGGCCGTGGTAGCGCGGCGCCTCGCCGATGATCCCCCTGACCTGCATCCTGGGATTCAGGCTGGAGTAGGGATCCTGGAAGATCATCTGCCTGTTGAGCTTGGCGGCGCGCGCCTCATCCCCCTTGAGGAGGCTAGGATCGGCGCCCCTGTAGAGTACCCTGCCAGAACTGGCAGGAAGGAGGCCTGAGATGACCCGCCCCAGGGTGGACTTCCCGCAACCCGATTCCCCCACCAGGCCGAGGACCTCGCCCTCGGCCACCTTGAGGCTCACGGCGTCGACGGCGTGGACGATCTCCTCGCTGATGTCGGATCCAAGGCGCCTGGCCAGCCGCTCGACAGTGTCGAGCCTCCTGCCGAAGCGCTTCGAGACCCCCTGCACGTCAACAAGTGCTTCGCTCATTTTCCGCTCTCCAGGTGGGGATGCAGGCAGCGGTATTCGCGCCCGTCTCCCAGGACTCTCACCCCGATCTCCATCGCGCACTCGTCGCCGGAGCGGGGACAGCGCGGTCTGAAGGCGCAGCCATCGGGAAGATCAAGCATGTTCGGCGGCATCCCGGGTATCTGGGTGAGCTCCTGGCCCCGCCTCGAGTTGCCCGGCACAGAGCCGACGAGGCCGCGGGTGTAGGGATGGACCGGCCGCTCAAGCAGGTCCTCGGCCCTCCCCGCCTCGACGACCCGGCCAGCGTACATGACGTTGATGCGGTCGCAGAGGTTGCCCAGGACGGCCAGGTCGTGGGAGATCCAGATCAGGGCCATGCCGAGCTCGTCGCAGAGCTGGCGCATCTCATGGAGTATCTGGCCCTGGATGGTCACGTCGAGGGCTGTCGTGGGCTCGTCGGCGATGATCAGGTCGGGCTTGTGAAGCAGGGCTATGGCTATCGCCACCCTCTGGCGCATGCCCCCCGAGAACTGGTGGGGGTATGCCAAAAGCCTCCTCGCCGCGTCGGGTATGCCGACCTTCTCGAGGGTCGCGGCGCAGCGCGCGAGGGCGGCTGCCCTCGTGGTCCTCTCGTGTGCCTTTATGGACTCGACCATCTGGTCGGCGATGCTCATGAGGGGGTTCAAGGTCATCATGGGATCCTGGAAGATCATCGCGATCCGCTTTCCCCTGATGCGCCTGATCGATTCCTCGTCGCAGGAGAGGAGGTCCTGGCCGCCGAAATCGACCCTGCCCGCGATGACCCGTCCCGGCGGGTCGACGAGCTTGAGGATCGAGAAGGCGGTCACGCTCTTGCCCGAGCCCGACTCCCCGGCGATGCCGAGGATCTCGCCCCGGGCCACGTGGAGGGAAACCCCGTCCACGGCCTTGACCACCCCGGCCCTCGTGAAGAAATGGCTGCGCAGTCCCTCGACAGCGAGGACGCTCTGGTCCTGCATCATTCCACCGCCTTGTTTTCCTGGAGGCGGGGGTTCAGGACTTCCTTGAGCCTGTCACCGACAATGTTGATGCCGAAGATCGTCAGCATCAGCAGTATCCCCGGGAATATGCTGATCCAGTAGGAGCCCGAGAGGAGGTAGCGGTAGCCGTTCGAGATGAGGAGGCCGAGCGAGGGCTTTGTGATGGGCACGCCGAGGCCGAGGAAGCTCAAGGTCGCCTCGGCCGATATGGCGCCTGCGACCTTGATTGTGCTGATGACGATCACGGGCGGCAGGCAGTTCACGAGGAGGTGGCGGAAGATGATCCGCCTCTCGCTCAGGGCCAGGCATCTCGCGGCCTCGATGTACTCGCGGTTCATCTCGGAGAGGGCCGTTCCGCGTATCGTGCGGGCGTAGAAGGCCCACTGGACAGCGACGAGGGCAAGGATGACCTTGTCGATTCCCGGACCAAGGGCCGCGAGGAGGATGAGGGCGAGGAGCATCATGGGGAAGCCGAGAATGAGGTCGACGAGGCGCATGATGATGGTGTCGACCCAGCCGCCCTTGTAGGCCGCGAGGAGGCCCATCGTCGTGCCGATGACCATGGCGAGGGCGGTCGTGAGTATGCCCACGAGGAGGCTCGTCCGAAGGCCGTAGATCATGGCCGAGACCATGTCGCGGCCCTGGCCGTCGGTGCCCAGTACGTAGACCGCCCCGTCGATGCCGACCGAGCCGGGAGGCAGGCGGTTGTCCATGATGTTGAGCTTCGAGAGGTCGTAGGGATCCTGGGAAGTGACCAGGGGCCCGAAGATGGCCAGGAAGACGACGACGACGCAGATCACGAGGCCAATGAGGGAGGAGGGGCTCCCGACGAGCTCCCGCAGTATCTTGCTGCCCATGCCGTCGCGGCCGGGCGATGCTGTGCCTTTCACGATTTCTTCCTCTGGAGCCTGATCCGCGGATCGATGAGGGAGTAGGACAGGTCGACGACCAGGTTTATGACGATGAACAGCATCACCGTGATCATGAGCCAGGCGACGATCATGGGCCTGTCGAGCCTCGTGATGCTGTCGATGAGGAGCTTGCCAGTTCCTGGCCAGGCGTAGATGGTCTCGGTGACGACGCCGAAGGCGATCAGGGAGCCGAGCTCCATGCCCACGACGGTGACGATGGGGATGAGGACGTTGCGGAAGACGTGGACGAACACGATGCGCGATTTCCTGAGACCCTTGGCCCGCGCGTACTTGACGAAGTCCATGGGCAGGGTCTCCCGTATCCCCGAGCGCGTGAGCCTCGTGACGAGGGAGATCTTGAAGAGGGAGAGGCTGGTGACGGGCAGGACGAGATGGCGGATCCCGTCCCAGGTCGCGAGGCTCGTGGTGATGCCCAGGATCTTGCCCAGCTGGCCCCGGCCGCTTGGCGGAAGCCAGTGCAGGCCAACGGCGAAGACCATGATGAGGAGGATCGCCGTCCAGAAGGTGGGCGCGCTGAAACCAAGGATCGAACCCGTCATGATGGTCCTGTCGAGGAGGCTGTTGGCCTTGTATCCGGCTATCATCCCCAGGGGTATCCCTATGACCAGGGAGAGGAAGAGTGCGCAGAAGGCCAGCTCGAGGGTGGCCGGCATGCGGGCCGTGATGAGGGAGATCGTGGGCTGGTTGAACACGAAGGACCGGCCGAGGTCGCCCTTCATCGCGTTGGACAGGAAGATGAAGTACTGCTCGTACATCGGCTTGTCGAGGCCGAGGGACTTGATCGCCGCATCCCGCTCCATCTGCGAGGCCTCGGCGGGGATGAGGATGTCGGCGGGATTCCCGATGGAGAAGACGCCGATGAACACCAGGATGGAGACGAGGAAGATGACCACCACGCTCTGGATGAGCCGTCTCAGGATGAATACGAGCACTCGTCCACCTCTTCTTCCCGGGGGAATGCCGCCGCTTGAGGCGGCGTGGAGGGAGTCTGGCCCGGGAAGGGCGCGGGGTATGTAGGAGGGGGTCATTTCCTCACGTAGGACAAATCCCTACGTGCAGAACTAGGGACTGCCGACGAGGCCGTGCCTGAACGCGTAGTTCGTGAGCTGGGCGTTGTTCTCCATGCCCATCTTCTCGAGCAGCCTCGTCCTGTAGGTGCTGACTGTCTTCACGCTGAGCGAGAGGAGGACCGCGGCGTCGCCGACGCTCTTGCCCGAGGCAAGCAGTCGCAGGAGCTGGAACTCCCTGTCCGAGAGCCGCTCGTGGGGGTCGCCCTCGTAGTCGATCTCGTCGAGCAGGAGGTCCTGCGCCTTGCGCGAGAGATAGCGGTGGCCCGAGATCACGGTCTTCACAGCATCGAGGAGCTCCCTCGGGTCGATCGCCTTGTTCACGCAGCCCGAGGCCCCAAGTCGGAAGGCCCTGACCGCGTACTGCTCCTCGGGCAGGATGGAGAGGACAAGGACGTGGGTGGAGGGGTCCAGGTCCTTCAGGTCCCTGATGAGGTCGAGTCCGTCCTTCCCGGGCATGGCGAAGTCCAGGATCATGAGGTCGTAGCGCCCCTTCCTCGCCAGCTCGATGACCGCCGGGCCGTCGGCCGCCTCGGCTATCCGCGAGGCGGGAAGGTTCTCCTCGAGGAGCTGACGCAGTCCCTTGCGTACCAGGAAGTGGTCGTCGGCGATCAGTATGTCGAGCATCTATGACCTTCCTTCCCCGATGGGGAGCCTGGCGCGGACGAGGGTCCCTCCCCCCGCATGAGCCTTGAGCACCAGGGTTCCGCCAAAGGCCCTGCAGCGCTCCCTCATGCCTATTATGCCGAAGGAATCGGGGGCCTCGGCCCTCGGATCCTCGATCCCCTTGCCCTTGTCGACCACCTCGAGGACCACCTCCCCGGATTCGGCAGCGAGGCGGACGGTCGCGGTGGCCGAGCCGGAGTGCCGCACGACGTTGCTCAGCATCTCCTGGAGGATGCGGAACAGGGCAGTCGCCTTCTCTCCCGCGACGTTGGGCGGGGGCTCCTCGAGCTCGAGCTCCAGCCTCAGGCCGCTGATCCTCTCGATGCTGCGGGCGTACCAGCGAAGGGCACCGGCGAAATCGAGGGCATCGAGCGCGCCGGGCCGCAGCCGCGTCGCGACCGCCTTCACCGATGCCATGGCCTCGAGGATCACGCCCTGCATGTCCTTGACCCGCGAGCCCCTGTCCGGCTCCAGGGCATCGGGATGGGAGGCCAGCCAGAACGCGTGGAAGTTCAGGACCATGAGGAACTGCCCGATCTCGTCGTGGACATCCCGTGCCGCGATCTTCCTCTCCTCCTCCCTCGCCTCCTCCACATGGCGCGCAAAGCCCGCGAGGAGGGCGTTCCTCCCCCGCAGGGTCCGCAGCCGGGCCGCGACAATGAGGGCGACGCTTCCCGCGAGGAGGGCGGCGGCAATAGTCCTGAACCACCAGGTCGACCAGAAAGGGGGCCTCACGAGGATCGCCAGCGAGGCCCCGTAGTCGTTCCATACCCCGTTGCCGTTTGATCCCTTGACCCTGAGGGTATAGCGCCCGGGCGCGAGTGGGGCGATGTAACCGGAGTTCTGGGACGCGAGGGAGGTCCAGCCGGCCTGCCTGCCCTCGAGTCTCATGGCGTAGACGTTGCGCGATGGAGCGACGTAGTCGCTGATAGCGATCCTGAACACAAGGCCCGGGTTGTCGTGGTCGAGGACGACAAGGGGCTCCCCCGGCGCAATGGGGGAAGGGCGAGACACCTGGCCGTCGGCTGCCTGCTCGAGGCCCGTGATCACGACGTCGGGCTGGGGGGTATAGCGCGTGGCCCTGCGCGGATCGAAGCTCGAGAGGCCGTCGCTTCCCCCGATCCACAGCTCGCCGTTCCTGGCCATCAGGGCGGCTCCCGTGGCCAGGCTGCCCGCGGCCAGGCCGTCCTCGGCCCCGAAGAGGAAGAAGGCTCCAACCCGGTGGTCGTAGCTGGTGAGCCCGCGGGAGGAGAGGATCCAGAGCACCCCCTCCCTGTCCTCGGTGAGGGCGTAGATGCTGCCCCCGATCTGCCCCTCCTTTGCCCTGATCCTGACAAATGCGCCCGTCTCGGGATCGCGGCGGGCGAGACCGGCCCCGCCGGTGCCGACCCAGAGGTTTGAGTCTGAATCCTCGAGCAGGCAGCTCACCGAATTGTCGCCGAGCATGCCTTCGGGGCCGCCTTGGGCCCGCAGGAAGCCATCAGAGCCAGGGTCAAGAAAAGAGAGCCCCGAGTCCGGGCTCGCCGCCCAGAGCCGCCCCTTCGAGTCCCGCAGGAGGCCCCTGATCCAAATTCCTGGGGACCCCTCCCCCCGAGGTCCCGGGCCCTCGAAATGCCTGAAGGAGACGCCCGATGGATCGAGCCTGTCGAGGCCCCGGCCCTCGATGCCGATCCAGATCGATGCGTCTTTGTCTTCGTAGAGGCAACTCACGCTGTCCCCGGCGATGCTCGTCTCGTCGCCCGGGCGGTGGAGGAATATCCTCCAGGTACCGTCGCCGAGGACCTGGGCCAGGCCCCCTCCCTCCGTGCCTATCCAGAGGCTACCGTCCCTGGAAGCCAGGATGACACTCATGGCCCGTGGCCTGGGCCCAACCGGCGGCCAGGAGAGCCCTGGGCCAGGCCGGCCCTCCGGATCCATCGTGAGGAGCCTGTCGGCCGCAGCCAGGACGAGGCGACCCGATGCCTCCTGGGCGATGCTGGCAATGCCGCGGAGCCGCCCTTGGCCAGCTCCTGCGCCTCCACCGTAGCTGGAGAATACGGCGGAATGGGAGTTGTAGCTTCGGACACCGCCGGCAGCCAGGCCGACCCACATGAGGCCCCTCTTGTCGCGGAAGATGGCCAAGGGAGTCTCTCTGGCCCCCGGGGCCGGAGGCTTAAGGACGAGGCTCGAGGGATCGAGGCTGCCCATGCCGGCCCCGGCATAGCCGACCCAGATGCGGCCCTCGGCGTCCTCGGCCAGGGAAAGGACTTCGCGCCTGGGAAGCGAGGAGCCAGCGGCGGCACGCGCGTGGCGCAGGCCGCCCTCGCCCAAAACATCGACCCCTCCGTTCTCGAGGCCTATCCACAGACCGCCCACCGAGTCCTCGAAAAGGCAGCTGACGCCGTCGTCACCCAGGCTTCCACCGCCGGCTCTGGTCCTGCGGTAGTTCGCGAGGCTCCTGCCGTCTGTGTCGAAATTGAAGAGCCCCCGCCCGCGGCTTCCCACCCATAGGCGGCCTCCCGAATCTGCCAGGAGGCAGCTCACCTCGGCCCCGACATCGGCGAAATGGGTGAAGCCCTTCCCCTTGGCTTCCTGGACCCTGATCCCTCCCCCGGGCCCCGAGGCAAATACCCTACCGCGCCGATCGGCTGCGAGAGCCTTGGCGCCGATGAGGCCGGGCCCGCTCCCGGAGGAATCACGGGCGGCCTCGAAGCGTCCCGAGGCTGTGTCGAGGCGGACCAGGGGGACTCCCTCGCAGCCCAGATAGATCCCTCCCTCGGGATCGGCAGTCATGCAGGATATCCGGGAGGATGAGAAGGGGCTCGTCCCGGCCTCCGGCCTGAAAGTGGAGAAGGTCTTCCCGTCGAAACAGGAGAGCCCCCCCTCGGCAGCGAACCACATGAGGCCGCGCCTGTCCTGGAGGATCGCTGTGACGGTCGATCCGGCGAGGCCATCCTGAGTCCCCAGGGCGTACCAGCTCAGGGAGCCTATGTCACCGGCGCTCAGGCCCGCCCCTGCGAAGAGGGCCAGGACAGCGAGAGGAAGCGCGGGGGCTCGGCGCGCGATGCCGGTCATCTGGAGGGCCCTCCTTGGGCTGGATGCGGGGGATCGCCAACAAGACGCGGATTGTACCCCCTGGGGCTCAGAAGGGGGAAGGCAAAAAAGGACCCGGCCAAAGGAGGCCGGGTCCCGATGATCGCTGGACCCCGCGGGGCCCTGGCTCTCTTACTTCTTCTTGACGTCGAGGGCGGCGAAGACCTTGAGGATCTTGCCGTCGAAGGCGAACTGGACGTCGCCGGCCCAGTACCAGAGCTCGGAGTTGGCGTTGTCGACGCCGATCTTGCCGGTCTTGACCTTGGAGGTTCCGACGACCTGGCCATCGGCGATGTTCTTGTCCCAGATCTTGGTCCAGTTGATGTCGGTGACGCTGGTACCGAAATCGGCGCCGATCATCTTGTTGTCGGTCGTGCCGATGACGCGCATCTTGACGTTGTTGGTGGGGAGCTTGAGCTTCCCGGCCTTGTCGGTGACGAACTCGTAGGCGGTGCCGCGGTGGATCGTGCGGACCATGATGCTGCCGTCGGCGGCCTTGGCCACGGTGAGGCCGTCGCTGAGGCGGGTGGGCTCTCCGGCGATGGGGTAGAGGAAGAGGCCGCGAAGGCCGGAGGGCATGGTCTTCTTGCCCTGGACGTCGGTCCTGTAGGCGTTGAAGATCTCGGTCGACATGAGCTTGCTGGCGCCGGTGATGGCGTCGGCTCCGGTGCCTTCGACCTTGGTGGGATCGTACTGGTCCTTCACGACCGTACCGACAGCGCCCTTAAAGCTGAGGAAGTTGTTGGCGAGATCGGGCCCGGTGGTGTTCATCTGGTACTCGATGGTGAGGTCGGCCGCGAAGAGGCTGAAAGCCGAGAGGGCGAACGCGACTACTAGGAACAGGACGGAAACTCTTCTCATGATGGCCTCCCAAGAGCCTTAAGTTTTGCTGGACGAAATGCGTCCGTCGGGGATGTCGATAAGGGAGAATCGATACTTTTCCCACCATCCCCGCCCAGCTAGAATCGGGTCTTGTGAAGGAATTGTCAAGCTCCCATCAGGGCCGGCCAAGGACAGAGCGGGCGCCCAGGAGCCGCGGCCCGAACCATGGCTCGTCGAGCCGCGACACGATGACACCCTTGTGCGGCCCCTCAGAGACCGCGTGGATCATCGAGCCCCCGCCCAGATAGATGGCGACATGGCTCGGCAGCCCCGCACGCGGGCCAAAGCTGAGGATGTCGCCGGGACGGGCCGAGGCTGGGTCGACGGGAGAGCCGGCCTGGGCCTGGCCGCTTGAATGGCGCGGGAGCTCGATGGCGGTCGACTCGAGGTAGACGTAGCGCACGAAGCCCGAGCAATCGAAGGCCGAGGGCGACTCGGCGCCGAGGCCGTAGCGTGCCCCCCTGAGGGAGAGGGCGGTCTCGACGACGCGCCTCCTCTTCATCTCGATGACGGAGTCGGCGACAAGCCTGGCGGTGCCCGCGCAGAAGAGGACGAGGAGGCACAGGGCAAGGGCAAGGGTGGCGAGACGTTTCATGGGGAGGGCCTCGTGGCCGCCGCCTCTAGGCCTTCGCGGGGCCAAGCAGGACCCGGCCGAATTCCTCGACCGTGTCGAAGTACCAGCGGCACCTGCCGCGCAGGGCCTCCCTGATCTCGGGTATCGCGTGGCCCCAGCCCGCGGCCGCGAAATCGACCCCCGCGGCCGCCGCCATGTCGGCGCCGGGCTTGAGGTCGTCGAGGACGAGGATGTCCGTCTTCGCTAGGCCGAAACGCTCGCTTGCCTCGATGACCGGATAGGGGTGTGGCTTCCTCCTGTCCTCCTCGACATCCCAGCCAAAGACCAGGTCGGGCATCACGGATGCGCCGCCGCCCTTGGCCGCGGCGCGGTAATCGCGCTCTATCATGTCCACCTCGGAATGGGACACCACGACGAGGATGCCGCCGCGGCTCTTGAAGCTTCCCAGGAGCCCGAGGAGGCCGGGGAAGAAGGCCGGGACCATGGCGCCGGTGAACTCCCTCCAGATGCGGTAGCTCTCCTTCAGCTCCTCCTCGTTGAAGCCCAGTTCGCCCTCAAGGTAACCCATGATGCCGGGATGGAAATTCTTCCTGAGCCAGCCATCGAGGCCTATCGGCTGCGTGCCGGGCCTGAGCCTCTTCAGGGCCTCGACGTGGGCCGGGTAGTGCATCAGCGGCGTGCTCATGACGGCTGTGTCGTCGTGGTCTATGAGGAGGCAGGGATAGCTGAGGTCCATCCCATAGGCATAGCACGAAGGCCCTCGGGGCCTCAAGGTCGGGGGTTTCGGCGGAAGGCCGGCAGGGAGTGCATCCCGGCCGCGAGCTCGGCCTCCTGGTCGTCGAGGACCAGGACAAAGCGGTAGCGCATGCCCGGGGGCTCGAGGACCTCCATCGTGGCGCGCAGCTGCCTGGCCAGGGCCGCGACTATCTTGAGCCCCGTGCCCCCGGGCCTCCCCCCGCCCTCAACCCCGATGCCGTCGTCGGCCAGCTCGAGGACGAGGCGCCTGTCCTCCCCGGAGTAGGCGACGCGCATCGAGATCAGGCCAGAGCCTCCCGAAGGAAAGGCGTGCTTCACCGAGTTGAGGATGAGCTCGTTGACCATGAGGCCCAGGCTCACTGCGCAATCCCCGTCCATCTCGGCCTTCGGGCCCTCCCACTCGAAGCGGAACTCGATGTCGCGGTGCAGGTACTGGAGGCGCTCGAGGAGGGAGGACAGGAGGCTTGAGAGCTCGACCAGGTAGAAGGCCTCGCGGCGGTACAGGAGCTGGTGGACCACGGATATCGCAAGCAGGCTCTCCCTTATGTCGGTGAGGGCCCGCCCCGGGTCCTCAGAGGCCCTGGACTTGATGTTGACGAGGCTGGCGATGACCTGGAGGTTGTTCTTCACGCGGTGCTCGATTTCCCTGAGCATCATCTCGAGGGCGATCCGGAGCTTCTTCTCCTCTCCGGCCGAGGCCTCGAGGCCCCTGATGAGGAAATTCGTCGAGAAGGAGAGGACGAGGCTCACGAGGATGAAGTTGGCCGAGATGACGATGACCGAGCCTGTGTCCTGGGGCCAGGAGACCAGCCTCAGGGAGGAAGCCACGGCGATACCGGCATGGGTGACCAGGGCGAGGGCGTTGGCCGCGACCATGCCGCGCAGGCGGCCGAAGAGTGCCGCAAGGAGGACAAAGGCGAAGATGAAGAGATGGCCAGCCCCGAAAGGCCCGGTCACGACAAGGAGGACTAGGCCGAGCAGGTAGGAGATCACGAGAAGGGAGGCGATCTTGGTGCGGGCGGAGATCCCCGGGCTCAGGGCCAGCACGATGACATAGACGCAGGCGAGGCTGTCGGCGGCGAGCACCGACCAGTAGCGCTCCACCACGGAGAGGTAGGCGCTCGGCACATAGGCCAGGAGGCCGCCGATGGCCGAGACCCTGAGCAGGCCCTGGAGAAGCCTCTCCCTGGTGGTCCTGATGTCCCGGTTGACGGCTCCCATCCTCAATCCCCCCCGCGGCAGGGCATGAGGCTCATTTCCCCTCGTCCCTGTGCAGGAGGCGCACGAGGAGGCCCTCGATCCTCTCCCTGAAGAAGAGGCCGAGGCAGAAGAGCAGGGCCGCGACCGTGAGGATGGCAAGGGCCGCCGCGTAGGATCTGTCGTGGGCCGCGCTGCCCATGAAGGAGGAACCGAAGATCCCTGGCAGGCGGCCGAACATCGAGATCCCGAAAAACACGGGAAAGCCGAGTCCCGAGACCCCGGCCACATAGCAGAGGGCGTCCTTGGGGATTCCGGGAATTATGAAAAGGAGGAAAAAGCCTGCCGCAGCCTTGCCCGAGGCTGTCACCTTCTCGATCGACTCTATCCTCTCCTTCGCGAAGAGGCCCTCGACAAAGGGCCGGCCAAGGATCCGGCCCATGTAGAAGTTGAAGGCCGAGCCGGCCATGATGCCCGCGATGGACAGGAAGGATCCGTACCAGAGGCCGTAGACATAGCCCCCGGCAACCTGGACGAACTCGCCTGGTATGATGAATACAATGACCTGGATAATCTGGAGGCCGACGAAAGCGAGGCTTCCCCAGGCCCCCCTCGCCTCTATCCAGGCCCGCAGCGCCTCCCTGTCCCTGAAGAGGGCCATGAGCTGGTCCCGATAGACGATCGCCGCTCCGATGATGAGGAGGATGAAAAGGGGGAAGGCGAGCATCGTGGCGATCGAGGGGCGCTTGCGGTCCATGGGGGCGACTCTAGCCCGAGGCCTCGGCCCGGCGCAAGCTGGCCCCGTGGATTTGACTTTTCATATGTTTTCGGCTAATATGGGGCGATATGGATAAGGGCAATCCCACGGATTTCGCGGTTGATCAGCGCATCGTCTATCCAAGCCAGGGTGTAGGCAGGATCGTCGATATAAAACCGAAAAGCTTCAAGGACTCAAAACTCCTTTACTACATCATCTATCTGGAGTTTTCCGACATGACCGTCATGGTCCCCGTGGACAAGGCCATCGACCTTGGCATACGCGCCATCGTCCCCAAATCGGAGGCCGAGAAGGCCCTCGCCTTCATCTCGGAGGAGTACGCCCCCATCCCGACGGACTGGAAGCTGCGCTACCAGATGAACCTCGACCTCCTCAAGAAGGGCTCTGTCCTCGACATCGCCTCGGTCGTGCGGTCCCTCTACCACCGCTCCAAGATCAAGGAGCTGCCGATCCTCGAGCGCAAGCTCTATGATTCGGCCCTCAACCTCCTCCAGGACGAGATCTCCTTCTCCCTTGGCAAATCCAAAGAGGAGATCGCCGAGCTCATCCGCGCCCGTCTTGAAAGCTGACCTGGCGGTCCTGGTCACCGCGGCCGGGAAGAGCGAGCGTTTCGGCGGGGGCAAGAAGGAACTGGTCATGCTCGAGGGCAGGAGCGTCCTCGACCATGCCGTGAGGCCCTTCCTCTCCCTCCCCGGGCTAAAGGCCCTCGCCATCACCTCCCCTGCCGGCATGGAGGGGGAGATCAGGTCCTCGCTTTCCCCAGCCAGCCTGGCCTCCCTCGAGGGGCTCGGGCCGAACTTCATGGTGACTCCCGGAGGAGATGACCGCCGCGACTCCGTGCGGCTCGGCCTCGAGGCCCTCGCCTCAAGCCCTGCCCTCGCCAGCCTTTCCCTCGACGAGGTCGTCGTCCTCGTCCACGACGGAGCCCGGCCCTGGGCAAGCCCCGAACTCGCCGCGAGCGTGGCGAGGGCCGCCTTCGAGCGGGGTGCCGCCCTCCCCGTCCTCCCCCTTGTCGACACGCCCAAGGAGATCGACTCACAGGGCCTGGTCTCCGGCCACCCCCGCAGGGCCGGCCTCGCCGCTGCCCAGACCCCCCAGGGCTTCCGCCTCGGCCCCCTCCTCGCCGCCCACCGCAGGGCCGCCGCCGAAGGCTTCGCCTGCACCGACGACACCGAGATATGGGCCCGCTACGAGGGAGAGGTCGTCTCAGTGCCGGGGGAGCAGGCGAACAGGAAACTCACCCGACCGGAGGACCTCCCCGCCCCGCCACCGCAGGCCGGAGCCCTTCCCTTCCGCATCGGCCAGGGCTGGGACCTTCACCGCCTCGTGCCGGGCAGGCCCCTGCTCGTCGCAGGCGTGGTCCTTCCCTCGCAGCTTGGCGAGGACGGCCACTCCGACGGAGATGTCCTGTTCCACGCGGCCATCGACGCCCTCCTCGGGGCGGCCGCGTTGGGCGACATCGGCTCGCACTTCCCTCCCTCCGACGAGGCCTGGAGGGGTGCCGACTCTGGCGCCCTGGCCAGGCATGCCGTCGCCCTAGTGCGCGCCGCGGGCTGGGAGCCGGGCAACCTCGACTGCACCGTGGTCCTCGAGAGGCCCCGGCTCGGCCCGCAGCGGGACGAGATCCGCGCATCCCTCGCCGCCGCCCTGGGCATGGAGATCGGCCTTGTGTCCGTGAAGGCCAAGACCAAGGAAGGCCTCGACGCCGTGGGCGAGGGCCGGGCGATCGAGGCCTACGCGACCGTGACCCTCTTCAGGCCCTAGTCGCGAGAGATGGCGGCCACGCAGAGGGCCACGGCCGCGAAGGCCGCGCCCTGGATCGGGTCGAAGGGCGAGGCGAAGACAAAATACGAGGCGAGGGCCGGCCACAGCACCTGCATCCCGTAGTATGCGGGGGCCACCGAGCTCATGCGCCCGTCCTTGTAGGCCAGCTGAACCAGGGAAAAGGCTCCGATGCCCGCGACCAGATAGACATAGATGTAGGGAGTGCCAAACCAGAGCAGGGGCCGAGCTCCCCCCACCAGCCTCAGGGCGGCCAGGGAGAGGACCATAAAGCCGCCCAGGGATCCTGCCACGGCTGCCAGGGCCACCGCTGTCGCGGGACCCTTGCGCCTGCGGCGGGCCGCGAGGGCGAGCAGGGCGGCGACCAAAGGCGGCAGGAGGGAGGCGTACAGGACGAGGGGGAAAAAACCGGCGCCTTGAGGCGGGGAGCGCAGGGCCGAGAGCCCCATCGCCGCGAACATCGCGCAGGTCCACGCTAGCTTCCTCCGGCCGAGCCGCTCACCGAGGATGAGGGAGGCGAGGAGGGCGGTGAAGGCGACGCTGCTCCCCGCAGCCGCGCCGACCACGTTGGGCGGAAGACGGGTCAGGGCGATGTAGTTGAAGACAGGCTGGATGTTCATGAGGGTAAAGCCCGCGAACCAACCCAAGCGGTCGAGCCGGAAGGCCCTGTCCTTTTCGCCCTTGTGACCTATCCAGGCGATGTGCCGCTTCTGCAGGATCATGCCGAGGGAGAGGAGGAAGTTGCCCGCGAGGGCGGCCGCGATGGCGATGGCTACCGGACTCATCCTTGATTGACCTTGACCTCAACCTTGCCTAGAGGCGCTTGGCCGTCCGCCTGATGGCGTCGAAGAGCGAGGCGAAGCGCGACTCGGAACGGTAGAACACGGCAGGGTAGCCCGGCGGGCTCTCCACGGTCACGCCCCCGCCACGGAACTCGCGGGAGCTCCACAGGTGCACCCATGTGTCCTCGGGAAGGTAGAGGCTGGTCAGCTCCTCGCAAGCGCCCATGCTGGGAGCGATCATGAGGTCCCGGCCGTACATGTACTGCAGGCTCAGGCCCAGGACCTCGCTGTCGCCCTCGTAGTGGAGCCAGGGGTGCCGGATCGGGGGCAGTCCCTGCTCGGCGTACTCGGCGGCCGCGGCCATGTGGTAGGGCTTGAGGGATGCGAAGACCTCGGTCATCCGCGAGAGCATGGCCATGGATGAGGGGTCGTTCCAGGGCGCGGGGCCGGCGCCCGAAAAGTCCTCGGCGCGGAAGAATGGCGTGAAAGCGGCCATCTCCATGCGGCGCAGCAGGCCGGTCGGGGAGCCCTTCCCGCGGGCAGGCTGCTCGGCCCCGCCGATGTCGAACTGCCAGAAGCCCGCCCCGGAGAGGCCAGCCGATATCGCCGCGGGGATGGTGCTCGCGAATCCCGCCTTCCGCTCCTTCACCGGGGCGCGGTCGCCGACCCAGAATGCCATCGCATAACGTGTCGAGCCCAGCCAGCCGCCTCGGGAGAAGAAGATGGCGTCGCCCAGGCGGCCCGAGTCCTCGATCGCCTCCCTGTTCGCCCTGGCCCAGAGGACCGGCCAGCGGTTGTGCGCGAGCACGGCCTCCTCGCCCGAGGACAGCACGGCATCGGGGGGGAGGGCCTCGCCGGAGTCGGCGACCCAGCCCGACATGCCTATGCCAAGGAGCTCGCGCTTGATGAGCTCCTTGAGCCAGGCGAAGGCCGCGGGATTGCTCAGGTCGACCATGGCGTGGGGGGAGCCGGAACAGGTGACCGTGTAGTCCTTCCTGCCCCCCTCCTTCACGCACCACAGGGAGCGAGCGGCCTCGGCGTACTGCTCGCCGTCGACGCGTAGCATGGGGCTGAGGCTGCCGAGGACGCGGATCCCCCTGGAGCGCAGGAGGGCGATCTGCCGGGGAAGGTCGGGATAGAGCTCGCGGTCCCAGGTCCAGTCACTTCCCGACCCCGCGCCGCCGGGATGGGCCCTTCCGCACCAGTCCCCGATCAGAAAGCCCGCGATCTTCGACCCCGATGCCAGACAGGCCTCGGCCCTCTCCTGGAGCACGCCCATGCCGCCCTGGACCCCGATGATCGCCCCGTCGTAGACCCAGGAAGGGGGTATCACCTGCCGCCCGAGGTAGGAGCTCATGTCACCCACGAGCTCCGGCGCCTCGCCCTGGCCTCTGGCCCCGGGCTCGGCCTGGGGAGCCTGGGCCTTCGTTCCGATGCCCAGGACGATCTCCCTGGGCACAGCCCATGCCTCGATGAGGGTGGACGCGCGCCTCGAGAAGTCCATGATGGTGTGCGCATTGGTGTCGACGGCGCACCAGTACTTCCTGGTGGAAATGAAGACAGGGCTGGGAAAACAGCTTGAGTCGTGGTCGACCCGGCGCGATCCTGCATGGTCGGCCGCGCCCCGGCCCGAGCCCCGCTCCTCGACCCAGAGCCTGACCCTGCGGCCCTTGAGGTCGAGGTGGGAGAAGCGCTCGCCGAGGCCGAAGATGCTTTCGTCGTGGAAGGCCGCGAGACGGATGCGGAAGAAGTTGATCGACGCATCGTAGAGGGAGAAGGACATGCGCAGACGCGCACCCTCGAGCCTGAGCGCCATCCTGATCTTCCCGTCGAAGTCGAGGGCGCAGAACTCGCCCTCGTTCGCGAAGACCTTGTAGGACCGGATCGGGATCGAGACCGCGCGACGCCTGTGGAGCCTGACCGAGCCGCGGTGCTGGCGCACGGCGGTCTCAGCCACTCCGATCTCGACGCAGGGCGCGCGCCTTGAATGGGCAAGCACCTTGCGTCCCTCGACGAAAAGCGCGAAGCCATCCTGCGCGGCCTCGATGTCTATCACTCGATGACCTCCCAGCCGGCGATCTTCGCGGCGATGCGGAACGGTTCGACGAAGGAACCATACACCGCGGACGCGTGGTGCGCAATGCCGTTGTCGATGACGAGGCTCAGCACCTCCTTCACCGGCCTCGAGAATTTCGCCTTGAGGTAGGTCCCCTTGAGCTCCTTCTCCATGGGGACTGCCTCCGCCTCCTGGAGGAAGAGCCGGTATTTCCCGTCGACTGAGTCAAGGCGGAGTATGGAAAGGTGGCCGGCCTTGAGGACAAAGTCGGCGGTTACTCCCTTGCCCCCCGCGAAGTAGGTGTCGAGCGAGCAGTTGCACTCCCCGTCCGTGAGGTTGCAGGGCGCGACTCCGCAGTGCCAGAACAAGGCCTCGTCCTTGACGAAGTCCACGACCGAGAAGTCGAAGAAATAGGGCGTCTCGGCGCCGACGGCCCGTTGCATCAGCATAGAGAGCGCGCCCTCGACGTCGCCCTCGCAGGCGAGGATGCGGTCCTCGGACTGAAGGAGGCTCATCGCGGCGCAGGGGCTCACGCCGAAATCGGCCGCGAACTCGGGCCAGCAGCGGATCGCGAGGGCGTCCAGGGCGTTGGCGTCGAGGAAGCCGCCAAGCTTGACAGCGAGGGTGGCCACCTTCTCGAGCTGGGCCGCGCTTATCCCCGAGACGTCGAAGACGCGGCGGAAGTCAGCCGTCCTCGCCGCGACATCCTGCTCCTTGGCGGGGAACTTCCAGATATCTCCCAACTCGTAGTGGTCGACGAGTACACCGGTGTCGCGGTACATGGAGAGATCGGCGAAGCCGAGGTTGAAGAAGCCGTGGGCGCGAGATCCGGCGATTCCGACATGGGCCCGCTTCAGGGCGACCAGGGCGCGGATCGCGTCGACCCAGTCGTGGTCGACTCCGCTCTGGATCGAGGCCCGGTACTTGCGGAAGCCGGCCTTGTAGAGGTTGGACGCGTTCAGGTTGACCCCGCACACCGAGTTGAGCCTGATCTTCCCCCCGTTGTAGGAAAGCTCGGGGAGGCCCCAGAGCAGGAGGGGCACGTCGACGACCTTGGCTATCTCGAGGGCGAGGTGGCCAAGATGGAAGGTGCCCGAGACGAGAATGAGGGCGTCGACCCTGGCCGAGGCCAGGCTCTCGGCCGCTGCCCTCGCGTCGGAGGGCTCGAAGACAAGCTCCCTCACGAGTGTCAGGTCGACGGCCTCGAGGGAGCCGAGCTCCCTCATTATCCCGGCCCATAGCTCTTTGGCAGCCTGGAAATCAAAGGTCGTTCGGGCGAGGCAGACGGCGCCGAGACGGATTTTCTGTTTCATTGGGGGCTCCCCTTGCGGCAGGTTGTGTGGACCTCGGCCGGAGCTGTCCTGCGATAGCCAGGGCCGCTGATCCAATTATTTTCAATCGCAAAGTAAAACACGGAAGCCCGGCCTTGTCAACGAAGCCAGTGTTACGAAGATTGTGTAGAGGACGGCCCCGGAAACCGGGGGCCCTAGGCTGAGACGGCCGAGAGGAGGGAGAGGATCTCGGCGTTCTTGAAGAGGCTTGCGTATTTGCGCGCCGAAAGGCCGAGCTTGTCGCCAAGGTCAGGGTCGGCTCCATGATTGAGGAGGAGAGCGACCATCTGGGGGTCGTTCCGGCCGACACAGACGATGAGGGCGGTCTGGCCGTCCTTGCTCGAGATGTCGGGGTGGGCGCCCCGGGAAAGGAAGAGCTCCATGAGCTCGACCGATCCGACCAGGGCGGCATCCATCAGGGGCGAGTAGCCCCGGTCGTCGCTGCGCAGGTCGAGGGCCGCCCCGCGGTTGAGGAGGATCTCGGCCACGGCCTTCCGGCGGTTGCGCGTGGCGAGGCAGAGGAGGGTGACACCGTGCCTGTCGCGGGAGTCGGGATGGAAGCCAGAACGGAGGAAGAGCTCGACGGCCTCGAGGTCGCCTTCCTTTACGCAATGCGCCAGGGATTCGGCATGGTAGGAGATTCCGCGCGTGAGGAGGGCGGCCCGCGTCGACTGCCTCTCCTGCCTGACCACCCACTCGGCCTGCTCGCTCTGGTAATAGGCGGCCAGCTCGTCGAGGGTATCGATGATGGGCAGGTTGGCGAGGTAGGGCGGGGGGCTGAAGCCCGGATCGAGCCTGAAGAAGGCGATGCCGTTCATGCGCCCGTTGGCGTAGCCGGCCGCGTAGGCGAACCAGGTCGTCGCGACACTCGTCGGCGTCGAGACGATCAGGTAGTGGCTCACCTTGCCCAGGTGGGCCGAGAGGCGGTCCCGGCGGAGCTCGCTCCAGCCCTCCCCGATCTTCAGGCCGTAGGCCGAGACTTCGGCCGCGGCGAGGGTCTCGAGTATCTTGATGAGATGCCCTCCGTCCTTGGGGGAAGCGATCACCGCAACCTTCACGCCGCTCCGTCCTGGTCCGGCCGATTGAGGCCGTAAGCCTCCTCGACATGGAGGGACAGGGCACCGAATTCGCTCCTGACGATCCCTACAACGAGGATGGCTGTATTCCATTCTAGTGTCGGCAGGGTCCGGGCGTAGGCTTGAGGGAAAAGGACGGTCTCGAAAAGCCCCGTCTCATCCTCGAATGTGTAGAAGGCCATCGTCTTGCCGTCCTTCGAGAGTACCTCCTTTCCCGCTATCGCCGTTCCCGCCAGAGAGACCCTGCGGCCCTGGAGGCCGGCGAGGGAGGAGGAGGGAACGGGAGGGGGCAGATTGTGGCGGTTCGCGACGAGGCTCGCCCTCCCGGCGAAGAGGGAGGCGGGAATCCGCGACACGACGAGGCCAAGGAGCCTGGCCTCGTCGGCCAGCTTGACCGAGGCCGAATAGTCCTTGACCCCGGCCGGGGCCCGCCAGGCCTCGTCCAGGAGCTCCACCTGGAGCGAGGCCCCCGCGGGCTCGCGGACGCGGAGACGATGGAGGGCCCAGAGGCTCTCGGGCCGCGTCAATGGGCGCGATTCCTCTGACGCGCCCATTGACTGCAGAATCTCCGCTTCCCCGTTTGGCGGAGATTCTGCCCCGGAGCCGGGGCGCCCCGAAGCCTGGGTGGCGTCCATTGACGCGGCCGCGCAAAGGCCGTCGAGACAGCCCGAACGCACGAGGGAGCGCGCCTCGTTGAGGGAGGGCCTGCAGCGCAGGTAGAAATCCTCGAGGGAGAGGAAGGGGCCCGAGGCCTCGCGCGTGGCGAGGAGGCGGTCCAGGAAGGGCCGGGAGAGCCCGGAGACCTGCATCAAACCCACCCGCAGCGCCCCCTCCTCGACACGGTAGCCATAGCCGCTGCTGTTCACATGGGGGCTCAGGACCTCGAGGCCGAGGCGGCGGGCCTCGCCGACATAGGCCTGGGTGCCGTAGAAGCCCCCCCCGTTGTTGATGACAGAGGCGATGAAGAAGCCCGGGTAGTGGGCCTTCATCCAGGCGAGGCGGTAGGAGACCAGGGCGTAGGACGCCGAATGGGCCTTGCAGAAGGAATAGCCCTCGAAGGAGAGCATCATCTCCCAGAGCTCGTCGGCATCGAGCCTGGGGACGGCGTGCCCGGCACAGCCGGCAAGGAAGCGCTCCCTGAAATCCTGCAGTTTGGTCCCCTTCTTTTTCTTGGTGAGGACCTTGCGCAGGCCGTCGGCCTCGACGGCGCCGAAGCCCGCTGCCGCCATCGCGACCCGGGAGACGTCCTCCTGGTAGACAATGATGCCGAGGGTCTCCTCAAGTGTCTTCTCGACGGTGGCCGGGAAGCGGCGCCAGGACCCGCCGTGAAGCCGCCTCACGTACTCGTTTATGTACTTGTTCGCTGCCGGACGGATGATCGAGCTCGCGACGACGAGCCTGCGGTAGTCCACCATCCCCATCTTGAGGAGGAGCTGGCGCGTGGCGGGCGACTCGATGTAGAAGACCCCCATGCTCTTGCCCGCCTCGACGAGGTCCCGGGCGGCCTTGTCCTCTGCGGCGCCGGGGAAGTCCCAGGCGAGGGCCTCCCCGGGAGGGCGCGCCGCGTTGGAGAGCTCGATGCAGTCGCGGAGCACGGCGAGGGAGCGGTTGCCGAGGATGTCGATCTTGACAAGGCCGGCGCGCTCGGTGCCGTCCTTCTCCCAGGCGAGGACGGGGAGGCCAGAGGGCGAGGGCTGGACGTGGGTATAGTCGGTGATGGGAAGCGGGGTGACGACGATGCCGCCGGGGTGCATGCCGATGTAGCGGGGCATGCCGTGGACCATGCGGGCGAGGCGGCGCAGCTTGGGCGGCAGCTCGTCGGCCCTGCCGACGCGGTAGGCGAGACGGGCGGCTTTGAGGTCCTTCTCGTTCATGCCAAGTGCGAGGGCCGACTCCCTGATCGCGCCGAGGTCGGAGAAACCGCAGTGGTCTGCGACCATGGCCGCCCTGCCCTCGTAGTCGCGGAAGACCGCGGCGAGGACGCCGGGGCGCTCGTCCCAGGGGAAGTCGATGTCGATGTCGGGGGGGTCGGTCCGCCCTTCGTTGAGGAAACGCTCGAAGAAGAGCTCGTGCTCGAGCGGATCGACGTGGGTGAGCGCGAGGAGGTAGGAGACCAGGCTCGAGGCCGCGCTCCCCCGGCCGCAGGTGCGGGGGCAGCGAAGGACTATGTCGCGCACGACGAGGAAGTAGGCCGAGAAGCCCTTGTCGCGGATGATGCGCAGCTCGCGCTCGAGGCGGGCCGCGAGCTCGGCGCGCGCCCTGCCGGCTGGCCCGAAGCGACGGTCGATGCCTTCGAGGCAGAGGGAGCGGAGCAAGCGGAAGGATTCCTCGTCGCTCATGCCCTGGTAGGCGGGAAAGACGGGGGGGCTTGCGAAGAATGTTCCCGCCGCCTCGGCCTCCTCGGCGAGGGAGGCTGCGTTCGCCTGGGCCTCGGGGAAGGCCGAGAGGAAGTCGGCTGCCCGGGATGAGGGGACGAGGAGGGCACCAGGGGGATCGGCGAGGCCCTCGCGCTCGATGGCGGCGAGGCTCCGGCGCTCCTCGATCGAGCGGGCGAGGCGCCAGAGCTCTGAGTCAGCGGCGTCGACGAAGCGGGCCTGGTGCTCGGCAAGGATCGGCAGGGAAAGCTCGCGAGCCAGACGCGAGGTGGAGACCTGGGGCGTGCCGAGGGGGAGGCCGGCGTAGAGGAGGCCTCGCCCGGCGAGGCGGCGAAGGACCTGGGGGGACTCGGCGGAGAGGGCAAGACCCTCCCAGCCGCCCTCGGCGAGGTCGGCGAGGGGGTCGTAGCCCCCTTGCGCCCCTGCGCAGCCGGGAGCCGCGGCTTCGCGCCTCCTGTGCCTCGGTCCCTGGACGGCGAAACGCCCTTCCCCCTCCCCGGCCGCAGCATGGCCTTCGGCAAGGAGGAGATTGCCCGTCTCGTCATATCCGGCCGTCTCCTCCAGCAGGAGCTCGCGCGGGAGCCTCTGCCTCCGCCGGGGGACCTCGACGGCGAGGACCCTGCTTAAGATCGCACAGAGCCTGGAAAAGCCGCCTCGGTTCAGACAGTAGGCCCGCAGGGCGATGCCGCCGGTCTCGATCGATGCCCCGGCGAGGGCCTTGATGCCTGCAGCCGCGGCTGCATCGACGAGCTCGGGGAGGCCGTAGAGGTTGTTCGAATCGGCGAGGGCTATCGCGTTCCAGCCCTGCCGGGCAGCGGCCTCGGTCAGATCGGCGGGCGATCTGGCCCCGTCCATGAGGGAGTGCCAGGAACGCCCTCCCAGGAAAGGGAGGGCCGAGGGGGATGGGGCCAAAGGCGTCATACTATACATCAGTATAGTACTTCGGCCGTCGTGGGCAAGTGCTCAAGTTCTATTGCGGATTTGGAACATAGTGATTATTGATTTTTTCTTTTTCCTAGATCTTGACGCTTATGGAGTTTTTTGATATATTCAACTTGTATTCGAGAGGACGACTCGAATACGGCATTAAGTTCCGGCGCGAATCGAGTACCCCTCCCTTCAGCGCCAGGATGAGCGGCCTACGGCCCCCGGGTTAGCCTCCTTGCCCGGGGGTCGTTTTATTTGCGCGCCGTTTCCAGACCCCGCGACAGAGCGGCGTTGCGCTGGAGAAAGGCATACAGCTCGTCCCAGCCATCCCTCCTGACGACAATCCTCGGAAGCGCATAGCGGTCATTGAGCCTTGGGTCGGCATAGACGAAGCCCGGCCCCACGGCGAGGCCGAAATCGTAGCCCGCCCGGGCGACCTCCCTCTTGGTGATCTCGGAGTAGGCGCCGAAGGGATAGGCGTAGACGTAGATCTGCCGCCTCGTCAGGTCCTCGACCCTCGTCTTGGCGCGGTAGACCTCCTGGTCGAAGGAGGCGCGGTCCGTCCTGTACAGCTCCTCGGTGACAAAGAGATGGTGGTAGCCGTGGGCCCCCACGAGGCAGCCTGCATCGCGCAGGGCCCGGAGCTGGGCCTCGTCCATCGCATAGGGAACGTTGCCGATGATCGCCGGATAGACGAGGATCGCCGGAATGATGCCCCGGGGAGCGAAAACCTTCGCGAAGGCGGCCGGAACCGTCCTGTGCCCGTCGTCCAGGGTCGCGACGAGATTGCGTGAACCCCTGATCCTGCCCGCGAGGACCTCGTCCAGGCTCACGAAGCGGTAGCCGAGGGCGAGAAGGGCGTCGAGCTGCCGCGCGAGCTGCTCGAGGGAGAAGTCGGTGACAATCGAGGACTGGCCGAGGAAGGTGTGCCAGCACAGGATCATGGCACGGTCGCCGAGCTCAGACATGAGCGCGGGGGCTGAGCCCAGGGCCAGACCCGCACGCATGGCTGCGAGGGCGCCGCCTCGCTGGACCGGCAAGTCCCCCGGGGGCTCGAGACCGGCCACGGGCCCCGGGAGGAATCCGCGCAGGAGGAGGAGCGCGAGGAAAAGGGCGGGGAGTCTCGGACGCGGCATCGGACGCCTTCCTGTGTACACGAAAGGAGGGCGGAAGCGCAAGTTGGCGCCGCGACGAGGGCCGGACCCCTTAAGGGCTTTAGCTCACCATGGCTTTGTGGAGGTGGCAGGCCACGAAATGCTTCGGCCGAGCCTCGATGAGCGGCGGCTCCTCCTTGGTACAGATGTCCATGCACTTGGTGCAGCGCGCGGCGAAGCGGCAGACGGGCTCGGGGTTGATGGGAGAGGTGAGCTCGCCCTTGAGCAGGATCCTTTCGCGACGGTTGTGTATGCGCGGCACCGGAATGGCCGAAAGGAGCGCTTCGGTGTAGGGGTGCAGGGGCTCTTGGAAGAGGGCCTCCGCAGGAGCCTTTTCCACGAGCCGCCCCAGATACATGACGGCGATGTCGTCGGAGAAGTGGTTCACCACCGAGAGGTCATGGGTGATGAAGAGGTAGGTGACGCCTGTGTCCCGCTGGATGGTCTTCATCAGGTTGAGGATCTGGGCCTGGATGGAAACGTCAAGAGAGGACACGGGCTCGTCGCAGACGATGAACTTGGGATTCATGGCAAGCGCCCGGGCGATGCCGACACGCTGGCGGCGGCCGCCATCGAGCTCGTGGGGGTAGGTGTTGATGAGGCGTTCGGCCAACCCCACGGTGTCCATCAGTTCCAGCACACGCATGAAACGCTTGTCGGTGTCCGGAATGAGGCCGGCCAGGAGGATGGGCTCCTCGATGGTCTCGGCTATGGGCTTGCGGGGATTGAGCGAGGAATAGGGGTCCTGGAAAATGATCTGCATCTCCCGGCGCATGTAGCGCATCTCGCGAGTGCCCAATTTCCGGAGATCTTTCCCTCCGAAGACCATCTCACCGCTCGTGGGCTCGATGAGCCGCAGGATGGTGCGCCCCAGGGTGGTTTTGCCACAGCCGGACTCGCCCACGATTCCAAGCGTATGTCCCTGGTCGATCGTGAAGCTGACGTCATCCACGGCGTGGAGCGTTCCGGCAGCCACGCGGAAGTATTTCTTGAGGTTCTTCACCTCTAGCAGCGTCTCGCCCAAAGCATTCACCTCACAGCTTGTTCTCAGACGTCTCGTTGTACAGGTGGCAGGAGATATAGTGCGTGTCGCTCAGCCACTTCACGTTGGGAAGGTCCCGCGAGCATTCCGCCCTCGCATAGGAGCAGCGGGGATGGAAAGCGCAGCCGGGCGGCAGGTCCATCGGGTCGGGAATCAGGCCCGGGATCGGCTTGAGCTCCACGCGCCTGTTCTCGATGTCCGGCAGGGAGCCGAAAAGCCCCCGCGTGTAGGGGTGATGCAGGTCGTCGAAGATGTCGGCCAAGGTGCCGCATTCCACGATGCGTCCGGCGTACATGATGCCCACGAAGTCGCAGACCTCGGCCACGATCCCCAGCGCGTGGGTGATCATGAGCATGGCCATGCGGGAGTTCTCCTTGAGCGCCCTGATGAGCTTGAGCACCTGGGCCTGGATGGTGACATCCAGGGCCGTGGTGGGCTCGTCCGCGATCAGGAGGTCGGGGTTGCAGGCCAGGGCGATGGCGATGATCACGCGCTGCTTCATGCCCCCCGAGAACTGGTGCGGGTACTCAGACACGCGGCTGCCTGGTATGCCCACCATCTCCAGCATCTTCGTGGCCTCAATCAGGGCTTCCTTGCTGCCCAGGCCGCGGTGGATCCTCATGCCCTCGGCTATCTGCTCGCCCACGGTCTTGATGGGGTTGAGCGAGGACATGGGGTCCTGGAAGACCATGGCCATCTGGCTCCCGCGCATCTCCCGCAACCGCTCCGGGGCCAGGCCGAAGACATTCTGGCCGTTCACGAATATCTCGCCGGAGACGATTCTGCCCGCCGGCAATGGGAGCAGGTTGAGGATGGACAGCGCGGTGGTGGTCTTCCCCGCCCCGGTCTCCCCCACCAGGCCGAAGGTCTTGCCGGCCGGGATGGTGATGTTCACGCCAGTGACGGCCTTTACGACTTCGTTGTCGACGATGTACTCCACCGTGAGGTTCTTGATCTCCAGGGTGTTCTGCTGCGCATCCATCGTGGCGCTCCCTTAGTGTTTGAGCCTGGGATCGAGGGTGTCCCGCAATCCGTCGCCCAGGAGGTTGAGCGCCAGGATGGTGAAGAAGATGGCCAAGCCGGGCGCCATGACGATGTGCGGGAAATCGCGCATGAAGGTGCGCCCCGAGGCGAGCATGTTGCCCCACTCCGGGGTCGGGGGCTGGATGCCCAGCCCGATGAAGCTCAGGGCGGCGATGGTCAGGATGGCGTTGGCGACATACAGGGTGACCTGCACGATGATGGGGCCGATGCAGTTGGGCAGCACGTGGCGGGCGATGATGCGCCAGTCCAGGGCTCCGATCGAGCGCGCCGCCTCGATGTATTCGTTGTCGCGCACTCCCATGACGGCAGAGCGCACGACTCGCGAGAACTTGGGCGAGAAGGCCAAGCCGATGGCGATGGTCAGGTTCACCTTTGTGTTGCCGAAGGCCGCGATGATCGCGAGAGCCAGGAGCACATCAGGCAGGCTGAGGAAGACGTCCATGGCCCGCATGATGATGCTGTCGATCCTCCCGCCGTAGTACCCTGCCGCCCCGCCCAGCACCAGGCCTATGAGGAGGGAGACAGCTATCGCCGAGATGCCGATGACAAGGGATACTCGCGCGCCATAGATGATGCGGGCCAGGATGTCGCGGCCCAGCTCGTCGGTCCCGAGCCAGTGGTTGCTTCCTGGCGGCTGCAGACGCTCGGCGATGTTCATCTTGATCACCACGTTCTTGTAGTCGGTGATCCAGGGCGCGATGATGGCGACGACCACGATGCTGCCGAAGATGACCAAGCCGATCACGGCGGTCTTGTTCTTCAGGAATCGCAGCCACAGTTCGTAGGCGATGCTCTTCTTCTTGAACTGAGCGTAGAATTCCTTCTTGGTCGTGAAGGGCCTGGCCGTGGCGGAGGCTGGCATCATGCTTTCCTCACTTTCGCGCCAAACTGCGCACGGATTCTGGGATCCATGTAGGCGTAGATGAGGTCGACGATCAGGTTGGACACCGCCACGCAGATGGCCATGACCACGAGGGTCCCCAGCACGCAGGGCGTGTCGCGCTGGTTGATGGCCTCCACCAGCAGGCGGCCCATGCCCGGGATTGAGAATACGGTCTCGGTGAGTACCACCCCGCCCAGGAGCGTTCCGACGTTCATCCCGATGATGGTGATGGTGGGCATGAGGGCGTTGCCCAGGGCATGGTCGTAGATCACGTCGTGTTCGCTGACACCCTTGGCCCGGGCCGTGCGGATGAAATCCTGGCGGATCGATTCCATCATGGAGGACCTGGTGGTCCGCATGATGTTGGCCATGTAATTGAAGCCCAGGGTGATGGAGGGCAGGATCAGGCTTTTCAGGCCCTGGTCCAGGCCGCTGGAGGGCAGCCAGCCCAGCCTCACGGAGAAGAACAGGATGAGCAGAAGGCCCAGCCAGAAGATCGGCATGGAAACGCCCATCAGGCCGAAGACCATGGCGAACTGGGAGAAGACCGAGTTGGGCTTGGTGGCCGCACGGATGCCGATGGGGATACCGAGGGACACGCACAGGACCATCGCGCTGACTACGATCCACGCCGTATTGGGCAACCGGACGCCCAGCTGGTCAAGCACCGGGGCGCGCGTGACGTAGGACATGCCGAAGTCCCCGTGCATCAGGTTGGCGAGGTAGTGGAAGTACTGCACGGGGAGGGAGCGGTCGAGGCCCAGCTGGACCTTGAGCTTCGCGCCCAGCTCGGGGGTGTAATCGCTGCCGAGGATGATGGTCGTCGCATCGCCAGGGGTCAAGTGCAATATGGTGAAGACGATGAAAGTCAGCACCAGGATCACCGGTATCAGTGCGAACAGGCGTCTGATGATGTAGCGCCCCATGCGGTCTCTCCTCTTTTCGCGTCGCAGACGAGGCCTTCAGGTTCGTCCCCGCCGGTACCGCCTTTCGGCGGATCCTGCGGGGACGGGGCGTGGCCTGAATGCCGACGCCGGCCGAAGCCGGGCGCCGTCGTCAGTAGTGCAGCTTGTGGAAGTTGAAGGGCCTCTCGACAGTCATTTCGATGCCCTTGAGCTGGTCGTTGCTCAGCGCGTAGACCTTGGTCACATAGAGATCGACCTCGGGGGACTCGTCGGCTAGGAACTCCTGCACGCGCTTGTAGACCCCGACGCGCTTGGCCTCGTCGAAGGTGCCGCGGCCTTCCGTGATCAGCTCATCGAGCTTGGGGTTCTGGTACCAGACGCGGTTGACGCCGCCGATGCCGTCCTTGCTGAAGCGCCGGGAAAGGAACATGTCGGGATCCCAGTAGCAGCCCCAGCTGGTGACGAACATGGGGGCCTTGTGGCCGGCGATCTGGGCCGGGAAGACCGCGTTCTCGATGCGTACGATCTCGACAGTGATGTTGATCTCGGCGAGGTAGGCCTGGACCGCGGTGGCGATGCGCTCGGCCTCGTCGCGGAAGACCACAATCTGGGTGGTGAAGCCCGGGCAGTTGGCCTCCTTCATCAGGGCCTTCGCCTTCTCCACGTTGTACGAATACATATTGAGCGGGTTCTGGATGGCTCCGAGCACGGTGGGGTTGTGGGAGAAGGTGGCGCTGTTGAACAGCACGTTCCCGCGGCCGTCGTGGCCGACCTTCATGCAGCCCTCGCGGTCCACGGCAAAGCCCACGGCCTGGCGCACCTTCTTGTTCGCGAACCAGCCCAGGGTGTTGTCCATACCGAGGTGCCACACCAGCGCCGAGGGCTGCTCCCAGAGCTTGAGCTTGGAATTCTTCACCACGCGCGCATAGTCGGTGGGCGTGAACTCGGCGTTCAGGTCGGCGGCCCCGGTCTCGATGGCGATCGTCCGGTTGGTGCCCTCTGGGATGACCTTGAAGGTCAGGGTCTTGTTCTGGGCCACCTCGGGCTTGTTGAAGTAGCCGTCGAAGCGCTCGAACTTCACGGAGTCGCCGATGATGCGGCTGACGAACTTGTAGCGGCCGCTGCCGATGGGCTTGGACCAGTCCTTGGTCTTCTCGGCGTTCTCGGCATAGCTCTTCGGCACGATGCAGGTGGCCACGTGGGTCAGGGCCGAGGTCATGGCCGGGTAGGGGCCGTCGGTGATGATGGCCAAGGTCTTGCTGTCGACCTTCTTGATCTCCTTCACCGGCTTGAACAGGGCGCCGATGGTCGTTCCGGCCTTGGCTCGGTTCAGGGAATAGACCACGTCGTCCACGCTCAGGGTGCTGCCGTCATGGTACTTGACGTTGTCCCAGATGGTGAAGCGCCATTCCGTGTCGCTCACCCTCTTGAAATCCTTGCATAGCTCCTTGACGTCGCCGGCGAGCCTGTTCGTGGGGTAGGTGAACAGACGGCTGTAGATGTTGTAGAGCACGTACTGGTTGCTGAGGTCAGAGGTGGCAATGGGGTCGAAGCTGATCATGTCCAGGGCCTGGACGACGGTGATATCGCCATCGGGCCCCGGTTTCTGAGTAGCGGCGAAAGCACTGCCCCCGAACTGGGTGATCGCCAGCAGCGCGAACACCGCCGCGGCGAGGGATCGCCTCCTCAGCCGATAGTGTTGCTTCATCGCATGTCCTCCTCATGGTGGATGGGAATGTTGTAGGAGTGTCTGACCCGGACGAAAGACTTCACGTAATATTCCATTATTCGTGAAGCAGATTACACCCAATCCTTAGGTTGTCAATGGGAAAAGCGTTGACCTCGCGCATGAGCCGTTCCCCCAAGCGAGTTTGCGTCGCTCAGGCTCGGACGCTGGCCACCATGGCCGCGAACTCCCCGTCGCTCACGAGGCCCCGCTTCTCGTTCCCGAGCCTCTTCACCGCGTCGAGGACGGCCGTCGTCTGGGCCTCGTCGAGCTCGCCCAGGCCGAGTTCGGCCAACTTGTAGCCCACCGAGAGCTTGCCGCTCTTCTTCCCAAGCACGACCTTGCCCTTCCTTCCCACCAGGGAGGGATGGACGGCGAACATCGCGAGGGGGTTCTCGACCACGAGGTTGACGCCTATTCCCGACTCCCTGGTGAAGTTCTCCTCGCCGACCACGCTCTTGTTCCTCGGCACGGCCACGCCGCTCAAGGACGCGACCAGGGCCGAGAGCTCCTTTATCGCGCCGACGTTGTGGCCCGGGCCCTCCCTGTAGAGCAGGTCGAGGGACATGATGATTTCCTCGAGGGCGGCATTGCCCGTCCTCTCGCCAAGGCCGTTCACGCAGGAGTGGACTACGTCGGCGCCCGCGCCCACGGCCGCAAGCTCGGTCGCGAGGGCCATGCCGAAGTCGTTGTGGGTGTGGATCTCAACGGGAAGGCTCGTGGCGGCCTTGTACTTGCGCACCAGGTAGGCTATGGCCTCGGGCGTGGCGCAGCCCATGGTGTCCACGATGCCGATCGAGTCGGGCGGGGACTCGCGCATGATGCCCTCGAGCAGGGCATCGAGGTCCTCCTCCCGGGCGCGGGTCGAGTCGTAGGGAAAGTAGATCGCGTAGAGACCCTTGGACCTGGCGTAGTTGATGACCGGGACGCTCTTGCGGAGAACGTCCTCCCAGGTCCACTTGAACTGGTGCAGGAGCTTGGGGTAGCCGATCGGGACCTCGATGACAACGCCATGGGCCCCGCAGGCCAGGGCCTGGTCGATGTCCTCGTTCATGGCCCGGGCGAAGGTGAAGATCTTGGCCTTGAGCCCCAGGCCTGCAATCTCGGTGATCGCCTCGAAGTCCTCGGCCGAGACTGCGGGCATGCCGGCCTCGATCCTGTCCACGCCAACGGCGTCGAGGGCCTTGGCTATCGCGACCTTGTCCGTCTTGCGGAAGACGACGCCTGGAGTCTGCTCGCCGTCGCGCAGGGTCGCGTCGTGGATCAGGATCTTCCGTTTCGGCGCGCGGGCGGCGACCACCTCGGCCTTGAAGTCATAGGGGCTCACCCAGTACTCGCCGTCCTTCCTGTACTCTTCGCTCATCTAAAGACCCTCCTCGAATCGAAAAAACGGCCGCCCGAAGGGAATGGCTCCCATCAGGCGGCCCGGCTTCTTAGGCCCAGAGCTGCTGCTCCTATTTGAGCCAGCCGCGCTCCACGAAGTACTTCCTGGCGCCCGGGTGGTAGGGAACGAGCATCAGGTCGTCGGGAAGGACGAGGTCGGGGGTGAACTGCTTGAGGTTGGCGGCGACCGCCTGGATCGTCGGCATGTTCTCGTAGAGGGTCTTGGTCATCTTGTAGACAAGTCCGGCGTCGAGGTCGTCGCGGACGATAATGACGTCGGGGGGGGTTCCGACCGTCGCGACCGGGCTGTTCTGGTTCGGGTAGGTCTTGGCGGGGATCATGCGCCTCATGTAGGCCGGGTTGACCTTCTTGAGGTTGGCGAGGGCATCGTCGGTGATGGCGAGGATCGTGGTCTTGTTGTCGAGCATGAGCTCGGTCATGCCGGAGGCACCGAGGGAGAGGCCGAGGATGGCGCCGTCGACCTGGTCGTCCTGGAGCATCTCGACGCCCTGGGTGTACTCGACGAAGCTGACCTTCATGTCCTTGTAGGTGAGGCCGTAGGCCGCGAGGGTCTCGCGGGCGTCGACTTCGCCGCCCGAGCCAACGGGGCCGACCACGATGCGCTTGCCCTTGAAGTCGGCGACGGACTTGATGCCGCTGGAGTTGCGGGCCACGACCTGGAAGAGGTCGGCGAAGAGGCCGCCGGTGATGGCGCGGATCCAGGGCATCTTCTCGGGGTAGGGCTTGACGCCGTTGATGGCGCGGTAGCCTTCGAGTGAGCGGCACTGCGCCACGTCGATGTCCCTCGTGCGAAGGAGGTCGATGTTGTGGGGGCTGCCGTTCGTCGCGATGGCGACGACCTTCACGTTCGGGATATTCTGGTTCCACAGCTGGCTCATCGCGATGCCCGTGGGATAGTTGGTGCCGCTGACGCCGGCCGTGCCCATCGTCATGTGCTTCACCTGGGCGCTGGCGCCGAAGGCGACCACGAGGGCCATCACCGCGAAGGCTACGATCCTGGAAATCTTCATGCTTCGTCCTCCTTCAAAGACTTGCTGTTCGCAGATTCTATCGTGAGCCGGGGCGAGGCCCCGGCTGGGATCCGTTCCCTGAAGCCGGGGCTCCGAGCCCCGGCTTCGATCGGCTAGGCCGCCGCCGCGAGACCGGCGCTCTCCCGCCTTTTCTTGATGACCAGCACCGCCGCGATGCCAGCGAGGCCCAGGGCCGTTCCAACCGCGTCAGTCACGAGTCCGGGGGCGATCATGAGGATGGCCGCGACGAAGAAGATCGGCCTTAGCCACATGGGGAAGGCGATCAGGAAGTATCCCTCGACCGATACCGCGAGGAGCCAGATGCCCATGAGACCGAAGATCACCGACTGGATCATGCTCATCGTGTTCGCACCGTTGAGCACGAGGTTGCCTGCGGCGTCCGGGCCCATGAGGAGGAGCCCCGGCTGGTAGATGAAGAAGAAGGGCACGATGAATCCCGCCAGGGCGAGCCTGAAGGCCATCCAGCCGACCTTGTCGGTGTTGGCGTTGGCGATGCCGGCCGCGACATAGGCCGCGAGGGCGATGGGCGGGGAGACTGTCGAGAGGCAGGAGTAGTAGAAGACGAAGAAGTGGGCCTGGAAGGGCGAGAGCCCCACCTTGATGAGGATGGGCGCGCAGATCGAGGCCGTGATGACGTAGCAGGCGCTCGTGGGCAGGCCAAGGCCCAGGATGATGGCGACCACCATCGTGAGCACGAGGACGACTATGAGGTTGCCGTGGGACAGTGCCACGATGGCGTCGGCGAGGATGATGCCGAGACCGGTCATGGAGAAGGCCGCGATCATGAAGCCGGCCGCGGCCATGGAGATGCCGATGGCGAGGCTCGAGCGGCCAGCGTTGACCGCGACAGCCTTGGCCTCCTTGATGCCAATCCTCGTCTCCTTCCTGATCCAAGAGAGGATGATGGTGAGACAGACGGCGAAGAAGGCCGAGTAGAGGGCTGTGCGGCCCTGCATCATGAGCCACACGAGGACGATCATGGGGATGACCATCTGGCCGTAGCGCATCACCGTCCGCTTGACGTCGGGCATCTCATCCTTCGACAGGCCCTTGAGCTTGAGGCGCCGTGCGCGGAGGTCGACCTGGAAGAAGACCGAGCCGAAGAAGAGGAGCGCGGGGATGACTGCCGCGGCCGCGATGGTGAGGTAGGGAATCCCGAGGTACTCGGCCATGATGAAGGCGGCCGAGCCCATGATCGGGGGCATGATCTGCCCGCCCGTGGAGGCGGCGGCCTCGACCGCGCCCGCGAAGACCGGCGGATAGCCGATCTTCTTCATGAGGGGGATGGTGAAGGAGCCGACCGTGGCGACGTTGGAGGCCGCGCTGCCGGAGATCATTCCGACGAGGGCGCTTCCCACCACCGATACCTTGGCCGGTCCGCCCACGAGGCGTCCGCCGGCACCCATGGCCAGGTCGTTGAATAGCTTGCCAAGGCCGCTCTTGTCGAGGATCGCAGCAAGGATGACGAAGATGATCAGGTAGGTGGCAGATACGCTCAAGGGCATGCCGTAGATGCCGTCACCGCCCAGGTACATGGCCTGGATGATGCGCTGGACCGAGGTGCCGCGGTGGGAGAAGACGCCTGGCATCCAGGGGCCGAGGTACATGTAAAGCAGGCAGATGATGGAGATCCAGAGCATCTGGCCACCGACCGTGCGTCTTGTGGCCTCGAGGACGAGGACCATCGATATGGAGCCGATGATGTAGTCCGACATCACGAGGATGCCGCTCCGCAGGAGGTAGGCATCGCGGTTGTACACGGTGTAGACGGCGCAGAGGACCGATATCACCGAGAGCGCGATGTCGATATTGCTCGGCCTCGCCCTTGGCGATCCCTTCTGCGCGGGGAAGTAGAGGAAGGTCAGGCAGAGGAGGAAGCCGAGGTGGATGGCGTTGTGCTTCATGAGCTCGGGCATGCCGATACCCGCCGTCACCAGGTGATAGCCGATGAAGAGCACGGAAAGCGCCATGATTATCATGAGCCAGTTGTCGCTAAACTTCTTGCGGTAGTTGTATTCCGCCTCGGTGTCTTCGAGCATCTCGTCGGTGTCAGCCATGACCACCGGCGTCTTCTTCATCTTTGCCAAGCCTTTGAAGCCCACGATTTCCCCCATAACAAACTGGTTTGCCCAGCCCACCAGGCCTTCAAAGGGCAGCTGGCCAGAGCTGAGCTGATGCGCCAATAAAGGATATATCCGGTATCCGGTAACTTATATCCTATATCCTATAGCATCGATTGTAACACGCGTTTCTCTGGGGCGCAAGCTCAAAAAGGCCCCGCTTCGGGAGAGGCGAGCACGCAACGGGATCTCTAGGGCTTCTTCTCCAAGGCAGCCATGGCTCGCTTTTCCCCGTTCTGGAGATGGGCAAGCACGAGTTCGGCGATCTTCCGGGCGTCCCTCGTCATGACCGAGTCAAGGATAGCCAGGTGCTCCTGGATGACCTCGTTCACGACTCGCTCGTGCATCGCGGCCGAGCCTTCGGGGAAATACCTGATCCTGATGGACATCTGGTGGACACGCCTGATCGTGTCCTTAAGGTAGGAATTGGACAGATGGAGGTAGAGCATCTGGTGAAGCCGATTGTCGGCCTCGATGTAGCGGTTGTTGTCGAAGGGCTCGGCGTGGAGGCTCGAGACCTCCCTTCGTAGCTCCGCTACCTCGCTCTCCGGGATGAGGGAGACGCTCTGTCCGGCTGCGTAGGGCTCAAGAAGGCGCCGCATCTCCCAGGTATTGGAAATGTCGGCCTCCTGGATGTCGGTGACCTGGGCGCCCTTGTTGGGAATGAGGGTCACGAGGCCCTCGGCCTCCAGACGCACGAGGGCCTCCCGCACGGGAGTGGCGCTCACGCCGAACTCCTCGGCAAGCCCGTCGATCTGGAGCACCGAGTTTGGCCCGTAGGTATTCTTCAATATCAAGTCGCGCAGGGCTTCGTACATCTGGTCGCGCATTGAGAGGCTCACGATCTTCTTCACAAGCAACCTTGCCTTTCCCTTGAGTGATCCTATAGGAAATATCCTATCTGCAGTGCTACTATAGCACGACTCTGCCGCCCTGCAACCGGAAAGCCGAGGCACCCGCCGCTCACGAAAAATGATGAATTGAACTTGCTTTATTGATGCTCCCATGGTAAAGATATAGGATATAGGATGTTGGATATAGCCCGTTTAGGCTGGTCCGATCCCGTGGCCCCGGCACACATCAGATCGAGGTAATTACATGTCGACAGTCGCAGAACAGCTTGTGCACAGTCTCAAAGAACAGGGGATCCGCTACGTATTCGGCGTGCCGAGCGGCTCCTGGCTCTACTATATGGAGGCGATGCGGAAAGAGGGTCTCGAGTTCGTGCTGGTGAGCAACGAGGCCAGCGCGGGATTCATGGCCGATGTCTGCGCCCGTCTCACCGGGATTCCCGCGGTCTGCTACGGCACGGTCGGGCCCGGAGCCACCAACCTGAGCACAGGGGTCGTGGGCGCCCTCCTTGACCGCTCTCCCATGATAGCCCTCACGAGCGAGCCGCCCGAGAAGATGATTGGCCGCACGGTCCAGATGGCCATCGACCAGCAGTCCCTCTTCCGCCCCATCACGAAGTGGACGACCAGGCTCACTGCGGAGCGCGTCGACCAGATCTTCGGCCAGGCCATGAGGATTGCCCAGGCAGAGGTCCCCGGACCCGTCCACATCGGCCTGCCCGAGGATCTGGGTCAGCGTCCCGTCCACCCGGCCATCCCCGCGACTGCCCTCCCCCTCATCAGGGCCACCGCCCCCGCTCCGGCCGAGGAAGCAGTCCTGGAACGGATGCAGGGCGTCTTCGCCCGCTCCCGCAAACCGGTCATCGCCCTTGGGCTCTCGGCGCTGCGCTCGAAGGCCGGCGCCCTCGTCGCCCAGATCGCCGAGAAGCACAGGATTCCCGTCGTCCTCACCCCCATGGCCAAGGGCCTCATTTCCGAGGACCATCCCTGGTACGCGGGCGTCCTCTTCCACGCCCTGAGCGACAGGGTCGCCGAGACCCACCGCCAGGCCGACCTCGTGGTCGCCGTGGGCTACGATCCTGTAGAGTTCAACTTCGAGGACTGGATGCCCGAGGTCCCCCTCCTCCACCTGGACACGGTGGCCGCCGACATCGACCGCTCAGTCTACCACGAGGTCTACGACATCGTGGGGAACATCGTCGAGTCGCTCAAACGCCTCGCAGCCGCCAAGCCCATCGAGTCGGCCTGGGACCAGGCCGCCCTCAAGGAGCGCAGGGACTCCATGTTCAAGGCCATGGAGCCGCCGGCCGGCAGCTTCGGGCCCAGGGCCGCCCTGTCCATCCTCAGGGAAGTCCTGCCCCAGGACGGGATCATGGCCTGCGATGTCGGCGCCCATACCCACCTGATCGGCCAGATGTGGCGGACCCCGGCTCCCGGGCTCCAGCTCATGACCAATGGCTGCTCCTCGATGGGTTTCGGAGTCCCGGCTGCCATCGCGGCCAAGCTCTGTCGCCCGGACAAGAAGGTCGTCTGCGTGACCGGAGACGGGAGTTTCCTGATGACCGCTGGCGAGATGGCGGTGGCGCGCAGGAGGAAGCTCCCCGTGGTCTTCGTGGTCCTCGCCGACGAGAGCCTCGAGCTCATCCGGCTCAAGCAGAAGAAAAAGGGCTTCCCCGAGTACATGACAGCCCTCCACGCCGACGAGTGCCCGACGGCGGCCTATGTCTTTGGCGTCCCCGTCATCCGGGCGGACGACGCGAAGGAATACCGCGCTGCCCTCGTCAAGGCCTTCGCCACCGAGGGGCCAGTGATCGTAGAGGCCCACATCGACGCCTCGGAATACGCCGAACTCATCCAGCGGAAGCACAAATAGGAGCGCGCATGATGGACCAGACAGCAAACCAGGCCGCGTTCAAGGCCGAGACCATGATGGCCGCGAGGCTGAACAAGGTGCCCTTCTCCGGCATACGCAAGGTCCTCGACGCGGTCACCGCCCTCCAGGCCAAGGGGGTCGACGTGATCAAATGGCAGATCGGCCGGCCGGATTTCGACACACCCGAGCACATCAAGAGGGCGGCCGCCGAGGCCCTCCTGCGCGGCGAGGTCCACTACGCGCCCAATCTCGGCATACCTTCTCTGCGCAAGGCTATCGGCGAGCGGACCACCCTGGACACGGGCATCGCGGTCGACGGCATGAAGCAGGTCTCGGTGATGGCCGGGGCGAACGAGGGCATCCTCGTGGCGATGATGGCCTTCGTGAATCCGGGCGACGAGGTCCTCGTCGCCGACCCGAACTGGCACCACTACAAGTCGATAGCATCCCTGGTTGGCGGCGTCGCCGTCGAGGTCCCGACGACGGAGAAGGACGGCTTTGTCCTCGTCCCCGACGAAGTCGAGCGCAGGATCACGGCGCGCACCAAGATGCTCTGCATCACCTCGCCCGGGAATCCCACGGGCACGGCCCAGACCCATGAAAGCGTCAAGGAATTCGCCCGCATAGCCATCAAGAACAACCTCGTCGTGCTTGCCGACGAGATCTACGCGCGCATCTGGTACGGCCCCGGCGCCACCGCCCCGAGCATCTACTCCCTCCCCGGCATGGCCGAGCGCACCATCATCATCAACGGCTTCACCAAAACCTACGCCATGGACGGCTGGAGGCTCGGCTGGACCGTGGCCTCCGAGGAGAACACCAGGGCCCTGCTCAAGGTGAGGCAATATACCACTGTCTGCGTGAACACCTTCGCTCAAGCCGGGGCGACGGTCGCCCTCACGGCCGACCAGAAGTGCGTAGACGACATGGTGGCCGAGTTCCGCAGGCGCCGCGACATCATGCTCGCGGGCCTTCGCTCGATCCCAGGCATCACGGTGAGCGAGCCCCTCGGCGCCTTCTATGTCTTCCCCAACATCTCGAGCTTTGGCATGAGCTCGGCCGACATGTCGGACTACCTCATCGAGAAGCACGCGATCGCCACGGTCGCCGGCAGCGTCTTCGGCGCGGCTGGCGAAGGCCACCTGCGGATGGCATACTCATGCTCGACCGACGAGTGCCAGCGGGGCATCGCGCGCCTCAAGACGGCCCTCGAGGCTCTCAAGAAATAGACCAACGGAACACCGCGGCGCCGATCCACGGCGAGCGGCGGCAGGGATCCATAACCACGGGAGGAAGAGCATGAAACAGTATCGCGTCGCGGTAGTCGGAGCCCTCGGGGCCGTAGGCCAGGAGATGATCAAGACCCTCGAGCAGAGGGACTTTCCCATCTCCGAGCTCGTGCCCCTCGACATAGAATCAAAGGTCGGGACCAAGGTCAGCTACAAGGGCAGGGAAGTCGCGGTCCGCGCTGCCGCCAAGGGCGCCTTCACCAACATCGACTTCGCCCTCTTCTCGGCGGGAGCCGACGCGAGCGAGGTCCTCGCCCCCATCGCGGCGGCCGAGGGCGCGATCGTCATCGACAATTCCTCGCAGTGGCGCATGGATCCGCAGGTCCCCCTCGTCGTGCCCGAGGTCAATCCCCAGGCCCTCGATGGCCACAAGGGCATCATCGCCAATCCCAACTGCTCGACCATCCAGATGCTCGTCGCTGCCAAGCCCATCCACGACGCCTTCAAGATCAAGCGCATCGTCGTCTCGACCTACCAGGCCGTGTCCGGCACCGGGGGTCCCGCCATTGCCGAGCTCAGCGCCCAGGCCGCCGCCTTCGTCAAGGGAGAGAAGATCATCGCCTCGGTCTACCCCAGGCAGATCCTCTTCAACGCTTTGCCCCACATCGACGTCTTCATGGACAACGGCTACACCAAGGAAGAGATGAAGATGGTCAACGAGACCCACAAGATCCTCGACCCCAACATTCAGGTGAGCCCCACCGCTGTGCGGGTCGCGGTCTACCGCGGGCACTCAGAGTCGATCAACATCGAGACCGAGAAGCCCTTCACCATCGAGGCCGTCCGCGAGCTCCTCTCCAAGGCTCCCGGGATCAAGGTGATGGACGATCCCTCAAAGCACGTGTATCCCACGGCCCTCGACGCCGACGGCCAGGACGCGACCTTCGTGGGAAGGCTGCGCATGGACCCGACAGTCCCCCACGGCCTCAACATGTGGGTGGTGTCAGACAACCTCCGAAAGGGCGCGGCCCTCAACGCCGTCCAGATCGCGGAGACGCTGGTCGCGAGGGGATACAGGGCGAGGGCCGTCTAGATGTCGCTCATCGTGCAGAAGTACGGAGGGACCTCGGTCGCCAACGAGGGCTCGAGGGCCTGTCTCGTGGCCAAGGTGCGCGAGACCAGGGAAGCGGGCGACTGGGTCGTCCTCGTCGTCTCCGCGATGGGCAGGAGGGGCGCGCCCTACGCGACCGACACCCTCCTCGACCTCCTGCACGGCGTCTGCCCCGAGAGCGATCCCCTCACCGTCGACCTCATGGCCTCCTGCGGCGAGGTGATCTCGGCCAGCCTCGTCGCCGCCCTACTCCAGGCCAATGGGATACCTGCAGTCCCTATGACCGCCTACACCGCGCGGATAAGGGCCGAGGGGCCCCACGGCGACGCCCTCCCCAGGGGAGCCGACGCCGAGGCCATACTCGCCCTTGCCCGCGCCGGAAAGGTTCCTGTGATCACCGGCTTCCAGGGCGTCGGAAGCGCGGGAGAGCTCCTGACCTTGGGCCGGGGCGGCAGCGACACGAGCGCCGTCGCCGTGGGCCTGGCCCTGCGCGCCGACTTCGTGGACATCTACACCGACGTGCCTGGGGTGGCCAAGGCCGACCCGCGCGTCGTACCCAATGCCCCCTTCATGGACTTCCTCGACTATGGCTCGATGTTCCGCCTCGCCAAGCACGGGGCTCGTGTCCTCCACGACAAGTCGGCCCTCATCGCCCAGGAGGGTCGCGTCATGGTCAGGGTCCGCTCGACCTTCGACGATGGCAAGGGCACCCTCATTGGGCCCTCCGACAGCGGCACCGTGCCCGACTTCATCGGCCTGGCAGCCTCCGCCGAGGGCGAGGAGCTCTCGAGGGTCACGGCCCTCTTCGCCGTGGGCAGGATCAGCTCGGCCAGGCTTGAGCTGGCTGTGAAGACCGCGGCTGGCCTGGGTCTCTCGCCCCTGGCAGTCGAGGATCCCGACGCTGTCAGCTTCATGTGCCCCAAGACCGTTTCGGGCGACCTGGTGCGAGCCCTCTTCGCCGCCCTGAACTAGACAGGAGCGGACTATCGTTTCCACAATACCGGGTTCGCACAATGCGAAAGGCCGCCTTACGGGCATGATAGCCCCGGCGGCCCTTTTCTATTGTCCCGCCGGGCTCAGGGGCCCGGACGGGAGGTGGAAGGTCCTAGGCGAGGTCGACGAGGGCGTCGCCGGTATTGACCGCAGCGCCCTGGGCCACGCGGAGCGAGGCGACGGTGCCGGCGGCAGGGGCGACGATCTCGTTCTCCATCTTCATGGCCTCGAGGATCAACAGGACATCGCCCTGCTTGACCGCCTGGCCCTGGGTGACCTTGAAGGCCATGACCGTGCCGGGCATCGGAGCCTTGACCGTGGTCGCGCCCGCGACTGAGGGGCCAGCTGCCGAGGGGGCTGGAGCGGGAGCCGCGGAAGGGGCCGGCGCCGCGGCGGCTGCCGGCCTGGGGGCGGGAACCGGGGCGCTGGCGCCTCCGGAGAGCTCCTCAACCGCGACATCGTAGAACTGGCCATTGACCGTTATCTTGTAGCGTTTCATTGCGATCTCCTTATCTCTCGTGGCTTACAGTGTGTTCGACTTGAATCGGTCGACGTGGCCCCAGGCGGGGGTGTTGAAACTGCCTGATGAGGCTCCGCCCGGACCGCTCTCGATGCCTGCGATGCGGAAGGATCCCGGAGCCATGCCGCTCGCGGCGGCGACGGCCGCGGTGATGACGGCGATGAGCTCGAAGGGAGAGGAGGAGGCCGCGGGAGAGGCCGAAGCCGGAGCTGCGGCTTCCTGGGCGGGGCCGCCCGGCTTCCTCGCATTCTTCCCCAAAGAACGGGCAACGACGATCATGAGGACCGCGGCGATCCCGAGGACGATGTAGAGGGTGGTGCTGTCCATCACGCGCGCCTCATACCGGCATGTTGCCGTGCTTCCGGGGCGGGAGGCTCTCGCGCTTGCCCAGGAGCATGGTCAGGGCCCTGATGAGGCGGGGCCTGGTCACGGCCGGATCGATCACGTCGTCCACATAGCCGCGCAGGGCGGCCTTGTAGGGGTTCGCGAAGTTGCGCTTGTACTCGGCGATCTTGTCCTTGCGGGTCGATGCGGGGTCTGAGGACTCCTCGATCTCGCGCTTGAAGATGATGTTGGCGGCGCCGTCGGGTCCCATGACCGCGATCTCGGCCGAGGGCCAGGCGAAGACCTGGTCGGCCCCGAGGTGGCGCGAGCACATGGCGATGTAAGCCCCGCCATAGTCCTTGCGGATGATGACGGTCATCTTGGGCACCGTCGCCTCGGAGTAGGCGTACAGGAGCTTGGCCCCGTGGCGGATGACCCCGCCGTGCTCCTGGCCGACGCCGGGGAGGTAGCCCGCGGTGTCTGCGAGGGTGACAAGGGGGATGTTGAAGGCGTCGCAGAAGCGGATGAAGCGGGCCGCCTTGTCGGAGGCGTTGATGTCGAGGACTCCGGCGAGGATCTTGGGCTGGTTGGCGATGACGCCCACGCTCCTGCCGCCCAGGCGGGCGAAGCAGGTGACGATGTTCTGGGCGTAGAGGCCCTGGATCTCGAAGAAGTCGCCCGAGTCGAAGATGCTCCTGATAACGTCGCGGCAGTCGTAGGGCTTGTTGGGGGCGTCGGGGATGACGTCCTTGAGCGCGGGATCGCTGCGCATGGGGTCGTCGCCAGAGTCGACGATCCTGGGATCCTCGATGTTGTTCTGGGGCAGGTAGGAGAGGAGCTTCTTCACCCCCGCGATCGTCGAGGCCTCGTCGGCGAACATGAGGGAGGCGCAGCCGCTCGTGGTCGAGTGGACGGTGGCCCCGCCAAGGGCCTCGGCGCTCACGTCCTCGCCGGTGACGGCCTTGATGACCTGGGGCCCGGTGATGAACATGTTGGAGGTCTTGTCGACCATGACGGTGAAATCGGTGAGGGCCGGAGAATACACGGCGCCGCCGGCGCAGGGTCCCATGATGACCGAGATCTGGGGAACGACGCCCGAGGCCCTGGTGTTGCGGAAGAATATGTCGCCGTAGCCCGAGAGGGCGTCGACGCCCTCCTGGATGCGGGCCCCGCCTGAGTCGTTGATGCCGATGACCGGCGCCCCGACCTTGACCGCCATGTCCATGGCCTTGCAGATCTTGAGCGCGTGCATCTCGCCAAGGGAGCCGCCGATGACCGTGAAGTCCTGGGCGAAGATGAAGATCGTGCGGCCATCTATCGTGCCGTGGCCGATCACGACTCCCTCGCCGGGGGCCTCGACCTCGTCCATGCCAAGGTCTACCGCGCGGTGCTCGACGAAGGCGTCGATCTCGATGAAGCTGCCCGCATCGAGGAGGGATTCGATGCGCTCGCGGGCCGTCATCTTGCCCTTGTCGTGCTGGGCGGCGATGCGCTTGGGGCCGCCGCCCTCGAGCACTTTTCTCCGGCGCTCGCCTAGTTCCCGGATCTTCTCATCCATAAGGTCAACCGTCCTTCTTAAGGGTCAAGTTTTGCTCAGATCTGGGCAGTTTCGCGGCCCGTAGTTCTGGGTCTGCGAAACTGCGAGGCCACGACCGGCAAGTCGTCTTCGGCCGATCGTGACCGATTATGCCTTGCGCTCGCAGAGCTCGACAAGGACCCCGTTGGTCGCCTTGGGGTGGAGGAAGGCGATGCGCGCCCCGCCAGCCCCGTAGCGCGGCTTCTCGTCGATGAGGCGCACGCCCTTGGCCTTGAGCTCGGCCAACGCGGCGTCGATGTCGGCCACGCGGAAGGCCACGTGCTGGACCCCCTGGCCTTTGGCGGCTATGAACTTGCCGATGGGCCCCTCAGGGTCGGTCGAGGCGAGGAGCTCGACCTCGGTGTCCCCTACGGGCAGGAAGGCTGTCTTCACCTTCTGCTCCTCGACTGTCTCCGTGCCGTGGAGCTCGAGGCCGAGGATGTCAGTGTACAGGGCCAGGGTCTCCTCGAGGTTCTCGACGGCGACGCCGATGTGGTCGATCTTCAGGATCTTCATGCTCTTCCCCCTTGTGTCAGTGCGGCGAACAGGATGTCGGCCGCCTCGTATGCATCGTATTCCTTGTCGACGACGGCCCTCGCGAGCCGGGCCTCAAGCTCGCGGCCCTTCGGGCCCTCGAGCTCGTCCAGGAGCCTGTAGGCGATGAGACCGCGCATCTCGGTGACGGCGCCTTCGAGCCTGCGGGCCTCGAGGCCGCCGCTCGTGGCGAGATTGCTGCGGTGGGCCGCGATGGCCGCGGCGAGCTCGGCAACGCCCTCTCCCGTCGCGGCCACCGTTTTGATGATGGGCGGGAGGATGGGGTGGCCCGTCTCGTCGAGGGCCATGGCTGTGGAGCCGAAGGCCCCCGTGCCGGTGAGGGCCGAGGCGCCGTGGTGTCCACCTTGGGACAGAAGGGCTGCCGGCTGGCTCATGGAAAGGGCTGCGGCCGTCTCGAGCATGCCCTTGATCTCGCGGACTACCCTGTCGGCCCCCTCGCGGTCGGCCTTGTTGACGACGAAGATGTCCCCGATCTCCATGATGCCGGCCTTGATGACCTGGATGTCGTCGCCGAGGCCGGGCACCGAGACGAGGACCACGGTGTCGGCTATCCGCACGATGTCGACCTCGGACTGGCCCACCCCGACAGTCTCGATGATGACCCAGTCGTAGCCCGCGGCGTCGAGGACACGGGCGGCAGCCGCCGTGGCCCGAGAAAGGCCGCCGAGCTTGCCACGTGAGGCGAGGCTGCGTATGAAGACCCCGGGATCGGTCGCGTGATCCTGCATCCGGAGGCGGTCGCCGAGGATGGCCCCGCCCGAGAAGGGGCTTGAAGGGTCGACGGCGATGACGCCGACCCTGGCCCCGGTCCCGCGCAGGTGGCGGATCAGCTTGTCGGTGAGGGTGCTCTTGCCCGAGCCAGGCGGCCCAGTTATACCGACGATGTGGGCCTTCCCGGTCGCGCGGTGCAGGGAGCGCAGGGCCGCAACCGCTCGGGGCTCTCCGTCCTCGAGGCCGGAGATGAGGCGGGCGACGGCGCGGGCCTCGCCCGCTGCCACGCGTTCGGAAAGACTTCGCTCTGCAGGCATGAAGGGCGCCGCTACTTCCGCTTCAGGTTGTTCCTGATGAACTCGATAGTCGAGCCGGTGGGCGTGCCGGGCCCGAAGATGGCCGCGATGCCCTTCGACTTGAGGAAGTCGTAGTCATCCTCGGGAATGACCCCTCCGCCCACGACGAGGACATCGTCCACTCCCTTCTCCGCCAGGAGTTCCATGACCCTGGGGAAGAGGTGGTTGTGGGCGCCCGAGAGGATGCTCATCGCGACGACGTCTGCGTCCTCCTGGACGGCGGCCGTGACTATCTGCTCGGGGGTTTGGCGCAGGCCCGTGTAGATGACCTCCATGCCAGCGTCGCGCAGGGCGCGAGCGATAACCTTGGCGCCCCTGTCGTGTCCGTCCAAGCCCGGCTTGGCGACCAGCACTCGTATTTTGCGTTCCATGATTTCAACCTCCGATCAAAGCAATGCACATCAGTCTAGAACATCACGCTGGGGCGGTATTCGCCGAAGACCTTGCGCAGGACGTCGCTCACCTCGCCGAGTGTGGCGTAGGCCCGCACAGCCTCGAGGATGGGGGGCATGAGGTTTGAGTCCCCCTTGGCGGCCTTCTCGAGCTCGCTCAGGGCCGCGGCGACCCTGGCGCCGTCGCGCCTGGCCTTGAGGGCCTTGATCTTCTGGACCTGGCCCTCGCCGACAGAAGGGTCGACGCGGAGCAGGCCCGTGGGCTTGCCCTCCTCGATCTGGAACTTGTTGAGGCCCACGACGACGCGGTCGCCCTTTTCCACGGCCATCTGGTAGGCGTAGGCCGATTCCTGGATTTCCTTCTGCACGAAACCGCCCTCGATGGCCTTCACAGCGCCGCCCTGCTCGTCGATGCGCTTGATGTAGGCCAGGGCCTCGGTCTCGATGCGGTTGGTCAGGCTCTCGACGTAGTAGGAGCCCGCGAGGGGATCGACGGTCTCGGCCGCCCCGGACTCGTTGGCGATGATCTGCTGGGTCCGAAGCGCGATGCGCACCGAGGCCTCGGTGGGAAGGGCGAGGGCCTCGTCCTTGGAGTTCGTGTGCAATGACTGGGTGCCCCCGAGCACTGCGGAGAGGGCCTGGATCGCGACGCGCACGATGTTGTTGTCGGCCTGCTGGGCTGTGAGGGTCGAGCCCCCGGTCTGGGTGTGGAAGCGGAGCATGAGGCTTTTGGGGTTCTTCGCAGCGAAGCGCTCCTTCATGATCTTGGCCCAGACGCGGCGCGCGGCCCTGAACTTGGCGACCTCCTCGAAGAGGTCGTTGTGGGCGTTGAAGAAAAAGGAGAGCCGGGGCCCGAAGTCGTCGACCCCGAGACCGGCCTTGATGGCGGCCTCGACATAGGCGATGCCGTCGGCGATCGTGAAGGCGACCTCCTGGGCCGCGGTTGAGCCCGCCTCGCGGATGTGGTAGCCGGAGATGGAGATCGTGTTCCAGTTGGGCACCTGCTTCGAGCAGTACTCGAAGATGTTGGTGATCAGACGCATCGAGGGCTCGGGCGGGTAGATGTAGGTGCCGCGGGCCACGTACTCCTTGAGGATGTCGTTCTGGATCGTGCCGTTGAGCTTGTCGGGGCCCACGCCCTGCTTCTCGGCGACCGCGATGTACATCGCGAGGAGGACGGCGGCGGGGGCGTTGATCGTCATGCTCGTGGAGACCTGGTCGAGGGGGATGCCGTCGAAGAGGGTCTCCATGTCCTCGAGGGAGTCGATCGCCACGCCGACCTTGCCGACCTCTCCTGCGGAGAGGGGATGGTCCGAGTCGTAGCCTATCTGGGTGGGAAGGTCGAAGGCGACCGAGAGCCCGGTCTGGCCCGCCTTGAGGAGGAACTTGTAGCGCTTGTTCGACTCCTCGGCGCTGGCGAAGCCGGCGTACTGGCGCATCGTCCAGAAGCGGCCGCGGTACATCGTGTTCTGCACGCCGCGGGTGTAGGGGTACTCGCCGGGCAGGCCGATCTCGGCCTGGTAGCCGCGGCCCTCGAGGTCGAGCGGCGTGTACAGCCGCGCCACTGGTGCGCCCGAGCCGGTGACGAAGTCCGTCCGCCGCTCGGGGAATTTCGCGACAGCCTTGTCGACGCCCGCGTTCCAGGCCTGGATGGCCTTCCTGAGGTTTTCAATTTCGCTCATCACGCATCACTCCTGGACTTTCGCATGGGAGGCGAGCTCGAGCCCTGCCCTGAGGGCCTTGAGGTTGAGATCCTCCGTGCCCTTGGGGACACGGTTCTTGACGGCGGCCTCGAGGTTAGCGGGGGCGACGATGCCGGATATGCCTCCGAGCACGCCGAGGGCCACGATGTTCGCGACGACCTTCTTGCCGACCACGTCGGTGGCAGTCTGCAGGATGGGGAGGGCGATCGTGCGGGTCTTGTTCTCGGGGTCGAGGACGACCGAGGAGTCGACGATGATGAGGCCCTTCTTCATGCCCTTGGCGTAGGACCTGTAGGCCTCGGTGGTGAGGGCGAGGAGGAAGTCCGGATCGGTCGCCTTGGGGTAGTCGATGTCGCAGTCGCAGATCACGACCTCGGCCTTGCTCGAGCCGCCGCGGGCCTCGGGACCGTAGCTCTGGGTCTGCACCGCGTTCTTGTCCTCGAGGATCGCGGCCTCGGCGAGGACGATGCCCGCGAGGAGGAGGCCCTGGCCACCCGAGCCGCTCAGTCTGAATTCGACGCGCATCCGTAGAGCCCTCCCTGGAACTTGTCGTACTTTCTCTGCACCCGCGCGATGAGGGCGTCGTAGTCGGCAGTGTACTCGCCTTCCTGCTTGTTGTAGAGCTCCCCGATGAGGATCTTGTCCTTTAGCTTCTCGGGGGGCAGGGCCGCGGCGGCCTTCACGTTGACAGTCCCTTCCTTGATCCAGTTGAGCATCTCGACAGGGCCCCCGATCTTGTTCTTGCGGCCCATGTAGGTGGGGCACTGGACGAGGGCCTCGACCACCGAGAAACCGGGGTTGAGGAGGGCCTTCTCGATGAGGTCGATGAGGAGGGGGACGTGGTAGCTCGTCGCCCGGGCGACATAGGTGGCGCCAGCCGACTTCGCGAGCTCGCAGAGGTCGAAGTTGCGCTCGACGTTGCCGTAGGGGGCCGTGGTCCCGAAAAAGCCCTTGGGCGTCATGGGTGAGTACTGGCCCGAGGTCATGCCGTAGATGTTGTTGTTCATGACGATCGTCGTGATGCCGATGTTCCGGCGCGCGGCATGGATGAAGTGGTTCCCGCCGATGGCTGTGCAGTCGCCGTCCCCCGTCATGACGATCACCTTGAGCTCTGGCCGCGCGAGCTTGATGCCCGTGGCGAAGGCCAGGGCCCGGCCGTGGGCCGTGTGGAGGGTGTCGAAATCGAGGTAGCCGACGGCCCGCGAGGAGCAGCCGATGCCCGATACGATGCAGACCTTGTTCTTGTCGAGGTGGAGCCTGTCTATGGCCCTCACCAGGGCGCCCGTGGCGGTGCCGTGGCCGCAACCGGGGCACCAGATGTGCGGCAGCATGTCCTGCCGGAAATAGCTTAGGGTGTCGCCCATCACTTGTTCTCCATTATCGAGGCGTATATCTCGTCGGGGTGGAAGAGCTCGCCGTTGACCTTGCCGATCCTCGTCACCGGGGCGCGGCAGCCTACCACGCGCTCCACCTCGAGGGCGAGCTGGCCGAGGTTCATCTCGGGCACGATAACCCGCTTCACCCGGGAGGCAACCTTGTCGACGATGGCCTCGGGGAAGGGCCAGACCGTCCTGAGCCGCAGCATCCCGGCTTTCACGCCCTCGGCCCTCGCGCGGCGCACCGCGCTCAGGGCCGACATGGCCGAGGAGCCGAAGGAGATCACGGCCACGTCGCAGTCATCGAGGCTCTCGGAGAAGCAGTCTGCGAGGATGTCGGCGTTCTTGTCGACCTTGCGCGCGAGGCGGCGCAGGAGGGTGTCGGCTATCTCGCCCTTGTTGGTGGGCTTGCCCGACTCGTCGTGGAAAAGGCCCGTGACGTGCCAGCGGTAGCCTTCCCCGAAGGGGGCCATGAGGGGCACGCCGCCGTCGGGATCGGCGGCGTAGGGCTTGTAGCCCGCCCTCGTGGCGGGGGCGGCGCGGCGCAGGGGGTGGATTTCCGAGGGATCGGGGAGGACGACTTTTTCGCGCATGTGGCCGATCACCTCGTCGGAGAGGACGATGACCGGCACGCGATAGGTCTCGGCGAGGTCGAAGGCGCGAAGGGTGAGCTCGAAGCACTCCTTGACGTTGCCGGGGGCGAGGGCGATCACGGGATGGTCGCCGTGGGTGCCCCAGCGCGCCTGCATGAGGTCGCCCTGGCCCAGGGAGGTGGGCATGCCCGTGGAAGGCCCCATGCGCTGGACATTGATGATGACGATGGGCACCTCGGTGAGGGCGGCGTAGCCGATGCACTCCTGCATGAGGGAGAAGCCGGGCCCGCTCGTCGCCGTCATGGCCTTCTTGCCAGCGAGGGAGGCCCCGATGCAGGCAGCGATGGAGCCTATCTCGTCCTCCATCTGGATGAACTTGCCCCCGACCTTGGGCAGTTCCTCGGCGCAGATCTCGGCGATCTCGGTCGAGGGGGTTATGGGGTAGCCGCCGTAGAACTCGAGCCCCGCGGCCAGGGCCCCGATGGTGCAGGCCTCGTTGCCCTGCATGAGCTTGGCAGTTGTCTTAGACATGGTGGGCCTCCGGAGGAACGCCGAAATCGATTGGCCCGGATTCGGTCGCCGCCACCGGCTCCTCGCCCTTCGCCCTGACCTCGATCGCGAAATCGGGACAGCGCAGCTCGCACATCTTGCAGCCAATGCAGGCCTCGGGCCTTTCGGGGAAGACCTTGCCATCCTTGAGGACGAGGACCTGCTTGGGGCAGAAGGCCACGCAGATGTTGCAGCCCTTGCAGTACCTCTCCCTGATGATGTGAAAAAATACCTTTGGTTTTTCCGCCATTTCCTTCGCTCTCCAAGGAGTGTGTGTGCCGCGCGATCGCCCCAGCCCTCCAGAGGGCAAAAAGGGGAACGCCTCCCACCAGATGGAACCTTCGATTTCCACTTCCATCTGCCGGAATTATATACTAGTATAAGGATGTGCGCAACTCCCGGATGCAGAAGCGAATGACGGCCTCACTGGCTCTTCCATGGCCGGCTTCCGCCGAGGCCTCCTCGGGGGCCGCACTTCCACCCAGCGGGCCCCTCTTCCATTTATCGGAACACTGGCACGCGAAAGACGAAGAAGGTGACTGCAATGGCTGAGAAGGACACCTCGATTCGAGCGGTGGAGAGGGCCCTCGATGTGCTCGACTGCTTTGCCCCAGGCCAGCTCGAGCTCTCCCTCACCGACATCTCGCGCAGGATAAACCTGGCGATGAGCACGACGGCGAGGCTCGTCTCCACCCTCGAGAAGCGCTCCTATCTTTCGCGCAGCGCCGACACCCAGCGCTACACCTTCGGGCCCAAGCTCGCCGAGATCGGAGCCCTGGGCTTCTCGAGCGTCGACATCCGCCGCATCGCCCTCCCCCTCATGCGCGACCTGAACCGTCTCTACGACGAGGGGGTGAGCCTCTACGTCGCCCAGGGAGAGGAGAGGATCTGCATCGAGAGGGTGGAGAGCTCCCGCCCCCTGCGCAGGGTCATCAACGTGGGCGACCGCCACCCCCTCACCAGGGGCGCGGCCGGCAGGGTCCTCCTCGCCTTCCTGCCCGAGGAACGGCAGGAGGAGCTGCTGAGGAAGGATCCCTTCACGACTGCCGAGGCCCTTGCCGAGCTGCGGCGCTCGGGCTACGCCGTCAGCCTCGGCGAGCGGGAGGAGGGCGTGACCTCGATCGCCGCCCCCGTACAGGACGCCAGGCGCGAGGTGGTCGCAGCCCTTGCCATGTCGGGCCCCTCGGTCCGCTTCGAGGGACCGGGCTTCGACGACAAGACGGCGAAGGTCAAGAAGTTCGCCGAGGCCATCTCCGAGGCCCTGGGCCGGAGGGAAGCCTAGTGATTGCCGCTCCGATCGATCGGCTATTATACTCCATGTCACAGACGCAGGCCCGGCTCGCCCGGGCGGGCGGATCAATAGAGAAGAACGGAGAGTACCATGGCCAAGAGCCTTAAAATCAGGGACCTCACGCTCAGGGACGGCCAGCAGTCCCAGCTCGCCACTCGAATGAACCAGGCCCAGGTCGACAGGGTCCTTCCCCTTTTCCGCAAGGCCGGCTTCTACGCCATGGAGGTCTGGGGCGGCGCCGTGCCCGACTCCGTCATGCGCTATCTCGACGAGAGCCCCTGGGAGAGGCTCGAGTCCATCAAGGCGGGGATCGGCGAGGCCTCAAAGCTCACAGCCCTCTCGCGCGGCCGCAACCTCTTCGGTTACACCCCCTACCCCGACTCTGTCATCGAGGGCTTCTGCAAGAACGCCGTGCGCTCGGGCATCGACATCATGCGCATCTTCGACGCCCTCAACGACATCGACAACATGACGGCCTCGATGCGCTTCGTGAAGGAGGCGGGCGGCATGGCCGATTGCGCGGTCTGCTACACCGTCGACCCCAAGTTCACGAGGGCCGAACGCTTCCAGGCCTTCATGAAGGGCAAGCGCCTGCCCAAGCGGCTCTTCGACCTCCGCTACTTCGTCGAGAAGGCCAAGAAGCTCGAGTCCCTCGGCGCCGACATGATCACCATCAAGGACATGGCCGGCCTCATCGACCCCGCGGAATCCTGGGCCCTCATCGGCGCCCTCAAGTCAGAGGTCGGCATCCCGATAGACCTCCACACCCACTGCACACCCGGCTACGGCGTGGCCTCCCTCCTCATGGCCATGGTCAAGGGCGTCGACATCGTGGACACCGTGATCCTCTCCTGGTCGGGTGGCCCCGCCGCCCCCGCCTACGAGATCATCCAGCTCTTCGCCGACCGCATGGGCCTCGACACCGGGGTCGATAGGGCGGTGGTGGGCCAGATCGACACCCTGCTTCGCAGCGCCCGCATCGAGCTCGAGAAGTATGACCAGTACAAGGCCAACCGCCCTCCCATCCTCGACCTCTCAAAGCACAAGCTCCCTCCCGAGGACAGCGCCCTCTTCGACCAGGCCCTCGAGGCAGCCGTCGCCGGCAAGGCCGAGCTGACCCTCGAGCTCTGCCAGAAGATCGAGAAGCGCTTCAACTACCCTGACCCCGACGACATCGTCCGCCAGGCCCAGATCCCCGGGGGCATGTACACCAACATGCTCTCGCAGATGCAGGAGGCCAAGCTCGACCAGCACATGGAGGAAGTCCTCCGCGAGGTGCCGCGCGTCAGGCTCGATGCCGGCGTCCCCCCCCTCGTCACCCCGACGAGCCAGATCGTCGGCGTCCAGGCAGTCAACTGCGTCATCGACCGCCTCCACGGCAAGCCCTTCTACACCAACGTGTCAAAGAACTTCCTCGAGCTCGTGAAGGGGGCCTACGGCCACACACCCTGGCCCGTCGATCCTGGTTTCCGCGAGAAGATCGCCGGAGTCCGCGATGAGACCGCCTACGACACCTCGAAGTACAAGAAGCAGGCCAACCCCGAGATCCCCGAGTTCGGGGGCGTGAGGCTCGCCGTCAACGAGAAGGAGGAGCTCCTCCTCGAGCTCTTCCCCAGCGTCGCCGACAAGTTCCTGCGCGGGGAGCGAAAGCGCGAGTGGGAGAGGGCCAATCCAGTCGCCCCGCCCATCCCTGAGAAGCCCGCCCGCTACCCGGCGGAGTTCTGGGAGAAGGAGCTCTCCCTCGCCATCGAGGCCTAGCCGAGCCCTACGAAATAGCACGGCCCCCCCGGGAGCGGAATCGCCGCCCGAGGGGGCCGGTCTTTTCGGGACCTTCCATTTTCGCATCTCAAAGATCCGATTTTGCATCCGACCCTCTCAAGGAGAAAGCCGAAGACCATGGCCCCCAGGACCAGGACCCCTTCCACCAGGAAGGGCAGCTGGATATTGTTCATGACGATGCCTCCTCGCGGGAAGCCCAGGGACCCGCGATCTAGGACTTCAGGGCCGCGTAGGCCCTTTCGGCGTCCCCCTTCCCCAGGTAGAGCACGACGCCGTAGCCCCCTTAATATTGGCGATTCCGCTGGATTCTTCCACGACAATATCGGCCCTGGCCAGCCTGGCGAAGATATCAGCCAGGGCTCCCGGCACATCCTCCCCCTCGACGAACAGGCCGGGGAAGGGTCCATCCACCGCCAGCCCCTCCTTCCGCATCGCGGCCGACATTTCGGTCGCCCTGACCGCAAAAAGGGTGAACTGGGTCCTCTTCCGCCCCAGGGAGACCGACTTGTAGGCCAGGAGGCTTATGCCGATCTTTGAAATCACCGAGAGCATCCTGTTCGCGGCTCCTGAGCCATCCTCGATCACCACGGTGTAATACTCTGCCTGCAGCACCTTCGCTTCCATGACGCCTCCTAGCTCCTATGGCCGCTTGATCCTTCCACTTTTCCAGCCCAGATATCTGTGCACCCTCGCCCTGTACTCCCCGTACTCGGGCCCAAATCTCTCCCGAAGGAAACGCTCCTCGGCACGGACGATGAAATCGTAGCTGATGATGCTGTAGATGCCCAGGAGGGCCACGATGAGATTCGCGTTCGCAAGGATCGACGATATGGTGAGGAGGTCAAAGCCCAGGTACATGGGGTTTCTGCTCAGAGCGTAGATCCCCCCTCTTCAGCTTGGTGGCTTCAGTGGGCAGGCCGAGCCTCAAAGCTTGCCGCGCGCCGAGGCGCGATGTTCTTGCCAGAGCCTAGCCCGCGGTAGCGAGGGCTATGCCGACGACGATGACGGCGAGGCCGGCGTAGTTGACGGGCCTCGAGCTCCTCGTGGAAGGCGAGGAGGGAGGCCGCCACGATCAGGCCGATGCAGGCGGCCGAGAAGACAGGGTAGGCGATCGAAAGCCTTATGCTTGCGAGTGCGCGTGCGAACAGGAAGGTGTTGACGCTCCCGAAAGCGAGACCGAGGACAAAGAGGGGCCACCACAGCCTGGGCATAAGCCCCGAGATTGACTTGTAGATGATGTACGAAACCACATTGAACAGGACCGAGAGCGCGAGCAACGCATATCCCATGGAAGCATTATAGCAGGTCTCGTGGGCGGCCGGAATTTGCCCATTCGGGGGCTGCGAGAGTATGTTATCGGCGAAGGCTCAGGGCCGCGGCCAGTCCGGACCGGAGGTTCTTCAGGAGTCGCTCCGTCAGGAGGGCTATCTCGAATGCCGGGCTAGAAGGCCGGCGCAACTCGCTTCGTGCGAGGAGGGTCTATGGATCAGCAAGGAAATTTCGGCGGCGGATTTGACGACATATGGAGGGCCACAAAGGAGTTCGGCGAGTTCTTCCGCGACATGGCGTCCGAGTCGGGATTCTGCGGAGGCGCCTGGGATCGCGACAGGGGCCAATGGGACAAGGGACGGAAGCCAGGAGAGGCATGGAAAGAGGCTTTCTCCCCCAGGACGAACATCTATACCAGAGAGGACGCTTCCCTCGTTTTCGAATTCCTGGTCCCGGGTTTCGACGAGAAAAGCATCAGCGTCGCCTTCGCAGGCGATATGATGACCTTGAAAGCCAGGCTCGCCACGGGAGATGCGGACACGGGAGAACGGCGCTACGAGCGCAGGCAGTTCACCTTGCGCGACATCGCGCGCCGCGAATACCCGGTGCCTGCCGAGAGCTATCAGCAGGACCTTGCCAAGGCCGTCTACAGAAACGGCCTACTGCGCGTGACCATCCCCGCACGGGCAGAGGGGCCTCATGGGCAGGAGATAAAGATCGACATAGAAACCGACTAATACAGGTTCGGGGGCGTGGCCAAGACTAAATGCGGCTGCGCCCCGTCCACTTGTTTCTCGAACTCGATGACCACCCTGGTCCCCTTCCCCCGCTCCAGCCGCAGGGCGGCCCCATGCTGTTTCGCCAGTTCCCTCACGAGGACGAGTCCGAAACCCGGAGAGCTGTCGAAGTCGATGTCTTCAGGCATTCCCACGCCGTCGTCGCCGATGCCCAGGACAATGTGGCCTGACGTGGCTGAGGCCGACAGTCTGATCATGCCCCCCCCGCCCTCGGGGAAGGCGTGCTTGAGGGTGTTCATCACCAGCTCGTTTATCATGATGGTGAGGGCATTGGCGCGCTTGGCGTCAACCACGACGTCCTCGAGCTTCTCGGTTATGGTCACCGGCCTCCCATGGGCATGGTTCTCCACGATCTGAGCGACAAGGGGCGGAAGGAGGGCCTTGACCGAGACTTCGGTGATGTTCGGGGATTGGTACAGCCTCTCGTAGAGCAGCATCATGCTGTCAAGGCGCGTCTCCGAATCCTCGAAGGCGCTGAGCACGGCGGGGTCCTCGAACTTGGACGCCTGCAGGTGGAGCAGGCTCTTCATGGAGAGCATGTTGTTCTTGATCCGGTGATGGACTTCCCTGAGGATCAAATCCTTTTCTTTGAGGAGGCTCTCGATCCTCTCCGCCGCAAGTCTGTGCCTGGCGACGTTGCCGAGCAAATCCGCCTCGGCCCTCCGGCGCTCGCTTATATCCTGGACCACGCCCAAGACGATGTTGCTGGCCCTGTCATAACTGGCGATGGTCCTGATGTCCGCTATCACGCCATCGCTCGCCCTGCGGATCTTGAACTCCAGGTCGTAAGGCTTGCCCTTGGTGGTCAGGTCCAGTAGGGCCTTGTCGAGGGCCTCGTGGTACTCGCTCAGATCGAGGCCCCTGACCTCGTCGAAAGACACCAGGTCCTTGTCGATGCCGAAGATCTCCTGCATCCCCTTCGAGAAGACCAGCTGGGCGGTATCGAGCATCAGCTTCCAGTTGCCTATCCTCGCTATCTTCTCGGCCCGCGAGAGGCGCCACTCGCTTTCCTGGAGGACCTCCTCGGCCCGCTTCCTGTCGGTGATGTCAATGTGGGTCCCGAACATCCTCAGGGGCCTGCCCTCGCTGTCGTGCTCCGTGATCCTCGCCCGCGCGTGGATCCATACCCAGCTGCCGTTCCTGTGCTTCATCCTCGTCTCGCAGGAATAATGGTCGGTCCTGCCCGCCACGTGCTCCCTGAGGAGGGCCTCGGCCCTCCCCCTGTCCTCGAGATGCTTGAGCCTCATCCAGGTGTCGTAGCTGACCGGGGCCAGGTCCTTGAGCGGGTATCCGAGCAGGGCCGCCGAGGCCTCGTCGAATGATCCCTCCCCTGTCTGGATGTTCCACTCCCAGGTGCCCGCCCCAGCGCCGGCGAGGACGTTGCGCAGCCTGTCCTTTTCGCTTTCGAGCGAGAGCTCGGCGCGCCTGCGTTCGGTGACGTCGCGGAAGATGCTCGTCAGCCGGCCGGTCTCCTGGTTCCTGCAGACATCTATCTGGAAGCTCCGTCCGGCCAGGTCCACCTGGAGGGGGAGGACGGCCTCGCCCTGGCCAAAACGGTCGAGGAGGGGTATGAACCTTGCCAACTCCTCCGCGCCCAGGAGTTCCTGCGCGATTTGTCGGACCGTCTTGCCGACGATCTCCTCCCGCGGCAGGCCGAACAGCCGCTCGAGGGAGCGGTTGATGAAAACTATCTGCCCGGAGAGGGTTGTGCATGCTATGCCCTCGGACAGTGTCTGGAAGATGTCCTCGAACAGCTCCTCGCTTTCCCTGAGGCCTTGTTCGGCCCGTTCGGCGCCCAGAGCGTGGGTTTTGAGGGCCTCCGACGATCTCCTGAGCTCGTGGGCCGTGTCGAAGAGCTCGAAGGCCATCTCTATCGAGGAGCGGAGCACGAAGTCACCGGAGTTCTTTATCACGTAGCCGTAACGCGTTATCCCGCGGACCTTTTCGACCATGCCTGCCTCGGAGTGCGAGGTGAGGAAGACGATGGGGAGGGTGCGCATGTTCAGGATCAGCTTCGCCGTCTCGGTGCCATCCATCCCGCTTCCCAGGTCGATGTCCATGAGGATGAGGTCGAGCTCAGGCGTCCCTTCGACCGCCTTCAGGGCCTGCTCGCCGCTCGATGCAAGGATGACTTCATAGCCAAAGCCCGCCAGGGTCCTTTCTTCGCACATGGCGAGGATTGGCTCGTCCTCGACGAGGAGAATCGTCCTTTGATGGCAGGCAGGCATGGCGGCTCCTCGTTTTTACTTGTGGCCCTCGGGTCTAGGAAGGATTGTATACCCCATTCCGGGGAAAGCAATGAGCAAGAGGCTGGCGCGTGCCTCTTCGCCGGCCTCCTGTCTTCGCCCTGGCTGCTACCTGAAGACCGCGGTTCCGATCTTGTCCATGACCGACTGGATGTAGGCGTACTGGTCGCCATAGTCGACGCCCGACTTAAGCGCCCGCTTCACGAGCTCGTTGAGCTGGCCAAGAGAGGTCGTGGAAAAACGCATGTCCTCGGGATTCCGCGTCGAGTACATCACCATGACCACCTTGTTGTCCTTGTTCGCGTTGATCTCCATGCGGAAGACGATCCCGTCCATCAGCCTCTCTCGCGATCCGTCGGAGGTGAGCTTGCCGATCGTCCGGTAGTCCTGGACGGTCACGCTCTTGGCCTCCAGGTCCCGCATTCCCGAGAGGATCGCATCGAGGGTGTTGCCAAAGACCCTGGCCATGCTTCGGTCGACGTAGATGCTGTGGGTTGGGGTCGAGATGATGATCGTGCCGGTTGAATCCACGGCGACCGCCACGTCGACGTTGTTGACCGCCGTTACCTTGCCGATGATCGTCGAGCTGTATTGCTGGGCCGAGAGGCCCAGGCCAACGGTCGCCAAAATGACCAAAATTGCTGATTTCAGCATTCTATGCACTCCTTCTCGCGACGGCCCGCATCGCAAGCTTCGCCATTCGAGAAAGATACCTACGGCTGTCCCCCAGGGGGAACTTCGATTTGCGAAAAGAGCAGCCAATACCCAGGACCGGGCAGTCGCCCGCCACCGGCCGCGGGGCACAGGTCCATCTTGCGGCGATCCTCCGTTCAAGCTACATTCGGCGTCGATGAATAGAGACGCAAAGGGGCCATCGGTCCTCGCCGCCGCATTCGCGGCGAGCATCCCCGTGCTCCTCGGCTATGTGACCATCGGGATCGCCTTCGGCCTCCTGCTCGTCCGCTCTGGCCTGCCCTGGTGGCTCGCGCCCGTCATGAGTGTCGTCATCTACGCGGGCGCCGCGCAGTTCATGGCCGTGGGCCTCTTCGCCGCGGGCACCGGCATCCTCGAGATAGCCGCCCTCACACTTTTCCTGAACGCGCGGCACGCGGTCTACGGTCTCTCCATGCTGGAAAGGTACGCCCCCTTCGGGAAGCACAAGCCCTACCTGATCTACGCCCTCACCGACGAGACCTACGGGATCCTGACCACGGTCGAGGCTCCTGCGCTCGCGCACAAGGGCGCCTTCTACGCGGCTGTCTCGGCCCTCAACCAGTCCTACTGGGTCCTGGGCACGGCCCTCGGGGCCATCGTGGGTGGCCTCATCCCCTTCGACACCACGGGCCTCGATTTCGCGCTCACCGCCCTCTTCATCGTCCTCCTCGTCGAGCAGACGAGGTCGGTGCGCAAGAGTCTCCCCTACCTGGTCGCCGCCTTCTCCACGGCCCTGTCGCTCATCGCGATCGGTCCGAAGAACCTCCTCATAGCCTCGATCGGCCTGTCCATCCTCCTCATCCTCCCCTTCAAGAGGAGGCTTGAGCGTGCCTAGCATACTCCTCGCCGTCCTCGTCATGGGCCTCGTCACCCTCGCCTGCCGGGCTGCCCCCTTCATCCTCTTCATGAAGCGCAAGCCGCCGGCGGCCCTCGACTTCCTGCAACGCTACATACCGCCCATGATCATGACGATCCTCGTCCTCAACGGGCTCAAGGGCATCCGATTCGACCGGGCCCCATTCGGCCTCAGCGAGATCGCGGCCGCCCTCCTCGTCGCCCTCTTCCAGCTCTGGAAGCGCAACGTGCTCCTGAGCATCGGCGCGGGGACGGCCCTGTACATGCTCCTGATACGCCTATTCTAGGCGGCGGCCGAAAGACCCGGCGGGCTCCCCAAGAGGCTCCAGGCTCAGGCGCGAGGCAATAAACGAGCCAGACCTTGCTGAGGGGCCGGGAGCTGATGAGCCAGACCGTTACGCCGACGAGGGCGAGGGCGGCAAGGAGCTGGTTGGAGGCGCCAAAGGTGTTCCAGAAGGTCCTCCAGGCCGGGACGGGGTTGCCCTTGGCGTCGAGCATGGTCTGCATGACGAAGATCAGGGGGACCCCGGCGGTGAGCACGGTGCCGATGGGAGGGGGCACGGATCGCGGGAGCGGGCGCGTGACGAGGTCCGCGTTGCTTCCTCGTCACGCTGAAGGGCCCTTAGCTCTCCCTGACGTCAAGTATCTCGAGCACGGCCGGCTTGATCGCCGCCACCAGCTTGTCG
>JANXYO010000142.1 GCA_025356015.1 Spirochaetaceae bacterium
GACCTCGGGCTCAGGTAGACGAGGACGGCCGCCACAGCGAGGAGGCCGAGCGAGACATAGTAGGGGTTCTTCCCCTTGTTGATGAGGTCCCAGGTTTTCCCGAAGGCCTCACGAATCTTGAGCTGCATCGCGATCCTCCTAGGCCTTCTGCGAGACCTGCTCGCCGAGCAGTCCCGTGGGTCGGAAAATGATGACAAGGATGAGGACCAGGAAGGCGAACATGTCCTTGTATTCCGCGCCAAAGTTTCCCATCGTGAAGGTGCCAAGATAGGCGCCGGCGAAGCTTTCCAGCATTCCCAGGATGATGCCGCCCAGGAGGGCACCCGTGAGGTTGCCGATGCCGCCGAGGACCGCGGCCGCGAAGGCCTTGATGCCCGGCATGAAGCCCACGAAGGGGTCGATGCGGGTGAACTTGAGCGAGTACAGGACTCCGGCCGCTCCGCCGAGGGCTCCGCCGATGAGGAAGGTCAAGGATATGACGCCGTTGACGCCGATGCCCATGAGGGCCGCCGTGTTGCGGTCCTGGGCCACGGAGCGTATCGCCTTGCCCACGCGGGTGGCGTTGACGATGTAGTTCAGGCCGACCAGCATGATAACCGCCGCGACGATGACGACGAGGGACTTGATCTGGATGTCCACGTCGACACCGGCGATCGAGAAGAGGGGGATGCGGTCGTCGAAATTGCCGAAGGTGGGCATGACCCTGTAGAACTGGCCCGTGGTCAGGCTCTCGACGAGGCGGATGACGTCCTGGAGGGCGAAGGAGACGCCGATCGCCGAGATGAGGGGGACGAGGCGGGGGGAGTCGCGCAGGGGGCGGTAGGCCGTCCTCTCCATGAGCACGGCGACACCGCCCGCGGCCATCATTCCGACGAGGAGGGAGATGGCCAGGTAGACATAGGCAGCAGTGGGACTGGCGGCCTTGAGGAAGCCAAGGCGGTCCATCGTGATGAGGAACTCGGTGCCGGTGAAGGCGCCTATGGCGAAGATCTCCGAGTGGGCGAAGTTGATGAACTCGAGGACGCCATACACCATCGTGTAGCCCAGGGCAATCGCGGCGTACACGAAGCCCAGGGTCACCCCGTCTATGAGGACCTGGGGCAGGTTGCTGAGGGTATATGCAAGGATATTTGTATTCTGAGTTGATAAGAGGAGCTTGTCGGCTCCGGAGCCCCTGCTCAAGAGGGCGAGGACGATCATGATCGCGGAAAAAAGGGCGCCCGCGCCCAGAACGAATATGGCCATCCTGGCGAGCGGCAATACTAGTTCGCGCAACGCTTCCGAACCCAGGAATCTTCTCATGGGGCCTCCCGGATACCCCCGCCCCACAAGTGGGGCGGGGGAGGTTTCATGTCAGGATTCTGAGGCTCACTGGGGGGGAGCGATGTCCAGGGTCTGGTCGATCTTGTTCGCCGCCCACTTGGCGGGATCTCCCGAGGTGACCTGGATGATGAAGTACTTGGCCTTGGTGAGGTCGCCCTTCGCGTTGAAGTTGATGACGCCGGTGATTCCCTGGAAGTCCTTGAGGGCGCGGACAGCCTTGGTCACATCGGCCCTGGTGGGCATCTTCTTGGCCGCAACGGCGGCGTCCTCGATGGCCTTGAGGGCGATCGCGGCGCAGTCGAAGGCCTGGGCTCCGAAGGGCTGGGGCTCGGCGCCGAACTTCGCCTTGAAATCGGCGATGAACTTGGCGGTGCCGGAGTACACGCTCGCGGGGCCGGATACCGTCGAGAAGTAGGTGCCGGCGCCCGCAAGGAGGGAGTCGCCACCGATCTTCGCGGCGTCTGAGGAGTCGAAGCCGTCGTCGGAGAGGTACATGCCCTTGTAGCCCTTCTGGCGGGCCTGCTTGAACATGACCGAGCTCTGGTCGTACATGCCGCCGAAGTAGATGACGTCGGGCTTGGAGGCGAGGATGGGGGAGAGGATGGCGTCGAAGTTGGCCTTTTCCTCGGTGCCCGCGAATCCCATGACCTTGATGCCAAGGGTCTCGGCCTCGCGCTTGAAGTACTCCGCGATTCCCTGGCCGTAGGCCGTCTTGTCGTGGAGGACGTAGGCGCTCTTCATGTTTTTGCTCTTGGCGAACTGGGCGCCTACAGCGCCCTGGACGTCGTCGCGGCCGCAGATGCGGTTGACTTCGAGGTAGCCGCGCTCGGTTACCTTGGGGTTGGTGTTCGCGGGAGAGATGTTGGCGAGCCCGGCGGCGTGGTATTCCTCGGATGAGGGGATCTGGACGCCGGAATTGTAGTGGCCGACTATGGCGAGGATCGCCGGGTCAGACACGATGCTCTTCGCGTTGGCGACGCCGGTGTCGGGGTTGCCCTGGTCGTCGAAGGGGGCGAGCTCGACCTTGTAGCCCATCTTGACCAAGGGGCCGGAGAGCTGCTCGATGGCGAGCTGGGCTCCGTTCTTGATGTCGGTTCCGACGACCGACATTCCGCCAGAGAGAGGGCTCTGGGTCGCGATCTTGATAACCTTCGGCGCGGGCGGTCCGCAACCGACGAGAAGGAGACTGATCGTCATGAGGACCGTGACTACTAGGAGAAACCGCTTTCGCATAAGCATTCCCTCCGGAATATGGACATCTGTTCGGGATAACCGGCGGCGCGCGACGCGCGCCAACACAAGAATGATCCAGACGAGATGGACGGTCTCACAATTGGATCCGGCTGCCTCCTAGGGGGGGGTCCGCGATAGACGCCACAAAGCCTTCTTCTCCGGCCTTAGATTCCGCGCGGCGCTGCTTTCCATCCAGTGTGCCGCCTTCGGGCGGCACCAATTTACACGAGTCTAGAGTGAGAATTTTGCGGAGTCAAGGTGATATTTCTCAGTGCTCACATCAAACCGAGCCTTGAAAGCACAATTATGACGGCTGCGAGGGCGGCGGTCTCGGTTTTTAGGATTCTCCTCCCGAGCCGGGCGGGAAGGAATCCCGCCGCGCGCAAGGCTTCCGCCTCGGCCTCGGTCCAGCCCCGCTCGCTCCCGACCGCCAGGACCACGGGAGAGGCGATCCGTTCAAGGCTTCCTAGGTCGAGGGTCTCGCCATAGGGGTGGAGGAAGAGCCTGGTCGCGGGCCCCGGGCCGGCCGGGGGCCCCTCGACCTCAGGTCCGCCCATCGCATCGAGACAGCGAGCGAGGGTCCAGTGGGTGCGCACCTTAGGAAGCCTCGGATTGCCCGACTGCTCGGCGCCCTCGAGGAGGGGAAGGCGGAACTGTTTCTTGCTGAAGAAATCGCTCTGCGTGTAGGACTTTTCCCCAAGCTCCGTGCCCGTGAGCTCTATGTTCGCCACGCCCAGGCTGGCGAGGTCCTTGAGGATGCGGGCGGCCTGGATCGGCCGTGGAAAGCCAAGGATGAGGGTGATGGGCGCGAGGGCCTCGCTCTCCCGCTCGGGCGCGAAGCCGAGGACCATGCCCGTCTCGTCGAGCTCGAGGACGGTCGCGCTGCCGAGCTCTCCGTCGGCGAGGCCAGCGGCGATCCTCGCCCCGCTCTCCTTGCGCAGCACCTCGCGGACATGGCGCCACCTGCGGTCGCCCCGGGGCAGGCGTACCCCGATCTCGTCCTTTTCGAGGATGAGGATGTTCATGGAAGTGGATACTACATCAAAAAAAAGGCCGTGCCGAGCCGAGGGCCCGGAACGACCCGGAATACGCGCTTTTCGATGACCGCATCGACCAAGGGCGACTCTGGCGACCCACCCCACGGGGCGGGAAACTGGCATACCCGTTTGTGCTGCTAGGATTGCCTGTCACCTCCCCTGTGGGTCGCATCGTCCTTTGTCTCGTCGCGGTCTATATCGGGCTTCCGGGCGGCCGTGTTGTCCTGCCTCCGGGGCTCGTTCGAAAATCTGTCAATGAGGGCGAGAAAGAATTTCCGCAAGGGGTCGGTGCGGCGCCGGGTGCCCGACAGCCTCTCCTCCCGCCTGTAGTCCTTCGCCGCCTCGCTGAAGGGGCCGCGGGGCCCCGCGAGGCGCTTTGCCGTGGTGCCGCCCTCGCGGGAGCGTTTTTTCACTGTCCGCACTCCCGGCTTTTAGGCGCAGCAGCGCGTCGTCTCGCCCGCGGCGCCGCCGGCGCCAGAGGCCGGAGGCCGGGGCGCGGGGGCCGGGACGCGATGGGCGCTGCCAGGCAGGGTCGTGCCCAGGCCGTCCACCTCCGCGTCGTAGTCGACGCCCTCGACCGCGAAGCCGTGGACGCGCAGGAAGTCCGAGCGGAAGCCGCCAAGGTCGGCGAGCTCGGCGAGGTTGTTGCGCGTTATGCGCGCGAGGCGGGACTCGACCTCGGCCTGGACTGCCTGGCCCATCTCGAGCTCGTCGAGCCTGATCCTGCCACCCTGGTCGAGCGGCACGCCCTCGCGGCCGGCCGTGGTGTAGAGGCGCTCGCGGAAGAGCCTGTCGATCTGGTCGAGGCAGTCCTCGTGGATGCCCCTCTCCTTCATCACCTTGAACAGGGTGGAGACGTAGAGGGGGATGACGGGAATCACCGCGCTCGCCCTCGTCACAAGGGCCTTGTTGATCGAGACGAAGGCCCGAAGCCCGTCCGGGGAAGAGGCGGTGAGCCTTGCCGCGGTTGCCTCGAGGTGGGCCTTGGCGCGGCCTATCGTGCCGTCGTGGTAGATCGGCCAGGAGTGGGGGGGGCCGATGTAGGAGTAGGCCACGGTGCTCGCGGCCTCGGCCAGGACCTTCGCCTGGCGCAGGGCCTCGATCCAGAGCTCCCAGTCCTCGCCGCCCATGACCTTCACCGTCTGGGCGATCTCCTCCTCATTGGCGGGCTCGACCTCGGAGTTTGAGATCTCGCCCGTGAACACGTCGACGTTCTTCCCGCGGTAGACCCCGCCTATGGGCTTTATCACCGAGCGGTAGAGGGCGCCCGTATCGGGGTCTGTCCTCACGGGGGAGGCGATCGAGTAGACGACGAGGTCGAAGCGTATGCCCATCTCGCGGGCGGCGGCGATGACGCTCGCCTTGGCAGCGGCGGAGAAGGCGTCGATGTCGATGCTGCGGCTCTTGAGCCCCTCGCTGGCGGCGGCCTCGTCGAAGGCGCGGTTGTTGTACCAGCCCGGGGTGCCCGTCTTGGTCTCGGTCGCGGCGCGCTCGTAGGAGACGCCGACCGTTGGGCAGCCGAAACCGAAGGCTGCGGTGATCCTGCTCGCGAGGCCGTAGCCGGTGGAGGCGCCGATGACCAGGACGGCCTGTGGCCCCTTGAGCCTCGTGTAGGCTTCCTTCCGCGAGCGGGCGCGCTCGATCTGCGAGTTCGTGTCTCTCGCGCAGCCCAGTGGGTGGGCGTTCATGCAGACGTTATTCCTGATCAGGGGCGTGAGTTTCATCCGTAGGATCCTCCGACTATCGCTATCCATTCGGCCTCGACGGCCAGCTCCCCACCTACGTAGCCCTCGCCGCGCTGGTGGATGATATTTGCCGAGGCCTTTATATTGCGGATCTTCATCGTAAGTTTCTCGCCGGGCCTGACCTGGCGCCTAAAGCGCGCGTCCCTGATCTTCGCGAACATGAAGGTGCCCGCGGGGTTGATTCCCATCTTCTTGACACCGACGCCGCCGCACTGGGCCATCGTCTCCACGAGGATGACTCCGGGCACGACCGGATACTCGGGGAAGTGGCCGGCGAAGAAGAACTCGTCCTCGGGATAGGTCCTCGTCGCGAGGATCTCCCCATCGACGATGTCCACAGTGTCGACAAAGAGGAAGGGCTTGCGGTGCGGGAGGTAGGACTCGATGTCGTTCTGCACAGCGTCCCGCTGAGCTGGGGCCGGGCTCATTCGGCCCTCCTGAAGACCACGACGCCGTTGTGCCCGCCGAAGCCGAGGGAGGCAGAGGCGGCTGCCCCCACCTTCATGGAGACGCCCTTGTTCGGGACATAGTCGAGGTCGCAGCCGGCCTCGAGGTCGGGGTTGTCGAGGTTGATGGTGGGCGGCACGAAGCCGTCAGTGATGGCCATGATGCAGGCGAGGGCCTCGATGGCGCCGGCTGCTCCCAGCATGTGGCCGGTCATCTCTTGGTCGAGGAGACCTTGAGCTTCTTCGCGTGCTCGCCGAAGGCGTGCTTCACCATGAGGGTCTCGGTCGGGTCGTTGATCTGGGTCGATGTGCCGTGGGCGTTGTAGTAGTCGACCTGGTCGGGCCTCATGCCCGCGTCCTGGAGGGCCAGGGCGATCGCCCTCGCGCCACCCTTGCCCTCGGGGTCGGGCGAGGTGAGGTGGTAGGCGTCGCAGGTCGCGCCGTAGCCGGCGAGCTCGGCGTAGATCTTGGCGCCGCGGGCCTTGGCCTTCTCGTAGTCCTCGAGGATGAGGATAGCCGCGCCCTCTCCCATGAGGAAGCCATCGCGGTCCTTGTCGAAGGGCCGGGAGGCCTTCTCGGGCTGGTCGTTGTATTTCGTGCTCAGGGCCTGGAGACGGCAGAAGCCGCCCATGCCGAACTCGGTGATCGAAGCCTCGGTGCCGCCGGCGACCGCGATGTCGCAGCGTCCCGAGCGGATCATGTCCATGGCCTGGCCTATGGCGTCGGTGCCCGAGGTGCATGCCGTGACCGAGGTCATGGCGATGCCGTGGAGGCCGAGCCGGATGGCCACGTTGGCCGCAGCCTCGTTCGTGATCATGAGGGGGACGGTCATGGGGAGCATGCGCCCCGGGCCTGACTCGAGCATCTTCTTGTGGGACTCGACGAGGACCTCGACGCCGCCTATGCCGTTGCCAAGGACGGTCGCGACCCGCTCGGAGTCGTAGGGGAGCTTGGGAGCCTCCTGGCCCTCGGGGGCTGTGAAGCCCTCCCCGAGACCGGCGTCCCGCCATGCCTGGACGGCAGCCGCGACGGCGAACTGGGTGAAGTGGGCCATCTTGCGGGCGTCCCTCTTGTCCATGTAAAGGAGGGGATCGAAGTCCTTGACCTCGGCCGCGATGCGGGCGTCGAGACGTGATGCGTCGAAGCGCGTGATGGGTCCGGCTCCGCTCTTGCCCGCCTTCATGGCATTCCAGAAACTGGCTATGTCGTTGCCGATCGGACTTACGACGCCGAGGCCCGTGACGACCACTCTTGTCTTCATGTCTCATTCCTCCCAAGGCTATGCAATTCGTTCTGTGGATAGGATGTCATACTGTTGTAGTATACTGAAAGCCCGCGCTCTTCGCCGACCGGTAATCTATGGTTCACGAGAGCTAGATGGGAGATGACCGGAAACCGGGGCCTCACCACCTAATCACGGTCCCGCCGAAGGTGCGGGCCCCGGCATCACCCTTACCACCTTATCACCGTGCCTCCGAAGGTGAGGCCGGCGCCGAAGCCGAGGAGCATGATGAGGTCACCGGACTTGAGCAGGTCCTTCTGCGACATTTCATGCAGGGCTATGGGAATGCTCGCCGCCGAGGTGTTCGCGTATTCCTCCATGTTCATGTAGAAGCGTTCCTCGGGGAGTCCCAGGCGTTTGGCGGCTGCCTGGACGATGCGGGCGTTGGCCTGGTGGGGCACGATCCACCTGAAGTCCGATAGATTGTAGGCGCTCGCGTGGAGGATGCGTTCTACCAGGACCGTTATCGACTTCACGGCGAAGTTGTAGACATTCTTGCCGTTCATGGCGATGAAGGGGTGGATCGGGTTGGGATTCTCGAAGGTCTTGGTCCTCGCGGCCTGGGTGAGGACAAGGTCCTGGTGGCCGCCGCCGTCGGCGCCAAGGATGCTCTTGATGATGCCGCGGCCGCCCTCGTCGATCCTGGAGAGGACAACCGCCCCCGCCCCGTCGCCAAAGAGGACGCAGGTGGCCCTGTCCGACCAGTCGGAGACCCGGGTGAGGGTCTCGGCCCCGATGACGAGGCAGTGCCTGCCGTTCTTGGCCTCGAGCATGCTGGAGGCGACGTCGAGGGCGTAGATGAAACCGGTGCAGCCGGCGGTGATGTCGAAGGCCGGGCAGCCGTGGGCCCCGATCTTGTCCTGGACAATGCAGGCTGTGGAGGGGAAGCCGAGGTAGTCCGAGGTGGCTGTAGCCACCAGGATGAAATCAAGCTCCTTGGGTCCGATGCCGGCCTTTTCGAGGGCCTTCCTGGCGGCGTCGGCCGCGAGGTCGCTTGTCTGGGACCCGTCGGCGGCGATGTGCCTCGCGCCGATCCCCGTGTGGGAGCGGATCCACTCGTCCGTGGTGTCGACTCGGCCCACGAGCTCGTCGTTTGTCATCCGCCGCTCGGGAATGTGCACGCCGATGGATCTTATGAGAACGGACATGGAATCCTCCTGCTGACAAAAACCATCCAGATGTCAATGTCGAATATTGCAGTTCTGACGGTTAATGTCAATATGACATGTACCCCTCTTGTGTCATGAAGACCTCGCTGTAGTGATCATGCTGAGGGTGATCCCAAGAAGACGCTTAAGCCCCTCAAAGGGTTGCGCTTGCACCCAGGATGGAGGGCTGGCTAGCCTGAAGGCTGGCTTGTTGGCAATTCTGTGGCCCCAGGCTCGGGCAAGGGCGGGGGGCGGGCACTGAAGGGCCGCATGCCTCCCGGAACCGAGCCCTGGCCGGGCGGTCAGGGCCCTGGTTTTTAGGCCCCCGAAAGCCTGGCCCGGCTGGCGCGGAGCCAATCGAGGACGGCATCTACGCCTTCGCCCGTGCGGCCGTTTATGGGCAGGAGGGGGGCGAGCGGCGCCGTCGCGGCGAGGCCGGCACGGAAGTAGGCCTCGTCGAAGCCGACGGCCCCGGCGAGGTCGATCTTGGTGAGGACGCAGGCCGCCGACTTGGCGAAGATGAAAGGGTACTTGTAGGGCTTGTCGCTGCCCTCGGCGACGCTCGCCACCACAAGCTTCAGGTCCTCGCCAATGACGTATTCTGCCGGGCAAACCAGGTTTCCGATGTTCTCGATGAGGAGCCAGGAGCCGTCCTTGAGCCTCATTTTCGAGAGGATCGACTCGATCATCGGGGCGTTGAGGTGGCAATCCCCCCCGGTCTCGATCTGGTATGCCTCGACGCCGAGCTCGCGCAGGAACTTCGTGTCGATGTCGCTCGCGACGTCGCCTTCGATTACCGCGAGGGCCTCGCCAGCAAAGCCCTCGCCTCCAAGGCGCTCGGCGAGCCTTGAGATGAGGCTTGTCTTGCCGGCCCCGGGTCCGCCGAGGATGTTGATGGTGAATATGCCACGCGCGCGCAGTGAGGCGTTTATCGCCTGGGCGCGGGTGTCGTTCTCTTCATATATCGCGCGCTTGATGTCGATGGAAATGCTCATGCACTTGCTCCTGGGGACTAGCTGGAGAGAATAAACCGCAGAGACGCGGAGGCGCAGAGCAGGGCTGATGCTAGAAGGTAACTGATTCGGACGACATCGTGGCCTGTCGATTGGAGAAATGAGGTGCCGGGGTCTTTCCCTCTCATCTCCTCTCTGCGACTGTGCGTCTCTGCGGTCCGATTATCCCTAGACGGCTTGGGACAAGGCCGCGGGATCGGGGCCGTTCTCCACATCGATGGTGTCGACGTAGAACTCGCTGCCTATCTTGGTCATCTCCCCCGGACCGCCGCAGCTCGGGCAGTTGAAGGAGAAGCGCTGCCTCTCGAAGCTCTGGTCGCAGGCGCTGCAGCGCAGGCGGGGCTTCACGTAGCGCACCAGGAGCTCGGCGCCCTCGGCCCTGGTCCCCTTGGCGAGGACAGCAAAGTAGAAGACGAGGGAGGCCTCCATGTGGCCGGTGCCCTCGCCCACGACGAGGCGGACCTTCGTGGCTCGGGTCTCGCCCGTGCTGGCATTCCCCTCGATGCCGGCAGGGCCCGCCGAGGCCGCGTCGAGCCTGCGGACCTCCTGGTCCACAATCCTGACTACGGCCTCGACGGCGCTGGCCTCATGCATTGGGAGTCCCGGCCGCGGGGGCGGCGGGCTTGGGCGCGGCGGGCTCGGTCGCACGGTTGTGCTCGTGGGTCCGTCCGGGGATGTCGGAGAAGTCGATGCCCTTGGCGCGCTCGTTGCTCATCGCCAGGCACTTGACCGGGCAGGCCCTGATGCATGCCCCGCAGATGACGCAGGCGAAGCGGTCGATCCGCCAAAGCCCGGCGGCCTTGTCGACGACGATCGCGTTGGCCGGGCAGTGCTTGGCGCACATGGAGCAGAGTATGCATTTGGGGAAGTCGTTGAGGATTCTGCCCCTCGTGGCCTCGAAGACAGGCCTGACGACGAAGGGATAGCGGCGGGTCGCCGGCTTGGTGAAGAAATTGCGGAAGGCGGTCCGCGCCATTGGTAGGAAAGCCACGCTGTTACCTCTCGGTGCAGGAGATGCAGGGATCGATGGTGAGGATGATGTTCGGGACGTCGGCGAGGGACGCGCCCCGCACCGCCTCGACCATGGCCGGGACGTTTGCGAAGGTGGGGGTCCTGACGCGGAAACGCTCGAGGTTGCGCGTGCCGTTTGAGCGCACGTAGTAGAGGACCTCGCCGCGGGGCTGCTCGAGCCTCACCCAGGCTTCCCCGACCGGGGGCATGCCCTTGACCGGGACGGCGACCGGCCCGGAGGGCATGGTCGCGACGATCTGGTCCATGATGTGGAAGCTCTGCTCGATCTCGCGGACGCGCACGAGGGCCCGGGCCATGCAGTCGCCCGCGGTCTCGGTGACGGTCTCGAAGTCGACCTCTGCGTAGGCCGCGTAGCCGCGGCGGCGGACATCGTAGTCCACGCCGCTCGCGCGGAGCATGGGGCCGACGGCGCCGAGGGCGTAGGCCATCTCCTTGGAGAGGACGCCGACTCCCTCGAAGCGGTGCCGGACGGTGCTCTCGTTCATGACCACGTTGGCGAGACGCAGGGTCTCGGCGCGGACCGGCTTCATGGCCGCGATGCAGCGCTTGAGGGTCTCGTCGCTGGGATCCTTGCTCACACCGCCCACGAGGGCTGAGCCGAAGATGACGCGGCCTCCGGCAGTCTCCTCGGCCACGTCCACGACAGTCTCGCGGGCGCGCCAGGCGGCCATGAAAAGGTTTTCGAAGCCAAGTGAGTCTGCGCCGAGCCCGAGCCAGAGCAGGTGGCTGTGGACGCGCTCGAGCTCGCACCAGAAGGTGCGTAGCCATCTTCCCCTGTCCGGTACGGTGATGCCGAGAAGGGTCTCGACGGCCTCGCAGTAGCCCATGCCGTGCATGAAGGAGCAGATGCCGCAGATGCGCTCGGCGACGTGGACGTAGTCCAGGTAGTCGCGCTTGTCGACGAGGAGCTCGAGGCCGCGGTGGATGTAGCCGATCTGGGGGATGGCGTCGATCACCTTCTCGTCCTGGAGGACGAGGTCGAAGTGCAGGGGCTCGGGCAGGACGGGGTGCTGTGGCCCGAAGGGGATTACGGTGGGTCCGGGTGCGGCTTTCTCGTGCGCGCTCATGACTTCGTTCCTTGGATGATGGTTGAGGGGGGGCATTCGACGCAGGCGCCGGTCACCGTGACCTTGCTGAAGGGCTTGTCGCCCTTGACGTCGTAGACCTTGCCGAGCCAGTCGACCGCGATGCGCTCGATCTTGACCCCGAAGAGGTCGCGGATCTCGTTCTCGTAGAGATAGGCCGCCACGTAGACGGGGGTGATGCTGGGGACGGTCTGCTCAGAGCCCACCCTGAAGCGGAGGAGCTTGAACTGCATCCCGAGCCCGAATGAGTAGGTGAGCTCGTTGGCCTCGGGCCCGGAGACCGCGAGGACCTGGATGATCCTCCAGCCCTCGGCCTTGAGGGCGTGGACCTTGGGGATGAGGTCACCGACGGTGATCTCCTCGAGGGTCTGGATCTCACGCACGATCATGACTGACCTCCGGCGGCCTTGGCGCCGCCCTTCACGCGCTTGGCCTTCTTCATAGCCTTGCGCTTTTCGCGCTGAGAGACCTTCAAGGATTTCCGTTTCTCAGCGAGGATCTGGGCGGCCCTGACCACGCCGTCGAGGATCGACTCGGGCTTGGCCGCGCAGCCGGGGACGTAGACATCCACGGGTATGACATTGGCGACGCCGCCTGAGATGTTGTAGCACTCGGAGAAGACCCCGCCCGTGTAGGCGCAGGCGCCGATGGCGACCACGGCCTTGGGCTCGGGCATCTGCTCGTAGAGGTTCTTGACGACGGGGATGTTGAGATGGTTGACGCTTCCCGTGATGAGGAAGATGTCGGCCTGCTTGGGATCGCCGGTGACGATGCAGCCGAAGCGCTCAGCGTCGTACATCGGCGTGAGGCAGGCCAGGACCTCGATGTCGCAGCCATTGCAGGACGAGGCGTCGTAGTGGATGAGCCAGGGAGATTTCTCGATGCCGCTCAATGGGTGACCCCCGTTAACAGGTAGAAGGGAATGAGGTTTCCGACGCCGGCGACGAGTGCGACCACCCAGGCCGAGGAGAGCGCGAGCTCCCACTTCACGCGCGCCGTCGTGTTGTCGATGAGGATGACGATGAGGTAGGAGCCGACGACTCCCAGGACTGCCGCGATCGGGTTCCAGCTGAAGAAGAGGAACACGAGGCCGTAGAGGTAGACGCTCTCGTACCAGTGGGCGAGCTCCACGAGGCCCAGGCTCGGCCCGCCGAGGTCGGCGTGCAGGCCCATGACGAGCTCCTGGTGGGCGTGATGCGAGGTGGAGAGGTCGAAGGGCGACTTGCGCAGCTTCATGAGGAGGACGTACTCGAAGCCGATGAAGAGACCCGGCAGGAGGAGGATGGTCGGCTTCCCGATCATCGCGATGTCCCAGAAGTTGAAGGAGCCAGCGACCTTGAAGAAGCCCACCAGGGTCAGGATCACCATGGGTTCGTAGGCCGTCATCATGATGAGCTCGCGGTCGGCGCCGATGGCGCTGTAGGGCGAGCCCGTCGAGTAGGCGGCGAGCACGAGGAAGATCCCGGCGAGGGTGAGGACAAAGATGATGAGGAGGATGTCCCCGCCCCAGAAGATCAGGAAGCCCGTGAGCACGGCGAAGACGAGGTGGCTCACGACCAGGGGCACCTGGAGCCTGTTGACCGGTGCGAGGCTCCTCGTGAAGAGCTTGCGCAGGTCGTAGAAGGGCTGGAGGAGGGGCGGTCCCATGCGGCCCTGGAGCCGGGCCGAAATCCTGCGGTCGAAGCCAGCGAGGAGGCCGCCGATGAAGGGCGCGAGGACGAGGTAGGCGATGGCGATGTAGAGCTCGTAGCCTTTCATATGAGGCCCTTTCCGATGAAGCCGATGAGGACGGCGCCGAAATCCGCGGCGAGGAGGACGATCGCGAGGCCGATGCCGGCCTTCAGGATCTTGTCCTCGTTGAAGAATGACTCGAGATAGTAGGAGCGCAGGTCGACGGCCTTGGAGACTCCGGCCGTGCCCTTGAACACGAGGCCCGGATCATTGGGACGACCGGACATGTAGGCGGTCTGCAGGGGCCCTGTGCCCTTGCGGGTGATCGCGTACAGGAGGCCTGGCACGGCGACCGTCATCACTACCATGAGCACCGCGATGAAGGTGTTGCCCTGGTCGAGGCGGAAGACCGTGTTGAATGAGGCCTGGAGGAAGGGCTCGACGGCCCAGGTCGAGACCAGGGGGAAGAGCACGCAGGCGGCGATGGCCAGGAAGGCGAGGATGCCCTCCGACAGGAGCTCGGGGCCCGAGGTCTTCGATTCCAGGAGGCCGCGCTTGGCCTTGGGGTCTGCCATCCTTATGAGGATGCCCATCCACTTGGTCCAGAAGAGGACTGTCGTGGCGCTGCCGAAGGCGAGGAGGACCACCATGATAGGGCTGACCCAGGAGTTCATGCTGATGAAGGCTTCCATG